>CAZKFI010000047.1:13365-16265 GCA_964551975.1 uncultured Bifidobacteriaceae bacterium | reverse complement strand
AGTGGCAGTAGAGAACTACGCCAAGGAACTCTCCACTCTGCCCGAGGTGACTCGGGTCCTCACACCGAATTCGGTGGTCGTGGCAGGTGAGGTTGTTGCACCCAATCCCATCGCTGGGATGTGGGAGTCGGAAAACGCGCTGCGACTGAGTGTTTCATCCGATGTCCCCGCTATTGATCCCCGAGGTGAGGAGCTGTTGGCCGCAGTTCGCGCAGTGCCGGCACCTGCCGACACTGCGCTCGTCGGGGGTCTGGGCGCAGAGTGGGCAGACGCCACCAGTGCCGTCTTCGCCAATGTGTGGAAGATCGCCGCGTGGATTGCCATCGCGACCCTCATCGTGCTCTTTCTCTACACCGGCAGCGTCCTGCTACCCATCAAGGCAGTGATTCTGAACCTGCTCAGCCTCAGCGCCACGCTGGGTGCACTGGTCTGGGTATTCCAGGGACAGCACCTGACCTGGCTCACCGGCGACTACGTCGCAACGGGCACCATCGATATCACGATGGTGGCGCTGATCGCAGTCACCGCATTTGCGCTCTCTATGGACTATGAGTTGTTCCTGCTCTCCCGCATCAAGGAAGAGCACGACGATGGCCGTGGAACAACTGATGCAGTTGCCTTCGGACTCCAGCGAACGGGGCGCATCATTACTGCGGCAGCCTTGCTGCTCGCGATCGTCTTCGCATCGTTTCTCTCCAGCGGTGTCACCAGCATTAAGCAGCTTGGATTCGGCGTGACCGTGGCCATCCTGGTGGACGCCACCATTGTGAGAGCGTTATTGGTGCCGTCCTTCATGCGCATAGCAGGATCTGCTAACTGGTGGGCACCAGCCTGGCTGCATCGAGTGCACTCCCGGGTCGGCCTCAGCGACGGATAAGCACCCCGTAAAATCCCACCCATGACCGGCGACTTCACCCTGAGTGACCACAACGGAAACAAGGTCACCCTCTCGTCTTTTCGCGGCACCCAAGCGGTGGTCGTGACCTTCTATCCCTTCGCGTTCACCGGTACCTGCACCGGTGAGCTCTGTGAACTGAGTGACGACATCAGCTCTTTCCAAAACGAAAACGTGCAGCTTCTGGCGATCTCCTGTGACCCTGCGCCTTCTCTACGAATCTTCGCGGAGCAGCAGGGCTACACCTTTCCCTTGCTGAGTGACTTTTGGCCACACGGCGCCGTGGCTCGGGATTTCGGGGTCTTTGATGATGCGCGAGGCTGCGCGACCCGCGGAACTTTCATCTTCACCAAGAGTGGCGACCTGCACTGGAGCGTGATCAACGGGATCAGTGAACGGCGCGACCTGCACGACTACAAGGTGGCGCTGAGCCAGATCCTCTAAAGGCATCGATCGTGGTGGCGGTCTACGACGCCTGACGTTGAAAGATTGGCCTCGGAATCACAGGTGCAATACCGAGGTTGGCGTCCAGGAAGGCAAGCAAATCTGCCTGCTGGGTGATCATCTGAGCGCGTGATGCACCCGCACCGTGACCGGCACCACGTTCAATGCGAATAAGTATCGGGTTTTCACTGGCATTGGCGGCCTGAAGTGCCGCCGCAAATTTGTAGGAGTGCGCAGGAACCACCCGGTCATCGGACTCGGCGGTGGTGATGAGGGTTGCCGGGTATTTCACTCCTGGACGCACGTTATGCAGGGGTGAGTATGCGTAAAGTGCAGCGAACATCTCCGGTGAATCATCACTGCGTCCGTAGTCACGGGCCCACGAGGCACCGACGGTGAACTTCTGGTAGCGAAGCATGTCCAGTACACCCACCTGCGGTATCGCGACGGCTGCGAGATCTGGTCGTTGAGTCATCACTGCGCCCACCAGAAGTCCTCCATTGCTCCGTCCTGAGATCGCCAGGCGGGAGGTACTGGTCCACTTTCGCTGCTTCAGCCACTCGGCCACTGAGATGAAGTCGTCAAACACTCTCTGTTTCTGCAGTTTCGTACCAGCCAGGTACCAATCCCTGCCGTACTCACCACCACCACGAAGGTTCGCGTAGACCAACACACCACCACGCTGCACCCAAGCCAGCCACTCAGATCGATATTCCGGTGTCAATGAAATGTTGAAACCCCCGTAGCCCCAGAGCATCGTTGGGTTATCCCCGCTCCGCACCACATCGCGTCGACGCACGATGAACGCATGCACCGGAGTGCCGTCAGTTGATGGGACCATCACCGACGTTGTGACGAACTGCTCCGGATCGAAGGTGAGTTCCGGTGCGCGCCAGGTTCGCACCGCACCTGAGCGCACGTCCACCTGGAGGACCTCAGGAGGCTGAGTGAATGACGAGTAGGTAAAGCTTGCCATCGGCGCACGAACACTGCCTCCAACCTGACCAATGGATCCAAGGCCCGGGAGTCTGACCCAGGTGAAGGGGGAACCGTCAAGTTCCACGATCCGCATTCGCGAAGAAGCATTCCGCAGGTAGGTCAGGACAATGCGGCCTCCAACAACCGCTGCTCCCGTGAGGTTGTCTGCTGCTTCGGGGACGATGGTGGTCCACTGGGACGGATCTGGTGCAGCCAGGTCAATGCGCACGACACGCCCACGCGCAGCACCCTGATACTCGCGCATCAGCAGGAAGCCGTCACCCACGTAGAACACCTGGGGTAGTGGGTTTACTGGCACGGTGAACAGCGGAGTTGCGACAGAATCGGGACCGAGAGTCGGCGTCCATGAATACGTGATCTGCTGGGGACCAATCGCCATCAACACCTTGCCCGTCGATTCCTGGCAACACATCCAGTAGTAGTCGCGAGGACGGTCGGGATTGGCCATCAGTACGACATCGTCTTCGACTCTCGTGCCCAGTCGGTGGTAGCGCAACTGCGCACCTAGCGCGGCGGTTGCAAACCCATCGGGGGCGGGATAGGCCTGGTACGCGAATCCCTT
>CAZKFI010000047.1:0-13355 GCA_964551975.1 uncultured Bifidobacteriaceae bacterium | reverse complement strand
GCTGGACCACCACATTTCCGTGAATCGCGCATGCGGAATGACCTCGGGCAGATAGCTGCCGTCGGCAACCCGGATCACCCGGATGGTCCGCCAATCCGACCCGCTCTCCGATGCTGCCCAGGCAACGAGCTTGCCGTCGGGACTCGGCGACCACTCGGCTATGGATACCGGGCCATTCCCCTGGATCAATGTCGGGTCGATCAGCAGCTGAGGTGAACGACCAGGCTCGGACCACATGAGTCTTGGCTGCGCGACATCGACTGGCTGCTCAAGCCAGAAGCTGCGGCCCTTGACTCGGGTGGGTGGCTGCCACAGTGGTATGTCCACCAGGTCATCAATCTGCCGACGCCGGTCCGGTCGAGAGGGCAAGGAGTCCAGGTAACGCCGGGTCAGGTTCGCCTGTTCGCCCACCCACGCCAGCGTCTGGTCAGTAGAGGAGTCTTCGAGCCACCGATAGGGATCGGCCACCGTCGTGCCGACGTAGGCGTCTGTCACGGATCCCATCGGGGCCGCCGGATAAATGTAGACGCGACCCGAGGCAGCCTGCGCTACCGGCTCGGCGAGGACCAAGACCGTGCTTGCCACAGCGCACAGCCCGATCAGTATCCCGGTGACACCTCGGGTTGACCCAGACCTGCTCATCGCGCGCACGAAGCCTCCCTGACGGATCCACGTCGAGGGAATCCTGTCATGATCCCGGGAGCGGTCAGTAGTCGCGTTTATTGCGTGCGCGCGTTCGGCGCTGCACATCATCTCTACCGCGCTGCTGCAGCAGGAGGTCCTCGGTCAGCGATTTGCGCGCGAGCTGACTATCCATGTCGCGTGCGCCGCGCGCCAGTTTGTCGAGTTGAGTCTGCTCTTCGAGCAGTCGGTCTCGCAGCATCTGCGGTGTGTCATTGGGGAGCGCCTCCATGGCCTGTGCCAAGCGGTCGATTTCCGCCCGCATCAGACGTTCGGCGTCCGTCGCCTGCCCACGCCCTAGGGCTTCATGCGCTTCGTCTTTTGCACGGGCTGCTTCGGCGAGAAGTCGTGAGGTCACCACGCTTGGGTCGGATACGCGACCTGCCGCAACGTCACCGGGTACGACGTTGACGACGAGTGGCCAGGTGATCCGCTGGCTCACCAAAGAGGGCAGTGCGACGTATTCCACCTGCAGCGTGACCAGTTCGTGGACACCCAGGGTGGCTGCAGCAGGAACATCAAAGTGCAGCAGGAGTTCACGGTGCTCACCGGCGTAGAGGTCTCCAAGTGGAATCACCACGACCTTCTGGCCATCGGGGTCGGATTCCAGCCAGCGCGGAACATGGTGCAGGGTGCCGATGTGATCGACGAGTGCTGGGTTACTTGGTCGTACCCGGAGAAAGGCGTTGACAACGGCCTTGTTGAGCAGGTCCCCCGCTTCCTCAGCGAGTACTGCAACTGCGTCGTCAGGAGTGGCCGCGAAGCGATGTGGCCCGTTACCGCTACGCGAGAGTTCGGCGAGCAGTCGCTCGTCATAGTTCGAACCGAGTCCTACAGTTCCGGTGGTGATCTGCTCGTGGCGAGCCTGCTGAGCAAGCCCACCGAGTGTGTCGAGATCCTGGATTCCTGAGTTTGCGTGTCCGTCTGAGAGCAGCAGCACGGTGGCACCGGTCGCGCCACGATGGCGGCGAGCTTCGCTCAAGCCGAGCAGATATCCACCGGAAAGGTCAGTTGAACCCTGCGCGGTGATGCCGTCGATAAGACGGTGGACCGTGGCACGGTCATGTTCGCGTAGCGGCCGCGCAGGTACGACCACGGAGGCTTCGCTAGCGAACGCCACCACACCAAATGTGTCCTGGGGCTTCACTCGATCCAACAGGCTGTGCAGACTCGCCCGGACGGCCGACAACGGCGCACCCTGCATGGAACCGGACCGATCGACTACGACGATGAGATGCTCACCAGGGCGATCGGCACCGCCTTCAGAGACTGGAGCATCAAAGGTCAGCAGACAGGTAACTTCGTCATCTCGTTGCAGGGCCAAGAGATCTACGTCGAGCTTTGCATGTAATTCCACGGCTACCCCCTTCATCGGTCTCCCAGGCGCGACAGCGGCTGCATGCAGTTGCTGTCTGGAACCGTTGTTTCATAGGGGTCTGACACTGGCTCTGGCAGTCAGGTCAGGTAGCGACCACCTGGGGTCGATGCGGCTGCCAGCCAGGTAGGTCAGGTTCTGTCTGGGCCAGCAGCTCACGCACGATAACGGCCGGTTCGTCGACATAAGGCTCGTGCCCGGCCTTAGGCACGATCACCAGGCGACTGCCTGGCAGCAGGGTGTGCAGAGTCTGGCCGTGCAGCACCGGCAGCATGGGGTCATGTTCACCCCAGACGATGAGCAAGCGATCAGGGTCGAGGATGTCGAGGTGTTCCAGCACTGTTTGGCGTTGGCCCTTCAGTCCGACGACACTGCGTAGGGTGCCGAGGAATGCAGTGCGTCGGCCTCGGTGTTGCAGGCGTTCCAATGCGTCAACCGTGCGTTCACTGAAGTCCCGGTTGCTCAATCCCCTCGATGCGAACCACTGAATGATCTGGCGCATAGGCACGGTGACGACCCGATGGGTCATCACACCTATCGCGGAATTGGATCCAGGCAGCAGCGCGGCTCGAAGCGAGCCGGACACCTCTCGACCTAATCCACCGCTGGAGATCAAGGTGAGTGAACGCACCCGTGTCGGTGACTCGGAGACGAACTGCATGCAGACCCCGCCACCGACGGAGTGGCCGACGAGATGCACCTGGTCGAACTCCAAGTGGTCCAAGAGATCTCGAAGGAGAGCCGCCTGGGCCGCTAAACCGAAGTCCCCGCCCGCGCTGCCACTCGCCCCGTGCCCAATGAGGTCTACGGCGAGCACCGCCCGGCCACCCGCCTGCAACTGCGCGGGAATCATCCCCCAGGTCTCCAGATCGGCACCTACGCCGTGCACTAGGAGTACTGGACTTCCCTCACCAGGCAGATAGCGATAGGCAATCTCAGCCTGAGGTCCCCTGGCAAACTCCTGACGGGCGAACTCCTGACGCACGAACACCGTTATATCCCGAGAAGGAGCCGCCATGCACGGTCTCGGCTCACATTGAGTGAAGCGACAGAGACTTCAGGGATTGGGCTGTTCCTCCTGCCGGCTGATCACCGTGCCGGGCACGACTTCTGCACCATCAAGACCTGGGTAGGAACCTTTCGCATCGAGATAGGACTCAGCAGCACTCAGCAAGGCCGCCACGGAGACTGCCGCGATGGCCAGATCATCCCCGAGCCCGAATGGGCCGAGCAGGATCTCAGGCATGAGGTCGATGGGAAGTAGGACGTAAGCCACACCAACGATTCCCCCAAAGACCCGTGCCTTCGGGGCGCCGGGCCAGCCCCCGCGCAGTGTTGCCCACACCATGGCCGGTACCGCAAGCACACGCTTACTTAGCGGGTAGCGCCCTTGGCTTGAGCGCACCGATCCCGCGATGGTTTCGGCTCGGTCTCGCATGCCCATATGCCCTCCCAGGCGCAATTCGTCACCGCAGTAGGAGAAACCCCTATCCCCGATTATTCCGACGCATCCCAGGGCAGATTCGTTCCAGGCCATGATGCATCCAGCGGGATCCAAGTGAGCCGCTCGCCAGGCCTGCGTCTGGTCCAGTCCAAGGAGGGCACGGAGTGTGGATCGCCTGGGCATTCGGCTCTGCATTTTTTGCCGGAGCGGTCGCGATCCTGGCGAAGATAGGCATGCAAAGTACCTCGGCAAATCTCGCTACTGCACTGCGCACAGTCGTCGTCGTGATCCTTGCGTGGTCACTGGTCTTCGTCGGAAACGGCCTCCCCGAACTCCCCTCCGACAATACGTTGCCCATGCTCTTCCTTGTACTCTCCGGACTTGCCACCGGCGGATCCTGGCTTGCCTATCTGCACGCCTTGCGGGTCGGACCGGTCAATCCGGTCGTGGCGATCGACGACGCGAGCATCGTGCTCACCGTCCTGCTCGGCATCGTCCTGTTCGGGGAAACCGCAAACTGGGGGCTGAAAATCACTGGTGTGCTGGCCATTGTGTTGGGCACCTACATGATTGTGCAGTGGCGCCCGCGCTCTGAGCATCCCGCCACCACCAAGCAATGGCTACCGCTAGCGGTCGTGGCCGCCGTGCTGGCCAGCTTGACCGCCATCCTTGGCAAGATCGGCATCGAAGGCATCGATGTCACCCTCGGCACCGCGATTCGCACGCTCGTGGTCTTGGCGATGGCATGGCTCGTGGTCGCCATCAGCGGCGACCTTCGTCAGGTACGCAGCCTGCAGCGCCGGGATCTGTGGTTCATCGCGCTTTCCGGTCTGGCAACTGGACTTTCCTGGCTGTGCTTCTACCAGGCACTCCAACAAGGTCCTATCAGCGCCGTGGTGCCTATTGACAAACTCAGCCTGCCAATGACGGTGCTGTTCTCCTATCTCATCCTTCGTGAGCGAATATCTCGGCGCGGCATGATCGGCCTCATCGTCATTCTGCTTGGCACCCTCGCCACGATTCCTAGTGGCTCCTAGGGCTGGCATCGTTACCGTTGAGTGCGCGATATTTATTCCCTATCGCCAAAGGTGGCCTGAAGACATGTGCCTCGCTGGCCTCATGCACCGCACAAAGCAATCTCCTACGTTCGCTCAGCAGCTGCTCTCACTCCCGAGTCTTCGTCCAAAGCTAGCGCCGCAAGAACCTCGCTCGGTGTGGCTCGGTTGGCAGCCACTGCAGCCCGTACTCGCCAGTCTGCATCGGTTGCCAACACCCGTAACACCACCAATTCGGTGGCTGGGTTACTCGCGGCCATCGCGCGGACCTGCCAGTGGCTGTCCTCGGAGAGCTGCGTCAGCATGGAGCCGGAGGCCCCGGGATTCGCCGCAACTGTCGCTCGGACACGCCAGTCATCATCCTCGCCGCAGCGCTTGAAGTCCTTGCCGGAGAGGGCAGGATTCCCAGCGGCCGCTGCTCGAACACGAACGTCGTCATCGCGAGTGAGTTCACTGACGGTGAAGTCACCGGTTGAAGGATTCGCTGCCACACCCGCGCGTACGGACCAGTCCTCGTCGTAGGCCAATTCGTCTAGGGTTGAACTTGCCGTCAGTGGGTGTGCGGCTACAGCAGCACGCACACGTTTGTCCTCATCCTTAGATCGCGCAGTGAGAATACTCGGCAGCACCTCTGGATTGCTGGCCACGGCGGCGCGCACTCGTGCCTGTTCGTGCCGTGCCAATTCACGCAGGCGTTCGTGTGTCGTTATCGGATCCTGGGCTTCAGCGACCGAGGCTTCTAGGTCGTCATCTTCGGTGGGTTTAGCCACCCGGTCTCTCCCTTGCCTCACGCTGACGTATGAGCGCCGGAGCACAACCTGGTAGGTGCGGTGCACCTCCAACCAGCGCCCGCTTCTTGTAGGCCAAGGCCGCCAAAGTCTCAAACACCACTCGGTGGGCGTTGTTGACGGTGACGTCCGCGTGATCAAAAGGCGGGGAAACTTCCATGACATCCAGTGCTACCAACGGGGTTTCCAATGCAATCCGCTGAACTGCATGGAGTAGATCAATAGGTGACATTCCACCAGGCTCAGGAGTTCCAGTCCCGGGAGCCGAACTAGGGTCAAGTACATCGATATCCACTGAGAGATAGACCGCCGAACAGTTGCGCACCATGCGTTCGATGACGTCGTCAAGTACCGCATCAATCCCCCGAGTGCGCACATCCTCCATCAGAAACCAGCGACCACCCTGGCTTTCAATGAATTCGAAAACTTCGGGAGGTGGCCAATAGCCACGCAGACCAATCTGCTCGAAATGCCCCTGCTTCAATGCTCCCGATTCAAGGAGGTGACGCATTGGAGTGGCATGTGAGGCGAGATTTCCATCCATCTCAGTTGCAGCATCAGCGTGCGCGTCGAAATGAATGAGTCCCAGCTCGCCCCAGCCATAGGTCTCAGCAACAGCAGCCGCCGTCGGCCAGGTGATGGAGTGATCACCACCAAGAAACACCGAAAAGTCGGCGCGACGTGCTACCTCGCGTGCACCAAGGAATGCATTCGAATGCGACACCTCAGTTAAACCATGTGGGCAATGCACATCGCCGGTATCGATTACGGTCAGCCATTCCTGGATATCTATGCCTAACGCCAGATGGTGGTACCCCGAGGTGAATGCGGCGCTCCTCAGCGCTCGCGGCCCAAACCGGCAGCCAGGTCGATTGGCTACCGAATTGTCATAGGGAATTCCGAGAATGCCGACGTCAACTCCACGTTCCGGTAGTTCCTGCCAGGGTTGATGCGGGAACCCACCGAACGTTTGAATGCCTTCATAGCCCCAGACATCACCAACATAACTGTCTGAGAAGTAGCCCATGCGGGCACACTACATGTCACGAAGGTGCTGAGAGCGACTTTCCTGAGTAGGCAAGTGCGCTGAGCTCGCGGCTGACACGCTCTATGGGGACGCAACCTATTCTGGTTCCGTGAGCAGAATCTTCACGACGAGTGTGGCCTCGGTGTATCCCCACTACGTGAACAAGTTGGAAAAGAAGGGTCGCACCGTCCAGGAGTTGGACACGGTGATCTGCTGGTTGACTGGCTTCGACGAGGTTCAGCTGCGTCAGTACCTGAATGACGAAACGACCTTTGAAGACTTTTTCGCCGCTGCGCAACTGAACCCGAACGCTGATCTCATCACGGGCGTGGTCTGTGGCGTTCGCGTGGAAGAGGTGCCGGATCCGTTGATGCGGCAGATCCGCTACCTCGACAAACTTGTCGATGAGTTGGCACGAGGTAAGTCCTTGGACAAGGTGCTGAGGTCGTGATGGATGCACTGGTGCCGTCAACCATCCAAGTTGTCAGCAGTGGCAGCAGAATCCGGTGCGCCCCGGAATCCTACGAATGCTCCCGGGCTATTCCACAATGTGACTTAGTCGTCAAGTCACTCCACGGCCTGTGTTGGAGCGCGCCAGACCCCTCGTAGCGTGGCGACCAGCAGTTCGTCGAACTGCACGGGGAAGGATGCCACGCCCACGATGAGTAGACGGAGTCCGGGATCTCGGTACGCGAGCTGCCCAAGGATTCCGAGCATGCAGGCCACTGACGTTTGGGGCACGATGAGCCAGGCCTGCTTGTGGTGCTGCGCTCCCGGAAAGACCTTGGCGTAGTCACTGCGCTGCGTCGAAGGGCTGATGGACCTACGCTCCCCACATGGCCCAGATGACGCAGTCCGCCCCGTCAGCGGAACATGCCGACGGCAACTCATCACCGCGCCGCGTGGTCATCGTGGGAGCCGGCTTTGCTGGGCTGGCCTGCGCTCGTGGCCTGGCCGGCCATCCGGAAATCACTGTCACCGTCGTGGACAAGAATCCATACCAACTGTTCTCTCCACTGCTGTATCAAGTTGCCACCGGTGGCCTGCCCGAGGATGACATCGCCTACCCGGTAAGGGCAGCAGTCGAAGGGGTTACCTTTCGGCGCGGCGTCGTAGCTGATATCGACGCCAGCGGACACACAGTCCGCATGGAGGACGGCACCTACCTTCCCTTCGATGACTTGGTCCTTGCCGTAGGCAGTACCGGCACATCGTTCGGTGTACCCGGAGTCGAGGAGCATGCCCTGCAGATGAAGTCCATCCGCGAGGCTCGCCAGATCCGTCACCGTTTGCTGCAGGCCTACGAGGATGTGGAGAGCGGTCATATCGCGCAAGACATGCTGGGTGTGGTGGTTGTGGGTGGTGGCCCAACCGGAGTGGAACTCGCCGGTGCGATCGCGGAACTTCAAAAAGGGCTTCGCCGCGAATATCCCCAATCAACGACTTGCGCATCCGTGACATTGGTCGAGGCAGCACCCCGAGTGCTGTCGTCGTTCACTGAAGCATCAAGTGCCCACGCCAAGGAGGAACTGGAGCAGATTGGCGTCATCGTTCGCGTCGGTGAGGCTGTAGATCGGATTGAACCCCATGCAGTTCACCTCAAGAGTGGTGAGACGCTCCCTGCAGGCACCGTGATTTGGGCGGCAGGTGTCTCCGGGTTTCCGCAATGGGTAGCACTCGGCAAGCACGACCGACTGCAACGCCTAGAGGTCGACAAGTTTCTGCAACTTCGTGATGGCATCTGGGTCGCAGGCGATTCCGCATCCTTCCCAGCCGGCAATGGCACCCTGCCGATGATCGCGCCGGTCGCCATGCAGATGGGCCGTCACATCGCCAAGCAGATTCGTGCCGTCGCGTCCGGTAAACCTCCGACACCCTTCACTTACAAAGACAAAGGTCAGATGGCGACAATCGGTCGACGGCGAGCCGTGGTCGAGTTACCCAATGGTTTCCGCATGCACGGCACACCAGCCTGGCTCACCTGGCTCGCACTGCACGTCTTCTATTTAGCCGGGGGACGCAACCGCATCAGCGTGGTCGCCGACTGGATGTGGAATTACCTGGCTTGGGGCATCGGGCCTCGGCGTACCGTTCTCGACTAGGCCGGTGCGCCGCGGCCGATTAAGCGTCGGGCTCCGCGGCCTAGTGCTTTGGCACCACTGATGAGGTGGCCGCCTAGCTTGCGCATCCCGCCGATGACGGCTCCACCGAGACTGCGGGCGCCGCTGACCGCTGCCCCGCCTATGGCGCGAACACCGCCAGCAATCGCACTACCCACGGACCGCGCCCCGGAAGCGATGCCACGCCCCGCCGACACGAGCCCGCTGTGCAACGCTCGGGCGCCAGGGGCTAAAGCATCGCGGGCATAGCGCCAAGCGCTTTTCGTGGCATCCCAGGCAGCGCTGGCACCGGACGTGATCTTGCCCCACGAGCTTGAGGCGAAATCCGACATGCGCTCCCGGTAGCCGCGCTTGTCCGGGTCCTCAAAGGTGCGCAACACGGGATGCTGCGCCTCGACATGCTCGGGACGGAAGCCGCGCTCCGCGACCTGCTCGAGGCCGTTGCCAGCATCTAGTACATCGTGCTTCTCCCGTGCCATGTCTCGGTCGTCCTGCGCCGCAGCTGCCGGTCCGGCTGCGGCCTGGCCCAAGTTGGCCGCAAGGACGCCGGCAGCCCCTGCACCCGCGGAGATCAACTTGGCCTGAGGTCCAGCGAGGGAGACTAGGCCGGCAGCGCCATCTGATGCATGACTCACCGCGGCGGCGGCACGCTGCCCGCTCGCGACGTACTTCTGCGAATTGCCCGCGCCTGGAATCTGGGCAAGGGATGCGATTTCTAGCGCTTCGGAGGAGCCGCGAACATTCTGGGCGACTGTTCCCACCACGTCTGAGATGCCAATCTCGCGCTTGGATGGGTCTGCCGCCATCGCATCGAAGTTCTCCTGCTGACTCTTCGTCATTTCACGTACCGGGTTGCTGTTCATGCCCTGGTCGCGCTTGGCGGCATCGACCTTCATGCCACCCAGCACACCAACCCGAGCCTTCGCGAAGTTCGCCTGGGCACGCAGTTTGCCAGCCAAATCATGTATGTCGGCGTTCTCTGCTGTGCGTGGCTCACTCGCATGCGTCTTGCGAAACTCCTCAGCTGCGGCGTACTGCTCACGCACCGCATTGACCTCTTGCCTGGTGTCATGTTGAGCGCGGGCGATCGATTCGATATGCGCTCCGCCGTCCCGCTCGCGGTACGCATCAGCGGCATCACGGATCAAGCCCTTGGCGGCCAGCGCACTGCCGATCGGACTGACCGGCGCGACATGTCCGAGGCTCATCCCAAGGTCTGCCGCTTGAGCCGCGACACCGCCACCTTTGACACCGGTCTTCAAGCCCATCTCATTGGTGTCATCGCCCGCTTCATGAGCCAGCGAACTGGCCGCCGCATCGAGTACGCCGTTACCCATCTGCGACGCATCGAAGCCCTTGGTGTTCTCCCCACGCCACTTCATACGTTCTGCTCGGTGCGCTTGGTATGCCTCATGGGCGCGCTGCGAGGTGATCCCCCGCGGCAGCTGAGCTGGAGGGGCGTCGATAGCGGGCCGACCGGCGTACTGGCCTCCCAAAGGCAGGGCATCTTGTGAGGCGGCTGCCGCAGCGGCCGCTGGTTGACGGAGGGACTCAGCGTCCTCCACATGCGCCAGATGCTCACCGGCCATGTTGGAACCCTAGCCCGACAACCCGCCCAAAAGCGGCATGCGAGTTCAAGCTAACGATTCAGCATGGTCAGTGCGGTTCCTTGCCGTTCAGTGCATTGAAGAGCAGCGGACACCGCACCAGCCCTGCAGCCGGATTTTCACCCAAACCGCTAACCCGTGAGCCCTCGTGCACCATGATGCAGAAGTGAGCCTTCCGGAGTCAGGCAAGAAACACGTGCGCTCAGCGTCGACCGTCGCCATGTTCGCACTGGCCGTGGGCCAGTTCCTGGTGGGCCTGGACTTGTCGGTCATGACTGTGGCGCTGCCCAGCATCCAGGCGGATTTCAACGTCGGCATGATGGCTCTGCAGTGGGCCGTCATCGCCTACATGGTCGCCGGCGCAGCACTCGCGGTGCCGTTCGGTGCCGTAGGTGATCGCATAGGGCGGCGGCGGCTCTACCTGATTGGCACCGCGACCTTCGTCGTCGGTTCTGCTATCAGCGCCCTCGCACCAGGGATCGGCGTGCTGATCCTCGGCCGGGCGCTACAGGGCATCGGGTCGGGCGCCATGGGCACCCTCGCCCTCGCCATGCTCGTAGCCATGGTGCCCCGCGAGCGAATCCCCCGGCTCATCGGCCTATGGACAGCCATCACCTCGGGTGCCTCAGCTCTGGGGCCACTCATCGGTGGAGGCCTCGTCTCGGCCTTTGGCTGGCGCTGGGTCTTCGGCATCAATGTGATCCTGATGGCACTGGTCATCCCACTCGTGATCAAGGAAGTACCAGGCGACACGCCAGAGAACGCGAAGAGCACGCAGCGCGTGGATCTCATCGGCGCCGCGCTCCTGACCATCGCGATGATTTTCATCGCCGGTGGGTTGAGCTTCCTGGAGAACTACCGCTACACCGATCCGATTGTCTGGGGCCCGATCCTGCTCGGTCTGCTGGTCGTCGCTGCGCTCGCCATGGAGCAGCGGCGTTCCCACAATCCGCTCACCCAGTGGTCCACGTTGCGCGTTGCTCCGATCCCAGCGACCCTCGTCCTCCTTGCCCTTCTTGGCATGGTGCTCGCCGGAGCGATGCTGCAATTGATGATGCTGCTGCAAAACGTGCTGGGTTTGACGCCACTGATCGCCGGTGCCGTGAGTTTTGGTGCGTCGCTCATGCTGGTGATCTTCTCCCCGATCTCTCCCAGAGTTATGGCCAAACTCGGCCTTGGGCTCACCAGCGCGATCGGCTTGATCCTGACAGCACTCGGCCTATTCGGCCTGTCCCTCATCGACACAACCACCGGAGCCCTCACGGTCACGGGTTACACGGCGGTGATGGGTGCCGGGCTTGGGTTCGGTATGCCCGCGGTGAGCGCCGGTGCCATGGGCGCGGTCCCTCGGGAGTCTGTGGGAGCGATCTCCGGATTCCTCAACCTCATCGGTTCCATTGCAGCAGTGCTCGGTATCGCTGTCCTGGGTGCCATCTCTGCAAATCAAGTACTGAATGCGTGGGACGCTACCTCGGCATCAGTACCAAACGCAGCTTCGCTCTCCGATGAGGTGATCTCAGGTGCCATCCCGGAGATCCGGGCAAGCAATGGGGATCAGACGGCCGACATCGCCGGGCAGGCCTACCTGATAGGTGTCACCGATGCACTGCGGATCTCCGCGGTGGGTGTCACCATCGCCGGTGTGGTGTCCATTCCACTCCTCGGGTCGCGCGGTCGCGTGCGCAAGACTCAAACTGTCGCTCTTCAGGCACCGACCTCAGGGAGCTGACTCAACCACCGTCGCCATCAACGCACAGCCGCTGATGAACGGGACGGGCTCCAGAGCATTCGACTTTCGCGCAGATATGGGGTGCGCACCCCAAGGCACGCTCCCCAATCATCCGGCTAGGTCAGGCACAAAACGCTACGAGCAAAGGGCAGAAGAAACAGCCACTGGCGGCATCGGCGCCGCGCACATCTTCAACCGTAAGCGTCAAACGATCAATTGACGCAGCCTGGGCAGGAACTTGGATATCCATTGGCATAACCACTCCTTAAGCAACAACTCCAGGAAATGACTCCTTGGAGTATGCACCGCCCAAACGGCCAACACAAGGACCCCAACAACGAGGGCGATTGCGCGGCCGAAGTTGCGCACTCGAATCATTCAGGCGAGTCGACTACTCAGCATCGTCGGCGAGACAGGGGCACATGCACTGGCCCGGCAGATTGAGCGAGGAGCTGACCCCGCGCACGCTGCTCACACCTAGGCAAAGGCGAATGATCGGTTGGCTAGTAGCCGGGGAATTTGCGTCATGCTTGGGCATCTCAAACCCTCCATCACGTCGAGTCAGAATGTGCTTGCGGTGCGGTGCGCACTCACTGGTTTCGCACCCAAGTTGGTCAGGTGAAGCAATTAATCGGCGTCATCGGCAAAGCACACGCACTTGAATGAATTGCCTACGGTGAATGCTTGCTCGGCGCCGCGGACAGCTTCGCTTGCGAAGGTCAACCGGTCAACCGCCGCGGACGGGGCCGGGCTAGCAATGTTGCTGGGCATGCCGCTCCTTTCATCAGACGCCGGGACTGGGGTGGACCCAATATTCCACGTATACCGGGGGCAGGTACCCCGATTCTCTCAACGTGTCGACTACTCACCATCGTCCGCAAAGCAGCCACATCCATTTGCCTGAAAGATAAACGAATGGGGCTGTTGCAGCCCGGGTGAGCGTGCCACACCCTGCAACGGCATCCACATTTCCCAGCCAGCCGGAGGGTGGGCGCATACTGGTGGCCCTCCGATCCGGGAGTCCTGACTCAAGGGGTCGCTATGCCCCAAACAGTGGCAGTTCCCTCTCCGGTTGCGTCCATTGACCGTCTGACGCTCGCAGTTGATGCACGTCGCAGCGCAGATGCTGCGCAAATCGGACTGTTAACTCCCTTTGCGGACGACAGCGAGTAGTCGACCGCTCCAACTAAGTGGGGTGCGCGCCTGCGGGTGGGCACCCCACTTAGTTCAGACGAGTCAATTACTCAACGTCATCGGCAAAACAAGAGCACCCGAATATGGGGACCATGGAAAATGCTTGCTCGGCGCCGCGCACAGCCTCACTCGCGAGCGTAAGTCGCTCGACTGCCGCGACGGGGGCTGGGGTAGAGATTTCGGTGGGCATAGGGCCCCTCTCGTTGGGCCCAAGGATTGGGCACTTCTTAGTGATCACCACACACGGTGTGCGTGAACCCTAGTCGGAGTCGCTTACTCGCTGTCGTCCGCAAGGCAAGAGCAGATCATCTGACCGAATATGTTCGTGTGAGAAG
>CAZKFI010000046.1:0-18703 GCA_964551975.1 uncultured Bifidobacteriaceae bacterium | reverse complement strand
CGCGGCCTTCTTTGCTGGCCGCTTGGCTGCCTTCTTCGCAGCCTTCTTGGCAGTGCGCTTTGCCGCCTTCTTGGCTGGCCGCTTCGCTGCCTTCTTAGCCGTACGCTTTGCCGCCTTCTTTGCTGGCCGCTTCGCAGCCTTCTTGGTCGACTTGCGCACTGCCTTCTTGGCGGACTTCTTCGCCGCCTTCTTCGCTGGCCGCTTGGCTGCCTTCTTGGCTGCCTTGCGAGCCGGCGCCTTCTTTGCTGCCTTCCGGGCTGCCGACTTCTTTGCCGGAGCCTTCTTGGCAGCCTTCTTTGCAACCGCCACGTTGCCTCCCGTGTCGTCGGACCGTGCTCGGATGCACAGTCCGTCTGTCGAACTGTGTCAGAGGATTCCACAAAACTTGTGGATATTCATGCCACTTTGATGCTGCGTGTCGCACATTGTTGTTCTCAACTTTTCGTGCTAATGAGCGCGTGACTTGGCTCAGGTGAGGTGATCACGGCCACGATCTTCATGTTGTTCGCGCTGTCGTAGTGCATGCGGGCTTGTTCGCGAGTCATAGCGCCACATCGCCGGCAGACACCAGGCCGTCAGCGCGACTCCGAGCACGCAGAGCAGTCCACCGGAAGCCAGCGAGATACGCAGTGATGTCGATGCAGCCACCATGCTGCTGCGAAATTGCCCGAGTTGCGGGCCTAACGTGTAACTGAGCAGCTCAATTCCGGCGAGTCGACCGCGAACCTCGTCGGGAATCGTCTGATTCCACATCAATCCACGAAATATCCCACTGATCACATCAGCACCACCCGCGATCGCGAGGAGCAACAGCACCCACCAAATGCCGGGTGCAATTGCCACCAGGCCAACGGCTGCCCCCCAGCATGCTGCGGCGATCACGATTGCCCGACCATGTCGATGCACGTGGGTAACCCATCCACTGCTGAGCGCTACGGCGAGCCCACCAACGGCTCCGGCTGAATAGAGCAGCCCCAGTGCCCAGGGGGTACCGAGATCCTCGACGAGAAAGGGGAACAGCGCATAGGGATACGCCATGATCATGGCGACGAGGTCAACCAGATAGGTACCGAGGAGATCTCGTCGACTCAGGGCGTAGGCCGTCCCTTCACGTATGGAGCGCAGCTGGTCAAGTGCTGCTGTCGAGTTCTTTGATCGGATCCTTTGTCCGCGTATTGGGGTTCGAATGAGGCCAGCAAGGACCAGAGCCGAGGCGGCGAAGCTGACGGCGTCGACCCCGTAGGCCAAGGCCGGGCCACCGGCTGCCAGGAGGAGCCCGCCGAGTGCTGGGCCCACGATTGCCCCGAGGTTCCAACGCAGCGTCATCAGCGTGCCCGCGGCAGCGAGGTGGTGGTGATCCACCACTCGCGGCACGATCGCATCCAAGCTCGGGCGCTGGAGACCATCAATTGCTGCCGCCGCAAAGGCCAGTACGTAGATCAGACCCAGCGATGGTCGGGGCAGCAGAGCGTTGATCAGTAGGCCACAGGCCACCAACAGAGCACCGACCTCAGTGGCCAGCACCATGCGAGTGCGATCGATCACATCGGCCAACGATCCGCCCAGCAGACCAAAGAACGCCAGGGCCGGTAGTTGGACTAGTGCGACGGCACCCACCGCGACAAATGAGTCCGTTGCCTCAGCGACCTGGAATGGCAGGGCCACCGTGGTCACCATCGATCCCAGATAGGTGATGAGTCCGCTGACGAAGATCCGTCGGAAGCCAGGTGAGTGCCGCAGCGGAGTTACGTCCAGCACAAAACGTCGCACCGGCAAAGTCTGGCAGGATCCACTCATGACAACCGAGGCCGCAACAGGCAGTTCCAAGGACGCAAAAGAAGCCAAGGATCCCCGTGATCTTCCGAACGTGCAGGCACTACGGATTGGTGTTCTCGGTGGCACCGGCGAACAGGGTCGGGGGTTGGCGAAGCGCTTGGCTATGGCTGGTCTGGCAGTCACCCTTGGGTCACGTGACGCGGCTCGCGCCCAGCAGGCAGCCGCAACGCTGGCGCCCCAGGCAGTCGTGCAACCGACCGGTGCAGATAACGCCGCCTGTGCAGCGGGCAGTGACATCGTCATTGCTGCTGTGCCCTGGGACGGTCACGGTGAGTTGCTGAGCAGCCTGGCCGATGTGTTGGCGGGAAAGATTCTGGTCGATTGCGTCAATCCGTTGGGCTTCGACAAGCAGGGCTGCTACGCACTGCCGGTACCAGAAGGTTCCGCAGCTCAGCAGGCAGCAGGGCTACTCCCGCAGACACGCGTCGTGGGGGCATTTCACCACGTGTCTGCTGTGCTGTTGTTGGACGATGAGGTGACATCGGTAGATACCGACGTCCTGGTACTCGGGGACGACCGTGAGGCCACCGACACGGTGCAGGCTCTGGCTGCCTGCATTCCCGGAATGCGCGGCATCTACGCGGGTCGGTTGCGAAACTGCGGTCAGGTAGAAGCGCTGACCGCAAACCTGATCTCAATGAATAGGCGCTACAAGGCTCATGCAGGGCTCCGGGTCACCGACGTCTAGGCCCCCCACAACCGAGATTCAGCTGTAGGACTCGCTGGGCCCGGGGTAGGCACCGGACGCCACATCGGCAGTCCAGGCTGAGATCGCTTCAGTGATAGGACTGCGCAAATCCGCGTAGCGCCGTACGAAGCGCGGGCCAGGGCCGGGGGTAAGGCCCAGCAGGTCTTGCCACACCAAAACCTGAGCGTCCGTGTGTGGGCCTGCTCCGATGCCGATAGTCGGGATGCTCAGTAGGTCTGAGACTCGTGTCGCGAGTTCTTGGGGAACTACCTCCAGCACGACTGCACTGGCTCCAGCAGCCTCGAGGTTCTTAGCGTCCTGGATGAGCCGATCGCCTGCCTCGCCACGACCTTGGACTCGGTATCCGCCAAGCTGATTCACCGACTGCGGAGTCAGACCTAGGTGACCGATCACCGGGATACCAGCTGAGCACAGGGCCTCCACCTGCGGAAGCACCGCGCGCCCGCCCTCCAACTTGACGGCCTGAGCGCCGCCCTCCTTCATGAATCGTGCCGCGGTGGCCAGTGCCTGCTCAACGGACGCCTGATACGAGCCGAAGGGCAGGTCGGCCACGACCAGCGCTCGGCGACTGCCTCGCACCACAGCCCGAACGAGAGGAATGAGCTCATCGACCGTGACCGGAACGGTGGTCTCATATCCGTAGACCACCATGCCGGCGGAGTCGCCAACCAGGAGCGCCGGCACACCCGCTTGATCGAAGATGCCAGCAGTCAGGGCGTCATAGGCCGTGAGCATGCACCAGCGTTCCCCCTGATTGGTGGCTTCCTGCAGGTCCCGAAGCGTCAGGCGAGTGACCGCTGATGGGTTGGACCCTGGGGCACTGTCAGGCTGGGGGGCGAAATAGGGACGAGCGTCCATGATCACTCCAATCTCGAGGCCCCTGGTGGGGTCCCCGGACGGGACCATGATGCCAGAGCTGGGCGGGCCAGGCAGATCAAGGGGGAGGTGAAATTCGATACGGTACGGTTCCGTATCTGAAACTGTAACGCCGCTATATAAGAGGTGTGGCTTGCCTACGGCGAGACTGGACCTCCGGCAGACGGGAGCGCAACCATGGGTGCATCACCGAAGGGGCAGTCGCGGGCGTCGCGAACGCCAGAGGAAGGCTGGATGACATCCGGCTCCGGCCACCCGCGTCGGTGGGCGATCCTGGGCGTCCTGGTGGTGAGTCTGCTCATCGTGGTGCTGGACAACACCGTGCTCAATATTGCATTGCCGACGATCCAGGGGGACCTTTCAATCAGCCAGGGCGAACTCGTCTGGGCAGTCGACTCCTACATCCTGGCCTTCGCCGCACTGTTGTTCACCTGGGGTGTTATCGGGGACCGCGTCGGTCGCAAACGCGTCCTGATCATCGGCATGATCACCTTCGGCATCGCCTCGGCGATCTGCGCCTTCTCCACCAGCGCCGGAATGCTCATCGGATTTCGAACGATCATGGGTATCGGCGGTGCCGCTGTGCTGCCAACAACCCTGGCGATCATCACGGTGGTATTCCCTCCGCATGAACGCGGCAAGGCCATCGGCATGTGGGCCGGTGCCGTTGGAGCCGCCGTTGCGCTCGGACCGGTACTGGGAGGCCTCCTCCTGCAGCACCCCGATTGGTCCAGATGGCTGACCGGCAATGACTGGGGGTCGGTCTTCCTCATCAACGTGCCGATCGTCGTTGTTGGCATCATCGGGATTGCCCGTATCGTGCCGGAGACGCGCAATCCGGAACCGCGGCGCCTGGACTTCGTCGGCGTGATTATCTCCGTTATCGGTCTGGTCCTCTTGATCTACGGCATCATCCATGCCTCAGCCACGCGCAGCTGGATCGACGTTGAGGTCCTCGGCCCCATCGCCGCTGGCCTGGCCGTCATCGCCCTGTTTCTTTGGCTGGAGCGCCGAAGTGATCATCCGAGCTTTGATGTCTCACTGTTCGCCAACCGTGGGTACGCGATCAGCCTCGCCGCCGTGAGCCTGGCATTCTTCGCCCTCTCCGGCATCACCTTCAGTCTGCCCTTCTACCTGCAGATTCTGCGCGGCTACGACACCCTCACGGCGGGTCTGTGCTTCGTGCCGTTCGCCGTGGGGCAACTCCTTGCTGCGCCACGCAGCGCCACGGTCGTCCAGCGGTTCGGCTATCGGCCGGTGATGACCGGTGGGCTGATCCTCGTAGCCATCTCACTGGTGGGGCTCCTGCTCCTGCAGCTGGACACCCCGGTGTGGGTGTTGCTGCTGGTCTTCTTTGTCTTCGGCTTCGGGATGGGCAATGTCATCGCACCCGCCTCGACCGTGATGCAGAACTCCCTCCCGCTTGCCCGCGCCGGCGCTGGATCAGCAGTGCAGAACACCGTCCGCCAGGTCGGTGGGGCACTCGGTGTTGCCATCATCGGAACGGTTCTGGCGACACGCTATGCCGCGAACCTCGACCCGGTCCTGCCGCAGGCGTTCCCGGCCCGTGACGCGGCGACCGAGTCCATCGTGGCAACGGCGGCGGTGTTGGATCGTGCCGCTGGCATGGGCGTTCCGACTGACCTCGTCGATCAGGTGCGAAGTGGCGCCTACGAAGCCTTCCTTTCCGCATCCCACACCGCCACGATCATCAGCCTGGTCGTGGTTGTCGTTGCCGCACTCCTCGTCGGGTTTGGGCTGCCGAGTCTGCAACCCCCGAGTAAGCAGCCGCAAGGGGTTGACCCGAGTGCCAACCGCACCGAGCGCCGCATCGAGGAGGAGTCCAGCGAGTACGCCGCCCAGGCCGACGCAGAGTACGTCGATCCTGATCAGCGCACCTAGGGGAATATGACCGCGGTGAGTGAAGTTACGACCAAGCGTGGCCGTCCACGCAGTTCCACACTTGATGACGCCATTGAGTTGGCCGCGCTTGAATTGCTGGCAGCCGAGGGATTCGCGGCTCTCACCATGGAAGCCATCGCCGCTCGAGCCGGGGTGGGCAAGGCGAGCCTCTACCGGCGCTATGCCAACCTCGATGAGGTGCTCTCCCGAGCCCTGCTGCGACTGGACGAGGACCTGGTGGAGCAGCCTGGACCGGCCACGCCGGAGGAACTGCGTCACGCACTGCTGGTGACCATGACCCGAATTCGCTCGCGCACGCCGGACTCCTTGAATGGTCGGATCATGCTGCGCGTTATCAGCGAGGGGCAGCGCTACCCGCAGTTGCTCATGCTGGTCCAAGAACGACTGCTGCTTCCTCGGCAGCAGCGCCTTCGCCGCCTCCTTGTCCAGGCAAGTGACGCGGGAGTCCTGGCCGCTGATCTGGACATCGACTGTGTCGTAGCCCTCATGGTTGGCCCCATGGTCTGGCTCGGCATGCTCCGCATAGGCGAGCCCGAAGTCAACACCGAGGCCCTCCTCGATCACCTGCTCAAAGGGCTGGGTTCGTCCCCTCGCGCCAACGGTTCGTGATCGGCAGCCGCCGATCACGCCCGAATGCGCGTAGCGAGATCTTCGTCCCCGGGGGGTACTGCCGCCGCTTGTACTCGGCCAGATCTGTCATGCGTAGAACCTGTTGGACGAGCACGGCATCGAATCCGGCCGCAACCAGGTCAGCCGCAGAGCGGTCGTTGCTGACATAAGCCTCAAGCATGCGATCCAGTTCGTGATAATCGGGCAGCGAATCGGTATCGAGTTGCCCTGGTCGAAGTTCAGCACTGGGTGGCTTGGTAATGCTGTTCGGTGGAATCGGTCCGCGGCCATCCGGTGCCTGTGCATTCCGCCAGGTGGCCAACTTCCAGACCAGGGTCTTGGGAACGTCCTTAATGGGCGCAAAGCCACCCGCGCTGTCGCCGTACAGCGTGGAATACCCAACGGAAAGTTCACTCTTGTTTCCCGTGGTGAGCACGAGATGCCCGTCTTGATTGGAGATCGCCATCAGGAGCGTTCCGCGAACCCGCGCCTGCAGGTTCTCCGCGGCCAGCCCGGTCAGTGAGACCGATTCCTCATAGGCGCGCACCATGGGATCAATCGGCACGGTGCGGATCTGAAGTCCGGTGCGCTCCGCCAGTTCATATGCGTCGGCGACGGAGTGTTCTGAGGAGTATCGACTCGGCATCGCGACACCGAAGACGCGATCGGGTCCGATGGCATCGCAGGCGAGGGCCGCGACCAGTGCCGAGTCGATCCCTCCGGACAGGCCGATGACCACGCTGGCGAACCCGTTCTTGCGCACATAGTCGGCCAGCCCCAAGGTCAATGCCTGGTACACCTCGGCTTCGTCATCGAGCCGGCTAGGGGTAGGGGCCGGCAGCGCTGAATAACCTGCTCGGTTCGGCAGGGGGAGGCGGATATCGGCGTCCCTTGGTGGAACATCGGGCAGTTCGAGATCGACGGTGAGCAGTGCCTCCTGAAACTGGGGAGCTCGTGCTAGGAGAGAACCGTCGGCGGCCGCAATGAGGGAGTCGCCATCAAAGACCAGCTCATCCTGGCCTCCAATGATGTTCACGTATGCCAGCACGCAGCCTGCCTGGCGACTGCGTCGTTGACATAGGGCGAGGCGTACGTCGTCCTTGTTCCGTTCGTAGGGTGAGGCATTGATGACCAACAGCAGCGCTGCCCCAGCCTCGGCCGCCCACGTCACCGGTCCACCTTCTTGCCAGAGGTCTTCACAGATCGCTAGAGCAATACGGGTGCCGCCTGCGTGCAACGTGACGGGCTGCTGCCCTGGAGTGAAATAGCGCTGTTCATCGAAGACGCCGTAGTTCGGCAGATGGTGTTTGGCGTAGCGCGCCACGATCTGCCCGCCGCTGATCACGGCGCAGGCGTTGACCGGCCGACCTGCACCGGCATCGGGTTGCAGGTAGCCGATCACGCAGGCAATCTCGCCCAAGCCCTCGGCTACGAGCCGCGTTGCCAAAGCCTGCAGCGCCATTTCACTGGCCTGCTGGAAGCTGCTGCGCAGGGCTAGGTCCTCCACCGGGTATCCGGTGAGGAACATCTCGCCGAACACCACAATGTCGGTGTCCGCCAGGGCGGCCTGGTGGGTCAGCCGCAGGGCCGCTTCGACATTGGCAGCCAGGTCACCCACAGTGGGGTTGGCTTGAGCAAGACTCAACCGAAGACGGGCCACGCGTGGAGGGTATCCGCCCAGGTAGGGAATGGGCGATTAACCCGTGCGTAACACGGGACAGGCCAGACTGTCACTCGGGCAGGGAGGTTCCGTGGACAAGCAGTCCGAGTACGTACTCCGCACAATCGAGGAACGCGATATCCGGTTCATCCGGTTGTGGTTCACCGACGTCCTAGGCACGCTCAAGTCGGTCGCAGTGGCGCCGGCTGAACTTGAAGCGGCATTCGCCGAAGGCATCGGCTTTGACGGGTCGGCGATCGAAGGCTTCGCCCGTGTCTATGAATCGGACATGCTGGCCAAGCCGGATCCGAGCACCTTTGCATTGCTGCCATGGCGTAGCGAAGGTCCCGGGGTCGCCAGGATGTTCTGCGACATCCTGCTGCCTGATGGCAGTGCCTCGTATGCCGATCCTCGCTATGTCCTCAAGCGCACCTTGAGCCGAGCCGCCGACCTAGGGTTCACCTTTTACACGCACCCGGAGGTTGAGTTCTACCTGTTCAACGGACAGGTAGAACCGGGGGGTTCGCCTGTGCCAGTAGATCGCTACGGGTACTTCGACAACACTCCAAACGGTGTCGCCCATGACTTCCGTCGGTCCGCTATCACGATGTTGGAGGCGATGGGCATCTCGGTGGAGTTCTCCCACCATGAAGGTGGTCCGGGGCAGCAAGAAATCGACCTGCGCTACGCGGATGCCCTCACCACGGCCGACAACCTGATGACCTTCCGGCTGGTCGTGCAAGAAGTTGCCCTCGAGCAGGGCTTGGCGGCGTCATTCATGCCCAAGCCATTTCGGGACCATCCTGGATCCGGCATGCACACCCACCTCTCGCTCTTCGAAGGGGATCGCAATGCGTTCTTCGAGGCGGGTGCGCCCTATCAACTATCGAAGACCGCCCGCTCGTTCATCGCCGGGCTGCTTGTCCATGCCCCAGAGATCACCGCGGTCACCAACCAGTGGGTCAACTCCTATAAGCGACTGGCCGGAGGTGCCGAGGCTCCGGCATGGATCTGCTGGGGTCACAACAACCGGTCAGCCCTAATTCGAGTACCGATGTACAAACCGGCCAAGGGGAACAGCACTCGCATCGAGTTTCGGTCGCTGGACAGCGCATGCAACGCCTACCTGGCCTTTGCCGTGATCCTGGCTGCGGGGCTGAAAGGTGTGACCGACGGTTACGCCCTACCAGAAGGCGCCGAGGACGATGTGTGGGCCTTGACTCCTGCCGAGCGCAGGGCTTTAGGGATGGAGCCACTCCCGGCCAGCCTGAACCAGGCAATAGCCGCGATGCAGCGCAGTGAGCTGGTGGCGGAAACCCTGGGTGAGCACGTATTCGATTTCTTCCTGCGCAATAAGCAGGATGAGTGGGAGGACTACCGGCGCCAGGTGACGCAGTGGGAGCTCGACCGGTACCTTCCCATGCTGTGACCACCCAATCTCAGCCGCACGCACAGCAGATGAGCAGCACGGACCCCAGGGCAATGGCGCCAGCACCTGTTGTGCTCGCGGTGCAAAACGATGGCACCGACCCGCCGGGGCTGGTGGGCGAGTGGTTGCTGGAAACCGGAGTGCAACTGCGGGTCGTGGAGGCATTCGCCGGCGAAGAGGTACCTGAGCGCGTACCGGACGATGTCGCTGGCGTGCTGCCCCTAGGGGGTGCCATGGGAGCCAATGACGATGTCGAGGCACCGTGGCTGGTGCAGGAGCGGGCCCTGTTGCTCGACGCAGTCGACCGTGGCGTCCCAATTCTGGGTCTGTGTCTAGGCGGTCAACTGCTTGCTGCGGCAGCGGGAGGTCGAGTCGACCTTGGGCCCACCACCGAAATCGGGGTTGTCACTGTCCAGCGAACCTCTGACGGGCTCACCGATCCGGTCATCAGTGCAATCGAGGCACCCGGTGATGCGATCCCGGCGGCGCAATGGCATCAGGACCACGTACTGGAACTGCCTGAGGCCGCAGTCCTGCTACTGACCAACGAAGCGTGTCGAGTGCAGGGGTTTCGGCTCGGTGACACGGCGTACGGGCTACAGATGCACCCGGAGGTCGATGCTGCCTCATTCGCTAGCTGGGCTGAGGTTGCTGATGCAGCGCTGAGTCGGTCTGGGCGCAGTGCCACCGCGGCCACCGCTGAGGTCATCGCCGCCGAGCCAGCACTGATCCGGGCATGGCGACCGATGACGCGGGCCTGGGCTGATCTGGTCTGGCAGTACGCGATGCGTCGACCGTAGGGCGCTAGCGAACCATGTCCGATGTGCACCTAGCGCGTTTGGGCTTCACCAACCCTGCTGCCGCGCAGCTGCTCTCCGACACCATCGCCTCCCGCACCGACCAGCAGTGGGCGCAGACTGTGGTTTCAGCATGTGCGGCGGCTGCGGATCCCGATCAGGCCCTCACTCTGGTGACCGAGGTCATGGCATCGGCCGATGTGGAGCGCCTGAACCTCAATGAAGCACTCGCGACACGTCTGGCCGCGGTGACCGGAGTCTCCGAGGCCCTAGGACGCACGCTTGTGCGCCACCCCGAGATGGTGCAAGCACTGGAGCAGGAGACCGAGCCCGGATATCGCCATATGCGCGATCGCCTGCTAGCAGCAGTTGGTGCGAATTCAGCAGATCAGGAACCGGTAGCCACCAGTGATGACCTGGAGGTACTGGACGCGCTGCGGTGTGCCTACCGACGTGAGCTCCTGGGTATCACCTGGCGTGATAGTTGCTCTCGGGTAGATATTGGCGAGATCACCGGCTGGCTTACCGATCTCGCCGATGCCACCCTGGACGCCGCGCTGGCTATTGCACGTGCTGGCCTACCACCAGGGGCGGCGCCCTGTCGGCTCGCGATCATCGGTATGGGCAAGTGCGGTGGACGCGAATTGAACTACGTCAGTGACGTCGACGTGCTCTTCGTCGCCGAAGTCGAGGAACAGGATGAAGCAGCAGGATTGAGCTCGGCGACGTCGCTAGCACTTGGCGTGATTCGGGCATGCGGGCAGGCAACCGCCGAAGGCAGTATCTGGCAGGTTGACGCCGCCCTGCGACCCGAGGGTAAGCAAGGTGCATTGGTGCGAACCTTCGCTTCGCACCTTGGCTACTACGAGCGTTGGGCCAAGACCTGGGAGTTCCAGGCTCTACTCAAGGCTCGGCCAGCCGCTGGAGACCTCGACCTCGGTCGACGTTATGTCGATGCCATTGCGCCGCTGGTGTGGCAGGCGGCGGCGCGCCCAGGATTCGTTGACGATGTCCAGGCGATGCGCCGCCGAGTGGAGGCGCATATCCCTGCACGGGTCGCAACCCGGGAAATCAAACTTGGTGCCGGTGGTCTGCGCGATGTCGAGTTCAGTGTGCAGCTACTTCAGTTGGTGCATGGCCGAAGTGACGTGCTGCTGCGTAGCGGTAACACCCTCACCGCCCTGGAGGCCCTAGCCACCTGGGGCTATGTCGGACGTGAAGACGCGGCGACCATGGCTGATGCCTACCGCTTTCTGCGTCGACTTGAGCATCGCCTCCAATTGCAGGCCCTGCAGCGCACCCATGTCGTACCTGAGGATCCAGCGACACAACGCCGGCTTGGCCGGGCACTCGGCTACCGAACTGATCCAGTTGCAGAACTTGATCTGGCCTGGAAGGAGCATGCACGCTCTGCACGGCGGCTACACGAGAAGTTGTTTTACCGGCCGCTCCTGCAGGCGGTGGCTCGACTGGAGCCGGGCGAGGCCCGCCTCACCGCGCAGGCAGCGGAAGAACGTCTGCATGCACTGGGCTATCTGGATCCGGTGGGTGCCCTGCGACACATCGAGGCCTTGACGGGAGGGGTGAGTCGACGAGCAGCAATTCAACGAACCCTGCTACCGGTGTTGCTCGGCTGGTTCGCGGATGGGCCCGAACCAGACACTGCCCTGTTGGGTTTTCGTCGGGTGAGCGACGCACTGGGTTCCACACACTGGTACCTGCGCCTATTGCGAGACGAGTCCGCTGCCGCGGAGCGAATGGCAGCTCTGCTGACCTCCGGAAGGTTCGTGACTGACCTGTTGCTGCTGGCACCCGATAGCGTCGCACTGCTTGGTGACGAGGCAGATCTGCGCCCAAGGGAATCTGGGGCCCTCGCAGCAGAAATGCGATCGATTGCTGCGCGTTATGAGGATCCCCAGGAGGCGGTAGCTGCCATTCGCGGTGTGCGACGACGTGAGTTGCTACGCATCGCCGCGGCACGCGTATTGCACCTGGTGGATCTTGATGGATCTCAATCGGCAATGTCACAACTGACCGAGGTGACCATCGCGGCAGCGCTGGATGTCGTACAGACGTCTCTAGCGCGTGAATGGCCCGGTGATCTGCCTGTGGAATTCACCGTTATCGGCATGGGTCGTTTCGGTGGGGCCGAACTTGCTCTGGCCAGTGATGCCGACGTGATGTTCGTGTATCGACCCCACCGGGACGCCGATGAGGCAGCCGCTGGCGCTGCCGCATTTCGCCTTGCCGAGGAACTGCGCGCTGTGTTGGCGGCACCTTCCGGTGAACCTGCGGTCGGTCTCGATGCCGACCTGCGCCCAGAGGGCCGCCAAGGGCCACTGGTACGAAGTCTTGCCTCATACGCTGCCTACTACGAACGGTGGTCGTCCACCTGGGAGGCTCAGGCCCTGCTGAGAGCGCGACCCGTCGCTGGCAGCACAGCACTGGGTGAGGATTTCCTTGCCCTGGTCGATCCACTGCGGTACCCGGCGGAGGGCATCCCGGGTTCGGAACTCGTGCAGATCCGCCGGCTGAAAGCACGAATGGAGGCGGAGCGCCTGCCACGCGGCACCGATCCGACCCTGCATATCAAATTAGGGCGAGGGGGACTCAGTGATGTTGAGTGGGTGATTCAGCTGCTGCAGATGCAGCATGGAGCGCGCGAACAAGGTCTGCGTACCCCCGGCACCCTTGCCGCACTTGATGCCGCGCAATCTGCAGGCCTCATCACTGTCGGTGATGCTGACATTCTGCGCAAAGCCTGGATCACTGCCTCAGGAGTGCGCGACGGGCTCATGCTCGTACGTGGCCGTGGGTCAGACATTGTTCCCACGGACATCCGGGAGTTGTCTGCACTTGCTCACGCAATGGGGTACCCGCCCGGTGAACCGGAACGGCTCCTTGAAGACTATCGCCGCGTTACCAGGAGAGCCCGACAGGTCATGGAACGACTGTTCTACGACTCCTGACCCGGATTATTCTTGCTCGTGGATCCTGCGCGTCCGCTCACGGCAAGGCCATCAGCAGCCAAGAAGTGGAAACTGTCACGCTTGTACGGTTTGAGGAACCGGTCGCAGTCCTCCTGGATCGCCGGGTCAAGTTTGCGGCAGAGCGGGGTGCCGTCCTTTTTGTGTCGGAAAAAGAACCCAGCGGTCCACCAGTTATTCATGTCCAGCACCATGGCACGCTCCACGCCAGCACCGACGAGCGTATTGGCAAGACCTTCTGCAGACAGGTACGGCGAACCCACGTAGACCAGGCTGCCATCAGGTCGCTCGCCGATCGCGGCGCGCCAGGCGAGGCTCTCCTTGTCTGTGGTGGCTCCCCAGACCACGTTGTCATTGGCGTTCTGCACCATCGACTCACCATCATCAACGATCAGGTCGAGGTTCTGGCGAACGGCCAGCACCTCGTCAGTGAGGTCAAAATCCCGACCCCATTTGCCAATACTGAGCTTCCCGTCCTTGGTGAACACAGCGGAGGCCTTGCCTTCAACCAAAGGCTTCACCATCTGGCCGTCGTAGTAGTAGCCGCCCATGGAATCTGCTAGCCGGAAACCTCCATTGACATTCGCAAGCACCTGAGGCCACAGGGTTTCCGGAAGTGCTCCGTTGAATGGGTTGGGTCCTCCCGGTTCCTGGTACCCGGGAACGAACATCGACTTCGCCAATTTCGTGTCGATCCACATGACTGAGGCGTAGTAGGACGTGTGGATGTTGTCGGCCCGAACTCGAGTGACATAGATCGCTGGGATGCCAGCAACTCGGCTACCAACGGGCTGCCACTCACCCTCCTTGGGTTCGGGATTGTCGACCGGTGAAACGATCGGACTCGGGGGGTCGAGGTGCTCGACCTGGCTGCTTGCCGACGGCTCTGGCTCGGCCGCCAGCACATCGTCTGCGCCGAGGCCGGCGGAATCTTCGGCGGTGAGATCAGCGGAAATCACCGGTGTGCCACCTACCTCAGCAGTGTCGACGTAGGCGTAGTAGGCATCTTCCAGTCGCGCGACGAACCAACCCAGGTTGTTATCGCGCATCCAAGTGGCGATGATCACCTCAGTGGGTTCACCATCCGAGTTCGCCGCATTGGCACCAAGAGTCAGTCCCGCCCACAGTGCTGCTACCCAGATCAGCGCGGTGGCCGCCAGTGTGGCCAGCGCACTGGGCCGTCGGGGGATGAGTTGACGCAACGTGGGTGTGGGAGCGGCATGCCTGCGTCCAGCGACATCCCGACCGTCCCGCTCGGGAGCATCAAGGGGCTCTTGGGTGCGGCTGCGCGGAATATGTGAGTTGATGCGAACGGTTGCCCCCGGATTCGGATTTGGCTTGGCCTTAGGCAACGAACCGGTACTGCTGCGCGGCCCCGGATCAGCCGAGGCTCGCCCGCGAGTCGGCGGTCCCCACGTGCTCACCCTTGGATTGTTGCACCAATGCCCGGACACGGAACCCATTCCGTAGCCCAGCGCGCACCCGCGGGCTCCAGCGTCAGGTAGCGTGACGGGAACATGGTCCAGCCACGCTCATGGGTCGTCACCGTTGCCCGCTTCCTCAGCATCGCCAGAATCTCGCGAATCGCCATCATTGCCAGCACTGCCAGCCTCGTTGTGTCGGGGTCCCTCGCCCTCGGTGCGCTCGCGGGGGGCTCTTCTGCCCTGGCTCAACCTGGGCAGATTGCCCTACCGGCACCCGGGCAGTGCGATGAGCGAATCCGTATGCCCAAACGTGATTTCCGGGCGATGTGGATTGCCACGGTGGTCAATGTCGATTGGCCCTCCCGATCGGGGCTGTCAGTGCAACGCCAGCAACAGGAACTGCGCTCCTGGCTCGACCTCGCGGTGCGCAACAACTTTAATGCCGTGATCTTGCAGGTACGACCGGCAGCCGATGCATTCTGGCCGTCGCCGTACGAACCATGGTCGACCTGGATCACCGGCAAGCAGGGCACTGATCCGGGTTACGACCCGTTGGCCTTCGCGGTTCAGGAGGCGCACCGACGGAATCTTGCGCTGCACGCCTGGTTCAACCCATACCGAGTGAGCATGAACGCCGATCTGAATTCCCTGGATCCTTCGCACCCGGCTCGCCAGAATCCCGATTGGATCATCGCCAAGGATCGCCGTCTGTACTACGACCCGGGCAATCCGCAGGTACGCAAGTTCGTCATCGATGCCATCATGGACGCCGTCACGCGGTACGACCTTGATGGTGTGCACTTTGACGACTACTTCTATCCGTACCCCGGATCCGGCAAGCCCTTCAAGGATGACGCCAGTTTTGCAGCCCATGGTTCGAGCGCCACATCAAGGGCTGCCTGGCGTCGCGCCAACGTGGATGCGCTCATCCAGGAGCTCGCAGGTCGCATTAACGCCACCAAACCGTGGGTGCAGTTCGGAGTTTCTCCTTTTGCGGTGTGGCGCAATGCCTCCACCGATCCGGAAGGTTCCACCACTCGGGCCGGAGTCGAGACCTACGACGACCTGTTCGCTGATGTTCGCAAGTGGGTTCGGGAAGGTTGGATCGACTACGTCGCACCACAGGTGTACTGGCCGCGAGGATTCACGATCGCGGACTACGCCGTCATCGTTCCCTGGTGGGTGAAGGAGGTGCGCCAGGCAGCATCATCTGGTCACCGAGTCGGGCTCTTCGTGGGCGAGGCCACCTATCGGGCAGGTAGCAACGATGACCCAAGGTGGCGCAAGCGAGGTGTGTTCGCTGGAAATCAGCGTTTCACGGCGCAGTTTCCCGAAGTCCTCGGCAACATCTACTTCTCGGCCAAGGATGTCCGAGCCGATCGTCGTGGCAGCACGACCCGACTGGTGCAACGCTGGTATTCGCGACCGGCTCTGCCACCCCTTATCGGCCAACTGCCCGAGAAGGCACCCACGGCTCCGGAGGCGCTCAAGCGCAGTGGATCTAGCCTCAGCTGGCAGGAGCCGCAGAAGTCAGCGAACCCGCCCACGTCCTACGCCATCTATCGCATAACCGGTGAGCGCGTTGAATCGTGTGACTTCGCCGATGCCCGCAATCTCGTGGCGACCGTGCGCGCTACCGATGGACCGATGCGCTGGGAGGATCCAGCACCACTGTCGAGCGCTGTGCGGTACGCGGTGACGGCGGTCGATGCTTACGGGCTGGAGAGTTCGGCGAGCATCGATTAGGCGCTGACCCGCAATACGGGGAAGAGCGGGTGTTCCATGGGTGCCCCGGCCGGAATCTGCAGATCCAGACCGTCGAAATTCGGTGACGTCACCCATGGTCGGGGTGCGTGCACGATGTCATCGCCGAGGAAGCGAAGCGAGAAGGCTCGTCGTCGATGTTCACCGGGCACGCCGTACGCGTGATGCAGTGTCAACATGTGAAAGAACACCGCGTCACCAGGCTGCAGCGCCCACCCGCGAATGTCAAAGGCATCGCGATCAGCCTCGATCGCCGGAAGCTCCTCCAGTGATCCCTCAGGGAACCACTTTGCCTGGTTATCCATGAAGGTTCGAGGCATACGCCAACCCGCGAGGTGCGAGCCGGCGAGAAACTCCAAAGTCGATTCAGCCGGTACTGGATCGACCGGTAACCACATTGAGCAGTTCATGAAGCCGTCAACGTTGTAATAGGGCTGATCCTGATGCCAGGGCGTCTCCTGGCGCGTGCCCGGTTCCTTGACCAGCATGTGATCATGGAATAGCCGCACCTCACTGGAACCCATGAGGGCGCCCGCGATGTCAGCCGCTTGGGATTCCAGTGCAATCTGCCGGTACTCATCAATGCGCTGCCAGTTGCAAAAGTCTTCAACGAATCGACCCGGGTCATCGTCTCGGCTGGCGACCTTGAACATTGGACCCGGTTCAGCGAGGTTGCGCTCAATACCCCGTTCGACGGTGGCAATTTCATCGGCGGTAAAGGCCTGGCGCACCACCGTGGCACCGAGCGTTCTGTACTCCTGGATCGTGGCCTCGTCCACCACGTTGGTGCGCATGACGGGCACTGCGTCCATGCCGGAAGGCTACCCCTGGGTCGGCCAGACGCGCGCAGTGCCGCTGAGCTCTAGTTCGAAGGTGGGTGCTGAGATAGGGGAGTGCCCCACACCCAAGGACCGAGGTGACTCGCGAACAGGCGGCATCACTGCTGGGCATCGGCGTCGACGCAGACGACGATGCGATTCGGCGGGCCTGGCGGCTTTGGGCCAAGGTCGCGCATCCGGATACCGGGGGTGATGCCGCGCACTTCGCCCGCCTGGATCAGGCCCGGCAGGTCTTGCTGCAATCATCAGCCCACCACGAGCCGGGGACAAGCGCAGGTGCAGCGTACGTGCCGGTGCGACCTGGGCTGCGTGAGGTCGTTCGGCGGCCCACGCATCCAGCGGTCCTGGCCTTCACTGGTCTGGCAGCATGCGGTGCGGCTGCCTTGCCGCATGTGCTGCCGGCGAATCTTCCCTTGGTAGTTGCGGCTACTCCTGCTGCCCTCGCTGCGGCTGCGTGGACCATCGTGACCGAGCGATGCCTGCTCACCGTGCAGGCGGATCGTGGCCATCGCATTGCATTGATGATGGTCCTTTGGCTACCTCTGATAGTCGGCCAACTCCTTCTCTCCACGCTCCTAACCCCAAGCCTGTTGCCAGTCCTGCCACTGCTGGCCCTACCTATCGTGGCTGTGGTCGCCATCGTGAATCTGCCAGCCGCACACTGGGGATTGCGCTTTCCCGACACTCAGGACGGCCCGCAGTAAACCCGCGCTAAGCCGCAGTAAAGGGGTACGCTTCCGCTCTGCCAGCAGGTGTTTCAAGGAACGAGCACGCGTCCTCGTAACGCCTAGCGTCCCTATCGGTCTATCGAGGATCATGATGAAGCCACTTTGGCAGTCAGCAGGACGTCTGTCCCGAATTCTCGCTCTCGCGTTTGGCGCCATGGGACTTGCCATTCCTGTCGCGCCAGTAGCGCACGCGGCGACCTGCGATGGTCAACAGGTGGTGTGCGCCATCGGTGATACGGGGCCGGGTGGTGGTGTGGTGTTCTACGACGCCGGAACTCGACAGGCCTGGGGTCGCTATCTCGAAGTTGCGCCGGCCACCTGGGCCGGTTCGTCGGGAGATCCACAGGTGCAGTGGTGCAGCAGAAAGCAGCCCGGCCACGGCACCGAAGTGGATACCGGTACGCGCGTTGGTTCAGGCAAAAGGAATTCGATGCTGATCGTTAAGCAGTGTGGCACTGCGAGTGCCGCCGGTAAGGCCATGGCTTATCGGGGTGGTGGTCAGTCGAACTGGTATCTGCCATCCAAGGGTGAGTTGCTCCTGCTGTGGAAGCAACGCGCTGGAAGCCCAGGTCTACCGAGTGATGCTATGTGGACCTCCTCCCAGTGGGAGAGTGACCCAGCGATGGGTGCATCAGTGGACTTCACCCCAACCCAAGCGTGGATTCTGTTTCCACCCACGGGTAACGCCAACGTCAGTAGTAAATCGATCAGCCACTACGTTCGCCCAGTGCGAGCCTTCTAGTCAGCACTGCCTGCACGTGGGTGACCATGCGCATGGTCGGAGTGCACTGAAATTTCGCTTACCATCGAAGGCCTTGCTCCATACACCCCTGGTGAGCGCACCAGCGAGGTCCCAGGCCAACGTCAAGTCAGTGAGGTTTCATGCACCACGCACGAGCAAAACGATCCATCGCCCGCAAGTTGATGCAGGTACGTAGGAAAACGACGCATTTTTTCGCTGCTGCAGCGATTGCCGGCTTCTCCCATGCCCTTTCCGTGATAGCTGCGCTACCCGCTGCTGCCGTGTCAATCGACGAGAAGCCCATCTCCAAGGAGTTCACCGCAGCCATCTCCCCGAAATCTGAGGATCTGCATGGCTGGGAGGCCTCCCTGTATCGCGGT
>CAZKFI010000045.1:0-18745 GCA_964551975.1 uncultured Bifidobacteriaceae bacterium | reverse complement strand
TTTTGTGGGGTGCATAGTTTTTGTGGGGTGCATAGTTTTTGTGGGGTGCATAGTTTTTGTGGGGTGCATAGTTAAGGTACGTCCAAGCCAATCAAGCGCCAAGGAGTTCCCATGCCATTAGCTATCCAGACGCCCACCGCCGCCCCATCAATTGGTCGACTGATGCTCACGGTGGAAGGCGTTCGCGGCGCCGATGCGGCGACTAACGGTGTTTCCTGCTATCCGTGCTGCAACTGTTTCGCCGAGGATTCCGAGTAACTGACGGCCTCATTGATGGAGGGTGCGTGCCTGCGGGAGCGCACCCTCCGAGTCAGTTACCCCACTCCTGTGGATCTCGTGGAGATGGGCAACGTCTTTCGGATCGAGCACCAGACTTGTGTGCATTGGCCAGCCACACCAATTCTTTCCTTCTGGCCACCTTTTCCATAACTGTGGATTCCTTGCTACGTGTCCAACGTGTCGGGCAAGGTAGAGGTGCAAATCGGCAACATCAAATGGCGGCTAAGCCTTTGGGTTCGTTTGCGTGACGGGGATGCCAAGGGATTTACCAAGTTTCGCTTGGCGGAGGTCGGCCGTCACAAGCGTGGCGTTGGCACGTTGTGTCACTGCGAGAATGAGGCAGTCAACGTGACCGACGTGAATCTTGAGACGTTGACCTATCCGATGAATCCAGGCAGCGCCTTCGAAGTCCGCCACTGGCTCGAATGGAATCAGCGACGCGCCTGTCACAAATTGGCGCAGGAGCAGCCACTCGCGATCATCGCGCGCCCCCGCGAGCAGTTCCATGAGAATAGGTTGGGAATAGTGAATGTCATCGCCTGCCGCAAGGCGACGGCGCAAGAACGACTCCCGATTGCGGAGAAAGTCGACCCAGACCGAAGTGTCAGGGAGTAGTGCTGACTTCATAATCCTCGCTTGGCGCGCTGAAGTCCGGAATGGACCCCGCCATCGCAAGCATTTCCTTGCGGTTCATGGGTTGCCCCGCGAGATGCCGCAACGCTAGGTCGACTGCCTCGCGTTTGGTGGTAACGCCGTAACGCACCATGACAATCTCAACGAGGTCATCGTCAATGTCAATGTTCGTTCGTGACATGTTGATGACCATACACCTACTTGGTGTATCAATTCAGCGGCCATCTCATTAAGACGGGGGGAGTGGGTCGGGACCAACGGTTTCGCGGCCCCCGCCCCACTGCCATGTCATGCCGTTCTGTACACCGCTGGGCAAGCGGCTGATTACGAGACTCCAGCAGATTTGGCCGGCACCGAGACCTCCGCTGCCACACGAGTCGTCGCTATTTCGCGTGAGGAAGAAGTACTTGTCGGCCCAGGCCATGTGGCTTGCTCCTGGCGACGTACGTTCGAGAGCCGGGGCAGGAGCGCGCCGACCGGGCACTGAAGATCGGGACCGTCGGCGGATTACTGGCCTTCTTTGCGGTGGGATGCCCGGTCTGCAACAAATTGGTGCTCATGGCACTAGGCGCCTCCGGAGCCATGACCTGGTTTGCGCCGCTTCAGCCATTTCTAGCTGTCACCTCACTGGTCCTGTTGGGGGTGAGCCTGGTGCTCCGTCTGCGTGGCCAGGTTGCCTGCCGCGTCTCGGTGGGGTGAACGATCCTTCATGGCAGACTTCGGCCTACTCAGTGAAGGAGCGTCATGGCCAAGAAGCGCGACGCGGAGGCTCAGGTATTCCGACCACCGCTGCCCGAGCCGTATCCGACCCCCGATGCGGTCTCGCCGCAGTTCCGGCGAATCGGGGGCTATGCCTGGCGCCTGATCGCAATCGGGGTGGTCGTCTGGGGTCTGGTCATCCTGGTCGAGCCGTTGCAGACACTGATGATGGCGGTGTTCTTTGCGCTCCTCACTGCAGCTTGGCTGATGCCAGTAGCAAACTTATTGGCGCGCGTCATGCCGCGCCCGCTTGCCGCGATCCTCTCACTGCTGCTGTTCGTGCTTGTGATCGCTCTGGTGTTTGTCTTCATCGGCGTCCAAGCGGTGAATCAGTGGGATGGCATCGGTAAGGCGTTCACTGAAGGTGTCGAAAGCTTCAATCTATGGCTGCGGCAGGGTCCGCTGCGCATGACCGACGCCGATGTCACCTCGGCATACGAAACTGCGGTTGCCTTCATCCAGAGATCTGGTGGTGACATCGCTCTCGGCGTACTTAGTGGCTTGAGCAGCGTCGTCGGGCTGGCAACGGCTGCAGCAGCAGCAATTTTCATCCTGCTGTTCCTCCTCATTGAGCCGCACAAGATGTTCGGCTGGCTGCTGCAGTGGATGCCATCGCGTAATCGAGAGGTGATTGGTGGGTCAGTCCGGATTGGCTGGACGGCCTTTTCCCAGTACTCCATCGGCGTCCTGTTGGTCGCGATGTCAAACGCCATCGTGGTCACCATCGCCCTGCTCCTGCTAGGCGTACCACTAGCTATCCCGCTAGGCGTCCTGGTCTTCTTCGGTGCCTTCATTCCCTATATCGGTGCACCGATCGCCATGTTTCTCGCCGCGTTTGTGGCCTTTGTGACGGACGGGCTGCTTGCCGGGGTGATCGTCATCGTATTGATCTTCGTCATCGGCCAACTTGAAGGTAACGTCCTGCAGCCGCTGATCATGGGCAAGTCGGTGAACTTGCATCCGGTGTCCATCGTGCTCGTCACGGCGATCTTTGCCGCCTATTTCGGTCTGATCGGTGCCTTGGTCGGTGTGCCGGTCACGGCATCGATCTACGGCATCATGAAATACCTGAAGGCGCCGGTTGCCGAATCGGCAGGTGGCAACAAGGAAACGACGCGCAAACGAAGGAGTCCGCGCCCGACGGCCTAGACCGTGGTGACAGCGGATGCGCTGCGCTTTGCTTCGTCGGTGCCCTGGAAGAAGACTTGGATTGCCGTCCCTGTCGGCACTGCCCTGCCAATGATGATTCGGAAGTTTCCCGAACTGTTGACCTGAGCGCGGCCGCTGACTCGCCAAGTGCCATCGGCACGCTGCACCTTCACTGTGATGTAGCCGAACTGTGTTGTCGCTGCGGCGCCGGCACTATCGAGAACTGTGCCGGCGACCGTTGTGCGGCTGCCGCTGATAGTCGCACTCGAAATGGTGGTAGTTGATGTGGCCTTGCTGATGGGAAAGCGCAGAGTGAAGGAACGATCAAATGAGCGAGATGAACCACTGGTCTCGGCAAGTCGAATACGCACAGCTGCGGTCCACGGCCCTGCACCATCGCCCGAACAGATCTGCAGATCCGCTGCCGTGGTCGTGGTTCCGTAGCCGGTAACGAGGTCAGAAACGCGACCTCCTCCACGTCGCCGCGCCTCCACGTCAACAGTCCATTGCACATCTGAGGCAGCATCACTGACTGTGATCTCGTAGGGGAATTCGGTGCACTCTTCGGTGAATTCACCACCATTGATCGTCACTGCCACCGACCCGATAGGTGTTACCGCGGATCCGCTGTCCGCCCAGGCAGGACTTGGCAGGCACACCAGCAGCGTGCCTAGGGCAATCACCGACGCAGAGGCGATTCGTGAATTCATGCCCGAAGGATAAGTGCCTATTCGGCGTCTCCACAGGAAATTGGCCGACTACGATTAGCGTCAACAGAATGGTCTGGAGCCCGAGTCACCGTGGTTCGAACCCGAGGTAGCGAGGAGAGCACCATGCGTGCACGAGGAATCATCCGCATTGGCACGTGCGCCGTGGTCGCTGTAGGCCTTGCAGTTGGGCTATCGGCACCGTCCTCGGCAGACTCATTGAACTTCCGGCAACTCCAGGGACCTGGCCTGATTGCAGTTCTGCCCCAGCCGAATGAGTATCCCCTGTGGCTGGGCGCCAAGCAGTACTCCCTTTCAACTGAGTCGTTTACCCCTGAAGCGGGAATGAGTATCTGCGAGGTTGGGATTAGCGAGAGCGTGGAGGGCCAGAAGCCGTCGCTGGGCGCTTATTCATTCGTCGACTATGGCGCGTATCCATCGGGAGGGTTTGCAAACCTCCTGACCAACATCTACCAGTTCCCGAACGCCCAGGCGGCTCGCGCCGCCTGGGCCAACCTGAACGACAAGGCCAAAGCTTGCACGACGACGTTCGTTGGGCCTTACCAGTTTGCCGGCACCGAGCGGCTCGGTGATGTCACATTACGTCAGAAGGTACGCACGTCAGACCCTGCGAGCGGGACACGCGGCCTCATCATCGACTCAAGGTCAAGTTGGAAGCGTTACGGAGCGACGAATCCGGATCGCACAGGCGGACAGTGGAGGATCTGGCGCCAGGTCGGCAATGTGGTGTTCAAGATTTCCTACGTCAAAGTTGTTGATCGCGACGTTCCCACGGTCATGTCGGCTTCGGACCGGGCAACGATCAATGCACTGTCGCTGCTCGTGGTCGAACGGTATCGAGCGGCTGCATTGGGCGCCTAGCGCCTTAGCCGTCAACGGCACCGTCTCTCGTGACAGGCGCTGACAAGCTCCAATGCAAGGAAGTCGGCAGAACTCCCATCACATCCGCAGGTAGCTGGCGCCGTTAAAGTCCAAAACTGCACCACTGGCCCACTCGGCCTGGGGTGAGGCCAGATAGAGCACCGCCTCTGCTACCTCGTCGACGTTGGCCACCCGGTTGTAGGGACTCTCGGCCCGGCGAGCCACCCCCTTCTCGTCGACAAGTTCGCTCGCGGCCATGTCGGTTTCGACAAAACCCGGGGCCAGGGTGGTGACAGCGATGCGCCGCGGTCCGAGATCTTTAGCCAGGGATTGGCCGAAGGCCACCAGGGCGGCCTTGCTCGCACCATATGCGGGGGAGCGCGGCTCACCGCGGAAGGCGCCGCGGGAACCCACGTTGACGATGCGACCACCGTCCGGCATATGTTGCAGGGCGCACCAGGTGACATTGGCAGCGCCGATGAGGTTCACTCCAAGCGTCGCCGCCCAGGCTTGCTGCCAACCGGCGTAGTCCGTTTCACCCACAGGGTGGGAGAAGAACACACCGGCGTTGTTCACTAACACGTCAATGCCACCCAGCAGGGCAGCGGCCTCTTCAACCATCTGCCGTACCTGCTCGGGATCTTGAAGGTCGGCGAAAACGAGACCATGACCGGAGGCGCTAAGCCCTTTCAGGGCGGCCGAGGCATGCTCCGAGGGGGCGCTGGCATGAATCGCAACGCGATCACCATGGCGAGCGAATGCCGCCGCTACTGCTGCGCCTATCCCGCGAGAACCACCGGTGACCAATACGGCTCGTGACATCTGCGCATGCTAGCCAGTCACGGAAGCTAGCGGTGAGAATTCCAGTCCGCAAACGGCAACGTTGTCCTAGCCGACAGTTCAAGAAGGCGATTCCATTTCGCGGTTCGTTCGGATCGCATCGTCGACCCCACTTTGATCTGGCCAGCTCCGGTACCGACAGCTAGGTCGACCAACCAAGATTCCTCGGTCTCCCCGGAACGCGCCGAAACCACTGTGCCCCAGCGGTGCTGCTTGGCTAAGCCCAGCGCGGCGATCGTGCGCATTAGGGAACCAGCTTGATTGGGTTTGATGAGGATGGCGTTCGCCTCGCCTGCCTCGATACCAGATTGCAGGCGTGCGGCATTGGTAACAAAGCGATCGTCACCGATGATCTGGGCGCTACGGACCAGAGACTGTGCGCAGGCCCAGTCGTCATCCTCACCTAGCGGGTCCTCAACGCTGATCACCCCGAAGTCACCGATCCACTGTTGGATCTGCGCAACGAGATCCTGTGCACTGCGCAACTCGCCTTCAATGCGGTAGTGCCCAGCTCCTACCTGGAATTCCGTGGCCGCCACGTCCAGGGCAATGCCAATGGTTGCGGTGGCACTGAGATTCACTATCGACTGGTGCACAGCAGCGATCGCTGATGTCGAGGATGCGAAAGGTGCGGCCAGACCACCCTCATCGGCGACCAGGGCGGTGGGATGACCGAGGTGGTCGAGCACCTCGCGCGTTGCCGCACGCGTGCGCCAGGCATCGTGGATTGCCTCTTCGACGCTTTTCGCGCCAAAAGGTAGAGCAAGAATGTCCTGGATATCGATAGCGCGTGCTGCGTGCGCACCTCCGGAAATGATGTTGACCATTGGCATTGGCAGTGTTGGTTGAGCATCGCACCACTGCGCCATGATCTGCCATGGCTCAGCTTGAGTGGCCTGCGCCACCGCGAGCCAACTGGCAACACTCACGGCCATCGCAATGTTGCCCCCGAGTCCAGACCAGGGCGTGGTGTCAGTCGCGGGGAGAGCAGCATCAAGCTCCGTAAGCGCCTGTTCCACAGCGGCAGGGTCGTTAGCGTCAACACCGATGAGCGATTGCCGAAGTGGAGTCAGACGCGAGTTGATGACACCGCTGACACTGCGTCCACCAAAGGTTGTTCCACCATCTCGCAGGAATGCTGCTTCGTGGCTGCCGGCACTAGCGCCGGCCGGGGCGATCGCAGCGCCACGACCGTCAGCCAGCGTGACGAAGGCCTTGACTGTCGGATCACCCCGTGAGTCAAGAACCTGCACCAGATCAATCTCGGTTATCCGATGAACCACGAGGCCTCCACCTCCGGGATGGTTGCGCCCTGCAACAGTGCGGTAGCCATCATGGAGACCTGTGCCTGTTCCTCCACGGTGAGGTAGCCGACGGGTGAGCGGCCGGCCACACGCACACCCAAGATCACCCCGGTATGGCGCGCCAAGGCCGCATTGCTTCTGGGATGGGGCACAGGGCCTTGTGGATCCAAGAAAGCATTGCGAATGTCGGTCATGAGCCGGGGGTGCGAGCGATGGTGCTTCACGCTCTTGAGCAACAGATGCGCCGACATTGATGCTAGGTCGAGTAGCGGGTTACCGATGTGACAGATCTCTGTGTCGATCACCCAAAGGCCCTCTGGATGACACAGCACGTTCTTCGGCGTGAAGTCGCCGTGAATCAATGCGGTGCGGTCCTGCAGCAACTCGTCAATGCAGGTCTGAATGGGCTCTGCGTGGTCCAGCCACCGTTGCGCCATGACCCGATAGAAGGGATCGACGCGAAGCTGCGTCACTCGCAGAGTGTCGTCTAGAACCGTGTCTCGATAGGGCTCACTAGGTGCGCCATGCCAGCACTCCGCCAGGTTGCGAAGGGTTTGTGCAACAGCGATGTCATCGTCTGAGGGTTCGGTGAGCAAGCGTGCGCGCCAGTCGATGCTTGGCTGTGGCGCTAGGGGAAGTACGGCACTAGGTGGATTGTCGATAATGGCAATGGGCCGAGGAACTGCATGTGGGGTCAGTGCATGAAGTGCAGCCAGTCCGTGACCCTCTGGCACAGCGCGAGTGGGGTCCGCCAGCCACTCCTCGGCCACGGTCAACCGCGCCAGAGCCTGCTTCACTACGACGGTTGACCCGTCGGTTAACTGCACGGCCGTTGTCTCACTCGATACCCCACCAGGCAGCGCCGTGATGATCGCGTCTTCCGAGTTCAGGCCCACCTGGTCGAGAATCATGGCGATCTGCTTGTGCGAAGGCGTCATGGCGAGATCACACGGCTGTCAGTAGGTGGCTCGCCCGCCGGAGGCATCAAAGACGAACCCGGTGGTGAAGCTGCACTCCGGTGACACGATGAAGGCGATGGTCTCGGCCACCTCGCGAGGTTCACCAACACGGCCCATTGGAATCCGGCTGATCAAGTAGTCGCGCACCGCCGGTGGCTGGCTATCTACCATGGGTCCACTGATTACCGCCGGCGCTAGGGAATTGATGGTGACCCCAAGTGGCGCATACTCCTTAGCGGCGCCCTTTACGAAGCCGATGAGGCCAGCCTTCGAGGTGTCGTAAGGGGTCATGTTCGGGTTACCCTCTTTGCCGGCGATGGATGCCACGTGCAGGATGCGTCCGTATCGGGCTTGCAACATCTGTGGGATCACACCTTGCGTGAGCAGAATTGCCCCGATGAGGTTGACCTCAATGACATGACGGAACTCGTCCACCGGGACCTCGTGCGCGGGCTTGCCCAATAGCCCGGTTATGCCCACGCAGTTCACCAGAATCTGAACCGTGCCGACGGCATGTGCTGCGTCCACCAGGGCCTGCACGCTGAATGCGTTCGCAACATCAACCTGGATTGGGTGAACCTTTGCCCCTTGGTCGGCAAGCTGGTCGGCACATTCCTGCAAGCGGTCCGCTGCGACATCCGCCATAACCACCGTGGCACCGCGTTCGGCTAGGACCTGGCAGGTAGCCAGGCCGATTCCACTCGCAGCACCAGTGACGATCGCCAACTGTCCGTGAATCGAGTGTGTCACGCGAATGCCTTCCACTGAACCGCACGTCGAGGCGTGCGTCGCATGGGCCTGCCGGTTATCGCTCAGGACGCTACCGCACCGCGGCTGGCACCGTCGCGGATATTGTCAGTGATCAGAAGGCATCCCAGGAAAGACCTGCGAGGAAGCATGTCCAAGGAACTCGGTTGGCCGGTGAGAGTGTTCGATACGCGCCGGTGTGAACTTGGCGAGGGGCCGCTATGGGACGACGCCAATGACCGCGTGCTGTGGGTCGACATCCTCAATTCAGGCGTTTTGTGGCGAACATTGGCGAGCGATGATCCAGGCAGTTTCCAGTGCCCTCGGCATGTCGGCGCTGTTCTGCCGCTCGATGATGGCCGCTGGTTGCTCTGCCTGCGCGACGGGCTGTACACCACCGATCTTGCAAGTGGAGAACTGATCGAGGTGGCCGCATTCCCGCACAGCGTGGAGTCCAACGCCGCTGGCCCGCACCGCCTGCGGGCGAACGACGCCAAGGTGAGTCCGAGGGGAGTGGCCTACCTAGGCACCATGGCATACGACCCTGAGGGTGACGCCGGAAGCGCCGCGTTGCACGTCCTTTATGCCGGGCAGCTGAAGACACTTTTAACCGGGGTGACCATCAGCAATGGCATGGGTTGGTCACCTGACGGCGCCACCATGTACTACATCGACAGCCCCACCGGGCGAATTGACCGCTGCTTGGGCGATGGACTGCAGACCCCTTTGCGGCGCGAACCGTTCATTGCCATTGACCCCCGGATCGGAGTTCCCGATGGCATGTGCGTCGACGCAGATGGTTATCTCTGGGTAGCGATCTGGGGTGGTGGGTGCGTGATGCGCTTCGCGCCGGATGGATCCAGTGCTGGTCGGATCAGCCTGCCCTGCCCTCAGGTCACCAGTTGCGCATTCGCCGGTCCAGATCTGCGCACGTTGGTGATCACCACCGCAGCAGAAGGTTTGCCGTTGGAAGATGGATCGTCGGAACCTGGCTTTGGGATGACCTACGCTGTCCAAGCCCAGGTCGCCGGCCAGGTCCAACCACGGATCCGCACCGAACACATCCAGCCGAAAAGGGATTCATGACCGCTGACACCGTGATCGACGCTGTTGAACGCGCCCACCGCGCTCAGCAAGCCTGGTGGGTGTCCGAACCGCAGGCCCGTGCCGCGGTCCTGGAAGCCATCGCAACAGCACTCGATGCCCAAGCGGAGGAACTGGCAACGATTGCCGATCGGGAAACCCACCTAGGCATGCCGCGTTTGGTCGGCGAAGTTGCACGCACAACCTTTCAACTCCGCATGTTCGCCACAGCGTTGCGTGATGGCAGCATCCTCGCCCCGCAAACTGACCCGGCTGTTCCCGGGCCACCACCGCAGGGCCACCCGGCCTTGCAGCGCGTCTACGTGCCAATTGGTGTCGTTGCTGTCTTCGGTGCCAGTAACTTCCCGTTCGCCTTTGGCGTTCTCGGTGGAGATTCGGCCTCGGCATTAGCTGCTGGATGCGCCGTTGTCGTTAAGGAACACCCTGCCCACCCGGAACTTTCGCGGCGCCTGGTGCAGATCGCGCGTGATGCGATCGCTGGGGCTGGGGCACCCATGGACCTGCTGACTTCGGTGCGTGGAGTGCGCGAGGGTGCCGAACTCGTTGCCGCCGACCAGATTCGTGCGGTTGGGTTTACCGGATCCCTCGCAGGCGGACGTGCTTTGTACGACATTGCGGCGAATCGTGCTACCCCGATCCCGTTTTACGGGGAACTGGGAAGTTTGAATCCGGTTGTCGTGACCCGCGCTGCAGCCGCAGCACGCGGACGCGACATCGCCAAGGGCTACGTGGAGTCGATGACGCTGGGTGCCGGTCAGTTCTGCACAAAGCCCGCTGTTCTCCTGGTACCTGCCGGTTCCACCATCATTGACGAGGCGTTGGCCCTGCTGCCTGATTTACCCGCGATGACCCTGCTCACCGAAGACATCGCCACCCGCTTCGCTGCTGGCATGTCATCACTTGTTGCGATGCCAGGTGTGACGGTGCATCGCGGAACCGACGTGCAGGGCAATCAGCAGTACCCAGCAGTCATCACAACGGACGTGGCCACTTTTCTGGATCCAGCTGGTGCACTTCGCCATGAATACTTCGGGCCCAGTTCAGTCGCGCTTACCTATGAAGATCCGGCCCAGGCCCTGCAGGTGCTCACCCTTGATGAGGGCGTGTTGGTCGGTTGCGTCCACGGCGAAGACGACGACCCTGACGCGCATCTGTTCTTACGCGCCATCGAGCAACGTGCGGGTCGGGTGGTCTGGAATGGCTGGCCGACCGGGGTTGCGGTCACGGCCGAGCAAATGCACGGCGGCCCTTATCCGGCTGCCACCTTCAGCACCGCGACCTCGGTGGGTCTCCATGCTGCGGAACGCTTTGCCCGCCCCGTGGTGCGTCAGGACTGGCCCGCCCACCACAGCAATCCGGCAGCAATAGCCGATCGCGCGGAGTAGAACCCCAACATCATCAAAGGTTCAATCGGCAACTCTTGGGATGGCACCAGGGTTCCGCCTGTCCAGAGCAGTAAGGGCATCAAACCTGCTGATACCACGAGGGCCCACGCCGCCCACCGTGGCCGAAGCACCGTGAGACCAATAAGCAGCCATAGCCCGATGACCCCCACCGTGATCCAGGGCGGCTGACGCTGCACAACCGTCATGACGGCTGGCACCGTCAACAATGCTGCAGGTAGTCCCTGCACCACCAATGCTGCTATCCACTGCCACAGGCGCACAGGCTTTCGTCGACCAGCAAGCAGAGCAAGGATGACGAGAATGAGCGCGCTCAAGGCGCCCAGCCCGACGACTGCATACATCACCAAATCCGGGGTGATGCCCGAGGTAGAGACCATGCCTGCAATATCTGCCCCCAACGACGCTGTGGATAGAGGCATAAGGCCCTGCACGCAGGACATAGGTGCCCGACGGCATGACATCGAAGTAGCCACTGAATGTAGGTTCTGGAGGCTCCCCGCTACAGTAAGGTCTGCGGTTCGACGGGCTTCTATTCACTCAAGTAATGGATATGCCCCTACCCGCACGATTCACATCGTGCTGCGTGGGGGTATGGGATGGCGCTGGTCCGCCAGCCAGTTCAAGGACTGCGGTCGCTACTCGAAGCTGACAGCCTCGTGGCATCAATGACGGCGAATCTGTTGGCATCCACCGGGCGTGGCCCTTCTACTGGTGAGGAGCGGTCGTGGCGGGCGTCGTTGCCCGTGCTTGCTAACGATGTGATTGCGGCAGGTCTGCCGAATGTCGAGATTCTGGTCGAACACCAACTACCGCTGACCAGTCGGCGCGTAGACGCGATTCTCGCGGGTAGTCACCCGAAGACAAAGCAGCCCTCGTACGTCTTGATCGAGTTGAAGCAGTGGGGGAGCGCGGAAATCTACGACGATGCTCCAGAGTTGGTCCGCATCGAGGCCTATGGGCACCGCCCGATACTTCATCCAGTCGAGCAGGTTGTCGGGTATCGCCAGTATCTGCTGGATTTCATTCCAGCTCTAGGTGAACAGCCGGAAAATCTCGCGGCTGTTGCTTACCTGCACAACGCCACCGAGCATGGAATTCGAGACCTGAGAGACCGAACGCCTACTGACCTAGTGAGAATGTTTTCAGGGGAGCGTAAGGAGGACCTCTACACATTCCTGCGACAGCGCCTTGATCCCGACGTTCCCGGCACCTACGCCGCGGATTTGCTGTTGGGGATGCGTGCCGGACCCAGCCGGCATTTACTCGCCGTTGCGGCAGAGGAGATTCGAGAGCGCGAGCAGTTCGTCCTCCTCGACGAGCAGCGTACTGCCTATGAAATCGTGCTCCACGCTGTGCGGCAGGCTCATGCTGCAGACACTAAGACGGTTGTTGTTGTAACAGGCGGTCCAGGAACTGGCAAGAGTGTTATTGCACTTTCCCTTCTCGGTGAACTTGCCCGCCAAGGTCGCAGCGTGCTGCATGCCACCGGATCTCAATCATTCACCCAGACACTGCGCAAGGTAGCCGGCCGCGGCTCCTCACGGACACAGGGTTTGTTCAAGTACTTCAACTCGTTTATGGACGCGGAAAGAAACAGCCTTGATGTGCTGATCATGGATGAAGCACATCGCATCCGAGAAACTTCAGCGAATCGATATACGAAAGCGGCTGCTCGAACTGGTCGCGCCCAACTCGACGAGCTGATAGCGGTAGCTCGAGTTCCTGTCTTCCTATTAGACGAACATCAGGTGGTCCGTCCAGGTGAGCTCGGCACGGTGACAGAGATCGAGAACTTCTGCGAGCGACTTGGGCTCCAGTTGCGTCTAGTCGCGCTGGAAGATCAATTTCGGTGCGGCGGAAGCGAGGCATATGTCGCGTGGGTCCACCGGTTCCTTGGCCTTAGCTCTGGTGAGCCGCGGCCGTGGACCGCTGAGGAGCGCTTCACCGTGCAGGTGCTGGAGAGTCCGGCTGAGATGGAATCCTGGCTTGCGGTCAAGCAGTGTGAGGGGTACACGGCACGGATGACGGCAGGGTTCTGCTGGCCCTGGAGTGATCCGCAACGCGATGGGACCCTGATACCGGATGTCGCCATCGGCAACTGGAGTCGGCCGTGGAATCTGAAGGGAGACAGGGCCATCGGCGGGGCACCGCCATCGGCGCTGTGGGCAACGGACCCGGCAGGTTTTGGTCAGGTTGGGTGCATCTACACCGCGCAGGGATTCGAGTACGACTGGAATGGCGTAATCTTCGGCCCTGACCTGGTTTGGCGAACTGATCGCTGGGTCGCGGTTCGCGCCGCAAGTCGGGACCCGGCTTTCCGCAGCGAGAAGGCTGCCTCGCCCGAAGAATTCGACCGACTGCTCCGAAATGTATATAAGGTCCTGTTGACTCGCGGCATGCTCGGCACGTTGTTGTACTCCACTGACGCCGAAACACAAGAGTTCCTTCGCTCAATGGCCTGATACGTCGCATTGGTTCCGCGTAACCTCTGCGTCATGTTCGGGATTCGAACCACGCTTAAAGCTGGTGCCGTCGTCTTCGGACTCAGCGCTCTGCTGTTGTTGCTGTTGCCGGGCTTATTCCTGGATTTGCTGCAGTTGGATGGCCAGTCTGCACCCCTGCAGTGGTCCATGCGCATGATTGGGCTGACTTTGGTAGCCCTCGCGGGGAATATGTGGCTGGTATCGCGCTCGGTCGAAGGTCAAACGGTGATCATCGCAGGAGTGGTGATGGCTGCTGTGGCTGCAGGGCTTGGCTGGCTCACGCTGGCCATTCCTGCCGAGATTGGCTGGTTCACGATCGCTTACGCGCTTGTAGGTTTCGCCTTCGCTGCCAATTACCTCGTGTGCTTGCTCAGGCTCTCACTTCACCACCGGAAGGGGTCCTCAGGCTGACCGCCCTGGTAGCTCAGGGGCGTGGACTGAGACCAATCCTGGTTGAAGACTGCGCTCATCCGGTTGATTTCAGCGCCGCGCCCAAGCAGGATGCCCAACTCTCGTTCGGAATTCATCGACACGTTGTCGCCGGAGTTCTGTGATCCGACAAAGGCCATGGCACTGGATGTTCCTGCATCACGGATGATCGCCTTGGAGTGGATAAACACGGGTCCTTGCGGATAGGTGGGATCAAATCGAAACTCCACACCTGCTGCTGCCAAGGCCTGGAGTTGTTGGAATTGCATAGGTGCCGGATCCGTGTTGGTGATGATTCGCACGTCGACCCCACGTCGTGCAGCCGCGATGAGACGGTCTTGGAAGGGCAGGTAGTCCAGCAGTAAGACGTAGAGGTCCAGTGAGCTGGTAGCCCCGTCAATCAATGCGAAGATGCGCTCTTTGCCTTTGGAAGGTGGGGAGTAACCCGTGCCATTAGGTGACCACACCAGTCGCGGGCTTTGGTACGCATTCGGCAAACGACGGGCCCAGTCTGCGTCGAAGACTCCTTGAATCTCGCGCACATCATCCTGATTGGTGGTTGTCACGGCGAATCCGCGTGTGCCGAACAGGCCAGGGGTCGGGGTCATGTATGAGGGCTGCGCATTGAAATCCATGATGAGCGCGCGACCTCGGCCGGTTCGACCATCGGCGATCATTGTCTTCTCATGGCTGTAGGTGTAGAAGTACGGACTCAGACGAACGCGGATCCCGGCCTTTTGCAAGCTTGTGAATGTTGGCATATTGGTGTTGTAGTTCGAACTCTGTGCATCCCAAAGGTTGCTTCCCGCTGGAAATACCTGCCAGGTGAAGATCACCCGGACGTCGACACCGCGGCGCTTCGCGGCCCGCAGTTCATCAGCGATTACCTCGTCGTTGAACTGGTAGATCGTGAAATCGAGTGTCCTGTTCGCTGAGCGAATGAAATCGATGACGGGTTGGTAACCATCGGCGGGTTCAACGTGCAGGGTTACCTGAGAGGTGGCCGGTTCGAGCGTAGGGGAGGCCTGGGCTGCTGATCCGGTGCCAAGGGCGATGATCGCTGCGAACACAACGACCGGGAGTCTGCGCACGGGCTCATCCTAAGTAAGGGGATGACTGAGTAAATCTGCGCACGCAAGCGCAGCGCGGGAGCGGCCATCAGGCCGGGGTGAGCAGCCGCTGGGGATCCAAGGGAAGTTCAGCACGAAGGTGGCGTCCGCGATCGGTGGACTCAAGGGACCATTCCGTAGTGCATTCGTCAAGGAGTTGCGATCCGAGTCCTGAGCCAGACGAAACTGCCTGATCCTGACCGTCATCGATTACATGGATGAGGAGAGAGGTGTCATTGGGCTGGCTTACGGCTACCTGAGCCGTCGTTGCACGACCGTGGCGGATGGCGTTTGAAACCGCCTCGCTGATGATCTCCGAGGTAGTCGATCGCAGCACGGGATCGATCTCCAGGTTTCGGCGCGACGGCGCATCTGCGGTGATCCGCACTTCGCAGAGTCCCTCCCAAGTTCCGATGATTCGGTCGAATACTTGGTCCAAGTCAAGTGTTTGGGGTTCGTCGACACCCAACACGTCAATCTGCTGGCGCAGGGACTCCCGCACCTCACTCACCAGTCCCTCGCTGGTCTGGCCAGAGCGCACAGCCGCATCAAGTCGCAGGGCGGCAGCCGTGGCCGCAGATTGCATGGGGCCGTGCAGGGCTCGGGATAGTGCCTTCTGCTGGAACCACTGCACCTGGTGCAACCGCGCCAGGTTGACGCGCAACAAATCGGTACTAAGCCGCAACTGTGACTCGGCCTCGCGCTGTTGCTTCAGTGCGGTCCCAATGATTGCGGCCATCATTGATAGGCCGGCGATAAACACCGTGCCACCGATGGCCAGGGCTCGACCCTGCGTGCCGCCGAGGAGGAAGCCCGCGGTTCCTGCCTGGAGTGCGCTGGAGATGATGGCGGCGGCGAGGACGGCGAGGAATGAGCGCGTTGGGGTGGTCCTGGGCAGGATCTTGTTCAGCACGAGGTTTGCACACGTCAGCGTCAGGTAGATGCCGAGTGATGCCATCAGCAGAACGGGAATTCGAATAGCGATAAGAAATGTCGAAGACGGTGCAAGGATGATGGCGGTTTCTACCAAGGCGGTAGGTAGGGGCAGGAAGGGTCCACGTGCACCGACCGCGCGGATGAGATCGCGGCGCCGAATTCGGATGTCCCCCTCGGATTCTGGCGGCTTCCAGCTTGGCACTGACTGCGCAAGGTCGTGGCTCATGGGCCGGACAACATCCGTGGCGAGTCGCTGGAGATCCCGCACGGCGTCGCCTTCGGGGGCACCAAGCCGCTGAAGTTCGTCTTCCAGAGTTGCTCGCACCCGGTGAAGGGCGGCTTCGTTTCGTTCCTGAACCTGCAGTTCCACCTGAGAGCGAGTCAGCTGAAGGTCGCGCTGGACGTGCTCAAGTGCCTGGAGGGTTCGAGCTTGATCGCGAAGTGAACTGACGACCAAGGCTGTAATGAGCAGGACGAGGAAGATGTTGAGGAAGGCCCCAAGAAGGCGTTGCAGTAGCTGCGGCTGGGAGATACCACCGACGGTGACGAGCACCCACACCAGTACGGGCGTGCGCACAATTGGTGCCAGGGCGAAACCCGCCACGGCAACCCACGGGCGCGAGCGCTGAGGGTCGTTGAGCAAGGTCAAGCGAAGAATGAGCAGTGGAATGAACATGGCAAGCTGGCTAACGAGGACTGCCAGAAGGCGTACCCAAGTTGGTGCATCCACCTGGCCCCCGGTGCTGAACTGCCCGACCAGATTTGCAACGAGTGAGGCCCAGAAGGCCGGCCAAGTAACCGCGTCGGGGCCGCCAATGCGGCGCAACGCCTTCCCCCAGGAGCTCACACGCGCTCGGGCAGGCTTGACGAGGCGATGAATCGACGCACGGCCTCCACGCGTGGATTCACATCCCCACGCGTGTCGATTTGCAAGGTGCGAAAGATCTGCATAACCCAGCGTTCGACGGATGACTGGCTAGCTCCCTTGTGGCGAGCGATGTAGTCATTGGTGTATCCCAGGGCCATAAGACGCAGGATCTCGAGTTGGTGGCTGCTCAATGCCGCCAGGGGCTGATCCGGGTCTTGGTCGTCGCGCACGCGATCGGGCCTTTCGGTCAGGACTGCCTCCAGGCTCTCCAGGAGATAGTCGGTATCGCGTACGCGGTCCTTGCGCAAGAACCCGCAACCAGCGGGAAGGTCCTGGTCCGCCAGACCGGCGGTTCGTGGGTCGGAATGCTTGGTCAGAAAGAGCAAAGCGATGTGCGGGTACTTGCGGTGCAGGACGTGGGCCAGGTCCAGTCCGCTGGGACCGTCACCCAGCGAGATGTCCAGCAAGGCTGCATCGGGATCGAAGTTGTCGACGGCGTTACGTGCCTGGAGGGTGTCCGCTGCCGTTTGCACGACGAATCCTTGGGCGACAAGGACCTCAGCCAGCAAGGAGGACATCAGCGGTTCGTCCTCGACGACGAGGAGTCGTCGTCCGGCGCCTTTCACGAGCGAGCCTGGAGCAGACGGTGCATACGAGCACAATAGAAAAAGGGAGGTCAGGTGATGACACAGAGTGCGGGATATCCATCAGGGATTCAAGAGTGGGGATGCTAGGCGCCCGGGTCCACCCACTTCAGGCCAGGGAATCGTAGGAAGTCTCGGTCGAATGAAACCCACGTTGCATTGATCTCCATTGCCGCCGCAGCGAGCCAGGTATCGGTGAGGTCATGCGCGCGGGGTCGATGTCGGTCGACCAGTGCCCGGAATATTGGCCAGTGCCCGGAGCCAGGATTGATGATGCTGACGAAGGGCGAGGCAGTCAGCGTGTCGACGACCCCCAGTGCCGCGTTCAGATCCAGCGGTTCCTTCAATACCTGCCGATTCGTCGAGACTCGCAGGAAGCCGGCGACCACGGTCGAGAAGAGCCCTAGGCCGCCGGGCGATCGGCGAAGTTGATCCAGGGTCTGGCGTGCCGTGACGTGATGCGGGGAGGTCGTGACTACCGCATTGACAAGAACGTTGACGTCAACGCAGTGCATGAAGTGGCACCCCGTCGTCGAGCAGCTCACTCAGCGAAGCGTTGCTGTCGATGTCCACACCGGGTTGCACGCCCCCGCCAGAAAATATCGGCAGGTCTGGGAATGCTTCCTCACTTGTCGCGCTGGCCAAGTGGTGCCGTGCGATCAGCAGGGTGATGGCCTCCTCGATGACCGACCCCACAGAACTGGATTGCGCGGCTGCGATTTGGCGCACCTGGCGATAAAGGTCGTCGTGGATAGTGATGGTCGTGCGCACAATGGCACTTTAGCATCAAAGCTGTGCATCAAGATGCATACCAGTGGGTAGGGCACATGTGAGCGTTGCCAACCCGTGTCGTTACAGAAGCGACTCTCGGTCGGGCTGCCAACAGGACTACGAGGGAACACGACTACGACATCGATAGAAAGGCGTGCTTACCCACGAGCGCCACTGCGCAGTGAATCCGTCACGGGGTCTGACCGGTTGCCTGGAAGTGGCACGACCGGCTCCGTGAGAGGCAGGTTGATGTCCCCCAGTTGGAGGGGAATTCGACTGCGGCTATGCCCTGGCTAGGCTCGCAAAGCCAACGCGGCTGTTCTTTGGTCGCAACAGTGGGGGCGTCAGGGCAATTTGGTGGGGTACGACTCTTGGGGTGGGCATGCAATCTCGGTTGATCGGAGTCGCGGCGGTCGCGGTAGTGACGATGATCGCTTCACTCACGGGAGCTCCACCAGCGGCTGCAGTCGCGGTGACCGGCATCGCAGTTGGCGACGGCCCAATGGGTTTCGCCAAGTACAACAACTCGCTGTACGTACCGAATCGGAATGGCAACAGCGTCTCGGTGATCGACCTCACCACCAACACGGTGAGTGCCACAATCCCGGTGGGAACGGAGCCAATCGCTGCGGCTACGGCCAACGGCTATGTGTATGTGACGGTGCGCGGAAGCAAGGTGAAGCGCATCAATCCAACGACTAACGTTGTCTCGGATGTTTACAGTGCCGGTGCACCG
>CAZKFI010000044.1:16920-18838 GCA_964551975.1 uncultured Bifidobacteriaceae bacterium | reverse complement strand
GGCGTACCGGTAGTCATGCGTGCTCTGCTGGATGCGAATCTCTTGAATGGTGACTGCCTGACGGTGACAGGTAAGACAGTGGCTGAGAATCTGGCTGCACTTGATCCGCCGGACCCTGACGGTGACATCCTGCGCGCCTCTCAGCAACCTCTCGCGACCACCGGCGGCATCACCATTCTGGGTGGATCCCTAGCACCCGATGGTGCCGTGGTGAAGAACGCTGGCATCCCCGTTACGACCTTTGAAGGTCGGGCACGTGTCTTCGAGCGGGAACAGACCGCCATGGCCGCCTTGGAAGACGGCACAATCAACGCAGGTGATGTGGTCGTCATCCGTTACGAAGGGCCAAAGGGTGGGCCGGGGATGCGCGAGATGCTCATGATCACTGGGGCGATCAAGGGTGCTGGTCTTGGCAAGGATGTGCTGCTCATTACCGATGGTCGTTTCTCAGGGGGAACGACCGGCCTGTGCGTGGGTCACGTGGCACCAGAGGCTGTGGATGGTGGACCAATCGGTTTGGTTCGCGAGGGGGATCGCATTCGCATCGATATTCCGGGCCGCAGTCTGGACCTTCTGGTGGATGACGATGAGTTGCAGCGTCGTCGCGCGGAGTTCATGCCGCTGCCACCGCGCTATGACCGAGGGGTACTCGCCAAGTACGCCCGGCTCGTCGGGTCCGCCTCCAAGGGAGCTGTCTGCGACTAGCCGGTAGCGGCCGCCGTGGATCGGCTGGCAACGAAACCAGCCACGATGCCGACGACGAACAGCATTGCGCTCGTTGTCAGGAGTCCCAAAAGCAAGGCACTTGCAGTCGCAGGCCCGGAAATCACCAGCACCAGCAGGAGCGCACTCACCAGTGCGCAGCCCACAGCTCCCAGGAGCGCAAGGATGCTTGCCAACCTGGACTTCTGCTGTGCCAGGCCACGTATCCCGAGGATGACCGTGAGGACCACCGAGACCCCCAACAGCAGTAGCCCAGCAGGAACAGTCACGAAAAGGAACGCCCACCCGGCCTGCATCCAGCCGGAATCCTCCGGCATGACCAGAGCCATGAATAACGGGCTCGGTGCCAGGAGAAGGCCCGTAACACCGAGTGCCAACGACACCCAGGCCATCACTCGCATGGCAGGACTTCCAAGGTGAGGCTGACAATGAAACCGGACTCTGTTGCAGCGACAGTGTCCAGCTTGGCCATCCTCTGCAGCGGCAACATAGTGCCCACAGTACTGAGCCATAGCGCACGCTCATTCGGGCGAACGTGACCCGCGCCAGATCCTCCGGCGCGTCGCTGCAACGGAATCCTCGCAGAGTCCCACAATGGGCAAGGCCCCTCAAAGCTTCCCTTTGAGGGGCCTTGCCTTCGGTCGGCGCGCTCCCACTCGGTTTCCCGCGGCGGTCCCACGTTGCTGTCGCGGTAACGCCACCTCGCGCGTTGCGCGTGGCCGGTGCGCCATGCCTTCCTCGGTTCGAACTGCGCAGCACCCCTCAGCACCGGGGCTTTCCAGATCCTCCCTGGATCACTGTCGCTTCGTTTCCCGACCCTCGCCTCGCGGCTTGGTAGTCAATGTCTACGCGATCACCAGAGCCGATACAACCGTTTGTCAGGAATTCGTGAAGGAAATTCTGAAACCGGAGACCCAGGGGTTTTCGGACGTATCAGAGGTCACTTCCATGACAGCAATGTCTAGGTTGACGATGACGATTCCTGCAACGATGAGGTATGGCTGAGTTCCTCAAGCGGGGTATGGAACAGACTCCGGAGCGATCCCAGGAGATCCAAGCCACCGTAAGCCGAGTGCTCCTTGACGTCGAACGCGATGGCATCACCGCGGTTCGTCGCTACTCCCAGGAGTTTGATGACTGGAACCCACCTCAGTTCACTCTGACTGCAGATCAGGTTGCTGCAGCGGCTTTCCAG
>CAZKFI010000044.1:15056-16910 GCA_964551975.1 uncultured Bifidobacteriaceae bacterium | reverse complement strand
ACGAGATCGCCCAGACCCTGGAGAACCCGGCGCAGGTAGACGAGGAACTGCGTTGGCATATCGCCGAGGCGCGTACCCGGATCGAACACTTCGCCCTCCTGCAACGGCAGACCCTCCTTGACCTCGAGAGTGAAACTCAGCCGGGCGTCGTGCTCGGACACCGTCATATCCCGGTTGGCTCGGTCGGTTCGTACTCTCCCGGAGGGGTGTACCCGCTCATCGCCTCGTCCATCATGACCATCGTCACGCCCAAGGTGGCCGGCGTCAGGCAGGTGGTGGCTATGGCTCCCCCGCGTGATGCCACTGGTATGCACCCACCGCAACTTTTCACCATGGGCCTTTGTCAGGCGGACCAGGTGCTCTGCCTCGGTGGGGTCCAAGGACTTGCCGCCCTGGCTTTCGGGATCGAAGACGTAGCGCCGGTGGACATGATCGTTGGAGCCGGTAACGCCTACGTCTCGGAAGCTAAGCGCCAACTGTTCGGCCGGGTTGGTATTGACCTGTTGGCCGGACCAACTGAGATCGCCATCATTGCTGACGACAGTGCCGACCCGTGTCTGATCGCAGCTGATCTGTTGGGTCAGGCAGAGCACGGTGTAACCAGCCCTGCTGTGCTCATCACCACCTCACGTGCGCTGGGCCAGGCAGTGCTGGAGGAGGTTCAGCGCTGGCTGAGCGGTGAGTGGCCGACCAAGGATGTCGCCGGGGCGGCCTGGCGGGACTATGGGTCAATCGTGGTCTGCCCCGATGACGCCGAGGTGGTCTCCTTCAGTGACGCTTTCGCACCGGAACATCTTGAGGTCCAGACAACAAACACGCAGTGGTATCACGACAATCTCAGCAACTATGGCTCACTGTTCCTCGGACCGCAGTCCACGGTTGCCTACTCCGATAAGTCGATCGGGACAAACCACGTCTTGCCGACGCGCCGCGCCGCTCGCTATACCGGGGGATTGTGGGTGGGCAAGTTCCTCAAGACCGTCACCTACCAGCGCGTAACCGAAGAGGGGAGTAAGGCGGTAGCCCCTACCACCGCAGCAATCTCGGACGCAGAGTTCATGTTCGGTCACGCTTTGACCGCACGTCTGCGCCTACCTCAGGGGGGCTAGCCCTGCCGCTTTCTCAGTGTGCCAATCAGCATCGCCACTCCCCACGGACCCATCACCCAGATAGGCCAGTAGTAGGTGGGGCCAGTACCCGCGGCGATCCAGCTGGCTAGCCAGATGACGTTGACCAATCCACTGACTCCCGCCCAGGCCAGCCAGCCCTTGCGCAAGTTCTGCGTATCCTCGGGCACTGAGGCGGCGCCATGAGAAGTGGCCTCCGCTGCCGATGAGCGCGGAACAGGAATGTCTGCCGTCAACAGTGAAAGCTCACCGTAGGTCTTCGCTCGCTGCGCCTGCTCCAGGCGTGTTTCGAATTCCTCGTGAGTCAGTCTGCCGGCCGCATAAGCATCACTCAGGACGCTCATCACCCCATCACGGTCGGCATCTCCTGCTCGCATCTGAGGGTCGCTGGGCACCCAGTGAGAGTAGACCAGCCCGTGATGGTGCCCTTCCTGATTCAGGTAGTCGGGAGGTACTGGCCCGCAGGGCTGTCAAGGTAGCCTGGGCACCTGTCCAGCCTGGAGCACCAAACCGAAGTTGGGTGAGAGTGTGAAGCGAACCAGTGCCTGGATCACTGTGGGCATAGCTTCGGTGGCACTCCTGCTCGGGGGCTGCGGAGGGGGAGAGCCACCAACGACGGCCGCACCGCCGAGTGCTGCTCAGACTGCATGCGCCGGAACCCCGAGGCAAGGCGTTGCCCTGGATGCTGCTGCTCGGGCCTGCGCCGACAACGGCTTCGACCCGACTA
>CAZKFI010000044.1:0-15046 GCA_964551975.1 uncultured Bifidobacteriaceae bacterium | reverse complement strand
CGACTAGTGATGAGTTCAGTTTTCCCAATTGGGGGGACCCGGGCACGCTGGACTCGCAGGTAATGGTTGCGTTGTTCGGCCCGGAAGCAGTCTGTGCATCCGGTGCATCAAAGGACTGCATCCTCCTTCCCGCGGCTCAGGACTGGATGGACCAGGTCAATGGGGCGATGACCGCGGGACGCTGCGAGGGAATGGCAGTGCTGGCCACCCGACTCGACGACGGCGGCAACGTCGTAGCGCAACTCCAGCCAGGAGCTGACCGCACTGTCCAATTGACTCAGCGGGGGCGCAAGGTTGTCTCACAAATCGAGCAGTGGTGGGCCACGCAGCTTATGGACGAGGTCAGTACTCCTACGGCTTCGGTGCGCTCCCAAGACCCGAGTGCGGTCGTGCAGACCTTGATTGACGGCCTTCGAAAGGGTTCGGGCTTCACCCTTGGGCTCTACTCCGAGGGTGCCGGTCACACAGTCACGCCCTTCGCAGTCAGCAAGTCGGGCAGCGTCTATGACATTGCGGTGTACGACAGCAACTTTCCGCAGGAAGTCACCCACGTCCTCGTAGATGAGGAAACGCAAACGTGGCGCTACGACGTTGCTGCGATCAATCCATCTTCACCAGAAGCAGCCTGGAGCGGTCAAGGGCCTGGCTCCATGGATCTCACTGCGATGAGTTGGCGTGAGCAGGTATTCGCGGCACCCTTTGCTGACACGGACCTCAATGCATCGCGCACCGTTCTGGTTACCGCGGCTATGGATCGGCAATCTGGAACTGTCGGGGCTCGCATCCAGGTCGGTGCGCGGGAGTTCGACACAACACGGGATGCGCCAAGCGACATCACCGCAGCCCTGCGAGGTGGGAATATCACCTACGTCAAAGCTGGCGGCACCGTGGTCGGTGTGCAGGTCACGTTTCCGTCAACGATACAAACGTTTGGCATCCAACCGGTTGTGACTCAGTACGGTGCAGGGACCGTGGCTCAGCAGGGTGCCGTGGTGGCTCAAGTGTCGATCGATGGGCCCAAGCAGCCACGGGTTACGACTCGAGGCCGTATTCGCCCAGGCGTACAGAGCTTTGTGATGAATGCTGGTGCGGCCGGAAGTGTTCAGGTGAGCGCTGGAGCAGCCTCACGTATCACCACTGCGATCGCGAATGGAAAACGTTCGTTTGCGATCTCCGTATCGAACGGTGGCGTGATTGATATTGAGCCGGGTCGTGCAGGGGCAGCACGAATCCTAATCACTGATCAAGCAGGTGCTGAGGCGGAATACCTACTGGATCCTGGTGATACTGAAGATCCTGTTCTTGCGGTAGTGGGCGAGCTTGTGGATGGCGATCTGCAGATCGACGAAGAGTCAGTAGACACGAGCGATGGCGCGGACAACCGTAGGAGAGAGTTGGATCCGGGGAACACCGAAAGCGGTTCCACATCCTCTGGTGAGTCAACGAATTCGGAGGATTCACCGGATGACGACAACGCAGAAGATTCCGATGACCGAGACAACGATGACAACAATGCCTCGTCTGGAGGCAACGGAAACGGTAATAGTGGGGGTGGGAACGGAAACGGGAACGGTGGGAACGGAAACGGGAACGGTGGGAACGGGAACGGGAACGGTGGGAACGGGAACGGCGGTGCCGATGAAAATGAGGGGCCTGAACCTGACGGAAATGACGACTCGGGAAGTCAGGCAAGCGACCCTGGTGCTGGGAGTGACGGCAGCGGCAACGGCAATTGCAACGGCAACGGCAACGGTGGAAATGGCAACGACAACGGGAACGGCAACGGAAATGGTGGGAACGAGAACGGCAACGGGAACGGGAACGAGAACGGCAACGACAACCGCAATGGGAACGGCGAGAACGGAAACGGTGGGAACGGGAACGGTGGGAACGGGAACGGTGGGAACGGCAATGGTCGTGGCGACGACTAGGCCGCCCGTCGAGATTTCAACTCGCTAGGACGTCGACCAGTACTTCGTTCCGTCGAAGGAACCAGGGCTTGAACGGTGGGTCATAGCGCGCAAACCGAGGCTGGGAAGTTGCCGTGAATCCAGCTTGAGTGACGGCCTTGAGTAGAGCGGCGCAGCGCTCATTGAATGCCTGCTCCGACCAACGCCCGGAGTAGCGGGTGGCAGCGGTAATACTTGTCGGGACGCTGCGAACCTGCACACGTGAATCGGTAGGGGTAGGTACAGATTCGGCGCTCACTGAGGCAGGAAGGACGAAAGCCACGGTGTATCCGCCGGACTCTTCAGAGCCCTGAACCACAGGTGCCGTCATGGCCAGCCGTTCACCTTGGACCACCGGCGCTGTCATGGCCATCTTGCTGTTGGCGCGGTTGGCTCCACTTATGTATTGCAGAAGGGGGTTGAAGGCGCGGCTTCCAGCCTCTTCAAATTCCGCCTGAACGGTGACTTCGGCCACGAGGTGAGCTGGGTACTCGCGCAGTTCGAAACCGGGGTAGGTGTCCACCACTCGGTAGGGCTGCTGTTCAGTCACTTCGCCAGGCTATCGAACGATTTGTCGCAAGGCCTGTTCGCGAGCCTGCTGAACTCGATCGGCTTGGCCCACACGGTGCAATGCAAGTCCTGAGTTTGAGTCTGTGAGTCCTGCTGAACGTGCTCTGCTTTACCTAGTTTTGGTAGGCCCCTGGCAGGGGATGCGGTTGACGGCGTGTTCCTGCTCGATCCTGCGCCACGCTGGAGAGCGTGGTCTTGCCCGCAGGTGCTCCTCCGGGTATGTCCGTCCAGCTCCAAGTAGGGAGTGAAACTGCAATGCCACGGAGGTATGTCTGAGCGCCCCCTGAAGGTCTGCCCTTGGGGTCGAGATCGACTAAGACTTCATTGATCCGGTTATCCCTGAGCAACTGCGCGTCATTACACGTGGGGTTGCTGCGCTTACAGCCAGAGTCGTCGCCGAGGCCGAGTGAATGACCGGGGGGACCGTTGTTGATCACATTGCCGGCAATAACCAGATCGTCGTCAAAGTGCGCTGGATTAGGTGCCCCTGATGCGGCCTGAGTTGCACTGGCATAGGGGCCAGCGACGGTGAAATGCTGCCATTGGCTGCCCTGACCCGCGGGATTGACGATGAGATTGTTCACGAAGGCAACATGACGATTGGGAATGCGTATCCAGTTATCGTCACCATCGGTCGCCGTGGTTCCCCAACCGCCCTGGCCAAGGTAGGTGGTGCACCGCTCACGTCCCTCGTCGCCAGGTACGCCATCGCAGGAGCGCCCCCCAGCGACGAATTCAGCGACGTGACTTCGCGCTCCAACGCGCATGAGGGTGTTGTGGGCCATCAGGATGTTGTAGCCACCGTTGACGCCCAGACCGGCTCCCTCGGTGTCGTGGATGACGTTATTGACAACGCTGATCCCGTAGGCCTCGTAATGCAGCCACGGTGAAACCATGAACTGAAAACCGGTGCCCTGACCTGCGGTGAAGCCCCCTGTGCCACAGTCGTGAATCTCATTACCTAGCACCTCTATGTAGGCGGATCCCCCCTTCACATACGCGCACCAATCACCTGCATCATGGATTCGGTTGCCGCTGATCTCTCCGTATTGCACGGCAACAAAATCAAGGGCGTTGTCACTGGCACCACTGATATCGCTATTGGTGATGGTGATGTGCTGGGATTGGTTGACCTTGACGAGATCTCCGACCCTGCCGCTATCAGGCTCAGCACCCCGAATGATGCTGTTATCGATTGTGATGTAGTCGCAGCGCTCGCAGTGAAACCCGTCACCCCCAGAGGCCTGGATCTTCACGCCGCGCAGCGTGAGGTAGCGAGTGTCGAAAACATTCAGGGAGGCCATCGTGACGGAGCCGCGGCCTCGAGCAGCTTCAATCACAATGGGTGCAGTGGCGGTGCCATATCGGGATTCCAAATAATTGGGCACCATCGATTCAGTGAGTTGGCCGGGCAGAATTGCGATGCGCACCCCGCGCGCCAGAGTCTTGCCCATCGGTACGCGTTCCCAGGCCTCAGCCAGGGTGCGCAGAGCTCGGCTACGTGATTTTCCAGAATTCGCGTCATTGCCGCGGATGGGGTCCACCCAGATTGTCGAAGACGGAGCCGCGAAGGCGACGGGCGAGAATGCGAAGGACGTGGCAATCAGGGTGCCGAGGAGCAGCGCAGCCGATCCTTGCTGAAGTAAGTTCCTACGGACCATCTCGGTAACTGTCCCAGTCCGCGCCGGCGAGGATACCGCCGTCAATGACGATCGACTGACCGGTGATGTAGCTGGAAGCATCGGAGGCGAGGAACAGCACGGCGCCGAGCATCTCGTCGGGCGTAGAGAGGCGGCCGATTGGCGTGGTGGCGTCGAACCAGCGTTGACGATGCTCCTCACCCCAGAGGGGCTTGGTGAACTCGGTCTTCACGACAGAAGGTTCGATGCAGTTGACTCGAATGTTGTCACCGGCCCATTCATGCGCAAAAGACCGCGTCATCGAAGACACTGCAGCTTTGGTTGCGGCATAGACGGCAATGGTGTTAAAGGAGTATTTGGCACTAAGTGAGCTCAAATGCACGATCGAACCATTTCCAGCAGCCTTGAGTGGTGCGTGTGCAGCCTGAGAAAGGAAGAACACCGATCGCATGTTCACTGCAACGATGGCATCGAAGTCATCTACGGTGACGTCATCGATGGGCTTGCGGCGATTGATACCCGCGCACGTGATGAGGAGATCTAACCCGCCTAGCTTTTCTGCGGCCTCTTCGACGACACGCCCGCAATTGCTGGGATCTGAGAGGTCACTTGCCAGTGCATGGGCCGTGCCTCCCTGCGCGCGGATCTGCGCGCAGGTGCCTTCCACGCGGTCCACTGCCAGGTCCTGCAGCACCACGGCGGCACCACTGGCAGCGACGCCGTTGGCCAGGACCGTGCCGATAGCACCGCCAGCACCGGTAAGCAGAGCGCGACGTCCGGTAAGGGAAAACACAGGATGGCTGGTCACGGGATTCCTCTCGACACTCACCGACTCACGGGAACTATGCCGTATGCGGGAATTTCCCAGGACTGTAGGCCGGTATCAAGAGCCAGGCTCACTCGCTGTGGCGTATCGGTGAGGTTGAGCAGTAGCAGCTTCTGTGTGGACCCTTGATTGAGCAGGAGCGCCTGCACTGCGTCCGGTCGGGTACTGCGTGTGGGAATGAGTCCGACCTCACCAGCCAGATGGTGCAGTGCGGACCAGATCGGAAACCGCTCGTTGGGCTCGCAGGGAAAGTGCTGCTCGTCAGGAGATCCGGCTGAATCCGCCATGACGCCGCGCCAACCAACTGTTTCCCCGATGGTGACTGCGTCGATGGTGCCAGCCTCGGCAACTTCCTTGACCGACAGCAGTGCCCAGAGTGCACCGAAATTGGTTCTTTGGCGGGCATCGACGGAACTGGGTAGGGGGGTGTTTGACACATCGAGTTCCGGTGCGGTCGCATTCGGGTTGAAGCGCGGACGCAGTGTCAGAGGAGAAATAGCGATGGGCAAACCACCGGCCAGGCGCGGAGCATCCAACGCAATAGCCCCAAGGCCGGCTGCATTCTGAAGTACGGACTGATCATCGCTGGCGTGCACCTGCGGATTGACCGAAAAGCAAACTCCATCAAGAAGCTCTAATGCTGTGGAGTCGAGCGGTTCGCGATTCAGTTCGGTGAAGTACAGGTCGGTTCCACTGAAGATTCTCGCTTGTTCTGATGCTCGCAGAATTTCGCCCCTGACCTGCTGAATCAACAACCCCGGGGTGACCTTGTGTTGGGTATCGAAGATCAGCCAGCGATCGATCACACGCGCATCTTCAGGAGAAAGGCCCGCGAGAAGAGGTCCTAGTGACTGCGGTTCAGTGACGTACAGCGCCACCCAGAGTCGGGTCTCGAGTTGCTGTGCCTGGCGCACTCCAGCCGCGAGTTCAGCACCTGCCGTGGATGTTGAGCAGTCGATGTCGACTCGGAGGTGCTGAAGATGGATGGCGCCCAGAGCCTCGACCTGTGCTGGGGTGAGTTCCTGGTGAGTGCCTCGAGGAATCTGTAGTCCCAGCCCGGGCAGCGGACGAGCTGGACCGTCGGGAGTGATGACTGCCTCGGGTACTGGCGAAATCGGGGTGGTCGTCGCTCCTTCTAGTCGAAGGCTGACCTGCTGCTCGAGAACGTCATCCGGTTGCACCGTCACTGGAAAGGGTAGATGTATCGGTGTGCAGTAGGTCTTGAACGAGGCATCTGACCAGTTGCGATGGTCTTCGGTCTCAAAAACCTCTCCGCTGAACCGTACGGTCGCGAAGAGTTCAGGAAGCACTGCGTGAGTCATTGCATGAATATCAAGGAACGGTTGGTTGGGGGAGAGGGCTGACGGGAAGCGCGTGGACTCAATGGTGCCATCGGAATGCTCGATGATGACCGGTTCACCGACGCACTCTTCAATCGGGTGCAGTACACACAGGCCTAATCGATTGCGGAGAAATGGTGCCTCGGTGTGTCCGATAACACGGTAGGTAACGGATCCATCGCTGCCGCCGTCAATGGTTGCTGTCCATGCAAATGGGGTTGCGTCGAAAGTGCCCCGTGCCCGGACTGTGATGGTGAAGCTGTCACCGTGATCTTCAATATTTGAGTTCTCTATGACCCAGGGTCGCGCGGTCCAGTTACGATCCTGAAAGACCATATATATACGTCGAATGATCTCGGTATTACCCAAGCGGATGTCGCGCAGATCACCGTCAAGGTAGCGAACCGCCAGTGGTCCGGCTCGTAGGTCCCGTCCAGCCATGTTGCGCCAGGCTTTCTTAATTCAGTAGCGAGCCGACGCGGTAACGCGTACCGCTCTCTGCCGACTCATAGGAGCCCAGGGTGATATCCATGAGTTCAAGTGTGGCGGCGCCGGAAGTCTCAGGTGTTGTACCCGTGTCGAGGCAGTGCACCCAGTGCCGTTGTATCGCATAGACACTGTCCTGAATTGCGTTCCACGGCACGCTGGACCAGGTATGAGCGGGAATCATCAAATCCTCGTCAGTCACTCGACCGCGTGAGACGACCTGCAGGTGGTAGTCCGGTCCCAGGGTGATGGTGCCCTCGGTGCCTTCCAGGATGACGAATGTTTGGGGGTAGGTGTTGTGATCGCTCTTGGTTTCGTAGCTTGCATCGACGATGCACGTTGCATCCGGCATGCGTAGCAGGATGGTGGCAACATCCTCACCAACGATGCGTGAGTTTACGCGCAGGGTGTCGGCGTAGAGGGTCTGCGGTGTACCAATGAAGCAGCAGGCTAGGTCCAGCAAGTGCACCGCAACATCAATGATGATCATCCTGGGGTTATCGACTAGCCAGGGTTGTGCGGCATACACGTCATGAGCCGTACGAAATGAAATTCGACCAAAGAACGGCCGCCCGATAGTCCCGGCGTCGACAAGTTCCTTGATACGCCGCATCGGGTACTGAAAGCGGAAGTTCTCGTGCACCATAAATGGGAGATTCTTCGCAGCCATGGCGGCCACCATCGCCTTGGCGTCGCTCATCTCCCAGGCCAGTGGTTTCTGGCAGATTGCAGCAACTCCATGTTCAGCCGCGAGTTCCACCATCATGCGATGAGTAGGTGCAGTGGTGGCAATATCAACGAAGTCCAGGTCGTGATTGGCGAACAGCGCAGCAGCGTCGGTATAAGGAGTTGCACCGAAGTCGCGAGCCGCCGACTGGACGCGCTCCTCGTCGATATCGCAGACCGCTACGAGCTCAACTTCCGGAATCTCGGCCCACGCGTGTAGGTGATTCTGCGCGAAGAATCCGGTACCAATTACCGCGAAACGGTACGGGCGTGTGGGCGCAGTGGGCTGCTTCAGCTGCGTGGGCTCAGATGTCATTGTGTGGGAAACGCTAGCAGCGCACTCAAAGTTCTACTGGACGACTGGGATCAAGGATCCATTCACTCCAGGACCCCACATACATACGTGAGCCGGGCAGTCCGGCGATCTCCATCGCCAAAACGTTCTGCGCGGCCGTCACACCGGAGCCGCAGTAGTAGATAACCTCCTCGGCCGGTACGCCGGCAAGCAGTTGCTCGTAGTGGGTTCGCAGGTCTTTCGCTGCACGAAAACGACCATCCGGGCCGGTGGTCTCGGCCCGGTCGGCAAGGCCTGCTCCAGCGATGTGGCCGCGTACCGGGTCGTAATACTTACCCCGACCGTGGTAGCCCTCTGCCCCGCGGGAGTCGAAAACGCACGTTGCCCTGCGTTGGCGAGCCTCATCCACCTCGGCAACTTCGACCAGGAGTTCCGGACGCAGGTGGGGAGTGAAAGTGCGTGGTGCGCGGTGCTCGTCACCGCTGGATACCGGACCACCTGCAGCTAGCCAGGCCTGCCAGCCACCGTCAAGAACCGCCACGCGGTCATGTCCCATCCAGCGAAGCATCAGCCACAATCGCGACGCCGCCATGAGCCCGCACTCGGCGTCATAGGCGACCAACTGTGTTCCATCATCGATACCCCAACGGCTGAGCGTTGCTGCAAATACATCCGGGTCTGGGAATGGGCGCCTGCCAGTGACACCCTCAATGATTGGGCCTGCCATGTCCTCGGCAAGATCCGCGCGCAGCGCCCCAGCAATGTGTTCGTCCCGATATGCCCGTGTTCCCCATGATTCGTCATCCAGGGTAAATCGGGTATCCAAAACTACGAGGTCGGCGTCCCCAGTAGCCATGCGGGCCTTGAGGTCGTCCGCCCCGACCAAGGTCGTCCAGTCCGCCAAAGCGGAAGTGGAAATTGCCATTGCTCCTCCACGCGCCCGATCGGATCCCCTAGCCTATGGGCCTTCGATGGAGAGTGGGTAGCGCGGCCAATGCGTGAACGAATCGACCCAGAGTCACTTCAGGCGCTGGATCTGATGCTTGCCCTCACTGGACCAGGTGGCATCGGTGGCATTGCGGATCTGGCTGCGCGGCGAGCGAAGTTGGTTGAACTGCGCATGCTGGCGCAAGCTGCGGGTGCACCTGAATCCTTTCCCTGCCAGAGTCACGACAGGGCCATCCCGGGCCCGGACGGTGATATTCCCGTACGGGTCTACCGCAGCGACACGTCAGAGGTAGCCAGACTCGGCCAGCAACCTCCTGGCCTGCTGTTCATTCACGGTGGGGGCATGATTCTTGGCGATCTGGATCACGATGATGCCGTAGCTCGCAGACTCACCCAGGCAATAGGGGCAGTCACGGTCTCCGTCGATTACCGATTGGCACCGGAGTTCCCGTTCCCTGCTGGACTAGAGGATTGTTACGCCGCTCTGCTTTGGATGGTCGAGCAAGCCAATGACCTTGGGTTCGACCCGAAACGGCTGGTGATCTATGGCGGCAGTGCCGGTGGTGCGCTTGCGCTGGCGACGGCACTGCTCGCGCGAGATCGCGGATTCACCGGCATTCGATTCGTGATGGCGCCGTACCCGATGCTTGACTACCGCAACGAGACACCGTCCAGTTACGAGGTCATCGATGTTGGCGTATGGGATCGTGCACTCAATATCGAAGCCTGGCAGCACTACTTGGGCCCGGGTATCAAAGCGGAGCAGATTTCACCCTATGCCTCACTGGCTTTGACTGATGACCTTGCGGGTCTGCCTCCACTCTTTATAGACACTGGCGACATTGATCTGTTCCGTGACGAGATCATCACCTTTGTGCAGCGGCTTGCACAGGCAGGTGTCGTCGTTGAGTTCCATATGTACCCGGGCTCATTTCACGCTTCGGAAATCATTGCTCCGCAGGCACACCTTTCCGATGTGATCTGGGCAGCGCGAATTCAAGCTTTGGCGCAGGCGCTGAACTGATCTGTCCTACGAGGTCCGTGCGCAGGCTCTGTGGACACTCGGTTGGAAGGAAGGTTGTGCTGGACTCGGGCCTAGGCGCCCCGCCAACGCTAGGGTCACGAGTCATCAAGTGCCGTCACTCGGGAGATTCCATGAATGCGAACAAGGACACCATCCTGAATAGACCGCAGGGAACCATGAAGCCGCGAAGCCACCAGGTCACCGATGGCTATCAGCGCTCCCCTGCAAGGGCGATGCTCCGGGCGATCGGTATGGACGATGCTGATTTCGCTAAGGCACAGGTTGGTATTGCCTCGTCGTGGAATCAGATCACTCCCTGCAACATGTCGCTTCGATCGTTGGCCGAGGCCGCGAGTGCCGGGGTGCGCGAAGCGGGTGGGTTTCCGATGGAATTCGGCACCATCACTGTGTCGGATGTGATCTGTATGGGCCACGAGGGTATGCATTTCTCGCTGGTGAGCCGTGAGGTCATCGCGGACTCGGTGGAAACCGTGATGCAGGCCGAGTGCCTGGATGGGTTCGTCGGGTTGGTGGGCTGTGATAAGTCGATCCCGGCGATGCTCATGGCCGCTGCCCGCCTCGATATTGCCTGCGTCATCGCCTACGCCGGTTCACTCCTGCCGGGTCGCACGACCTTGGAAGATGGCAGTCAGATTGACGTCAACATCGTTACCTCATTCGAGGCGGTGGGGGCGCATGCGCGTGGACTGATGAGTGCCGCCGATCTGGAGCGCATCGAGCGTGTCGCCTGTCCAAGTGCCGGCACCTGCGGAGGTATGTACACCGCAAACACCATGGCTAGTGCCGCCGAGGCCATGGGTATGGCGCTGCCTGGATCAAGCTCACCCCCGGCGGTGGACGCTCGGCGACTTGCGCTCGGTCAGGCAGCCGGTCGTGCCACGGTGGATCTCATAGCCGCTGGAGTGACCACTCGGGACATCATCACGCGTGCATCGTTGGAAAACGCGATCACTGTCGTGATGGCGATGGGTGGCTCAACCAATGCGGTGCTGCACCTGTTGGCGATTGCCCATGAATGCGGGATTGACCTCGCCATGGAGGACTTCCAGACCATCAGTGCTCGCACACCCTTAATTGCCGACGTCAAGCCCTTTGGCGCGCACCTGATGTTTGACGTGGACCGGGTGGGGGGAGTGCCGGTCATCATGCAGCAGCTGCTCGATGCCGGGCTGCTGCATGGCGACTGCTTGACCGTGACTGGGCAGACAGTCGCTCAGAACCTAGCTGCACTGCAGATCCCCGCTCCTGACGGTCGCGTGCTGCGTGCGATCACCGATCCGATCGCTCCGGCCGGGGGCATCACGATTTTGAGTGGGTCATTGGCGCCGGAGGGTGCCGTGGTCAAGACAGCTGGTGTTCCGGTTGAGCAGTTCGAGGGCATGGCGCGAGTGTTCGAGCGGGAGCAGGCGGCCATGGATGCCCTTGCCGACGGCACTATCCAGGCAGGGGATGTCGTGGTGATCCGCTACGAAGGACCCAAGGGTGGACCGGGCATGCGGGAAATGCTGATGATCACCGGAGCCATCACCGGTGCAGGTCTGGGCAAGCAGGTGCTGTTGATCACGGATGGTCGCTTCTCTGGCGGTACGACGGGGCTGTGTGTTGGTCACGTGGCACCAGAAGCATCTGAGGGCGGTCCGATCGGCCTGGTCCGCGACGGTGATCGAGTGCGAATCGACATTCCCAATCGCACCCTGGATCTGCTCGTGCCCGAAGCCGAGCTCCAGGAGCGAAGGGCCTTGTTCACATCGCTGCCCCCTCGATACAACAGAGGCGTGCTGGCCAAGTACGCCCGACTGGTTGGCTCCGCGTCGCAAGGAGCAGTCTGCGATTAGCCAGCAATGTGGCTCCTGCAATGGCCTGATGTAGTGATGTCATGATTCAGTGATGCGAACGACGCTTGATATTGATGACGCTGTCCTCGCGGCGGCACGGGCGTTGAGTCAGTCCACGGGCACTTCACTCGGTGCAGCCGTCTCTGAGTTGGCGAGGCGCGGCCTTGAACCTCGGATTGTGCAGAGCGGGTTTCCGACATTTGCCGTATCGCGCGAGGTTGCGCCTATGACGCCTGAACTCGTGCGCGAGGCACTCGACGAGTGAGGCAGCTCGGTAAGCCTGGCAAGCCATCATGAACAAGTCGCGCGCCTTGCGCACGGCAGCGCACACATCACTGATGCTCATCTCATCCTGCTGGCGCAAGAGGCGACCTGTGGCTTTGTCACATTTGACCGCCGTGCGGCGGAGATGGCCACAGAGGTCAAGGTGCCGTGCGTACTGCTCAGCCTGTGACAGCTCGGGCGACGCTGGTGGCGAAGATACGTCGAAGTCGAGCATTTGCGCAGCCGGAGGGCACGAGCTTCGTCAGCGTCGGCGGCGTTGGCGAACCCAGCTGACCAGGCCGGAAATCACCCCAATGACGAGACAGATACCGGCGCCGATCCAATAAATGAGGTACTCGGTCCCCGTAACCAGTGATGGCATGTCAGGAGGGTAGGGGCGCGGTGTGACAGCACCTGGCTGTTGCCCCTGAGCCTGATGCGGTTCGAGAGGGGCAGGGGTGACATTTGGGGTAGGGGCCGGTATGGTTCGGCTGTGGCACGAATTCAGGTAGTAGGCCTGCGCGCCGGCTGACGAACCTCGGCTGGCGCGCTCCCTCCGCAACCCCCTGGGGTCGGAGGGTTTTTTCGTAGGACGAGCAGGGACCGTTTGCAGCAAGGGAGTGATGAGGGCGATGGGTGAGCAGATCACCGGGGCACAGAGCCTGGTCGAGTCGATGGAGGCGGCCGGGGTTGAGGTGGTCTTCGGTATTCCGGGCGGAGCGATCCTGCCGGCCTATGACCCCCTGATGGATTCCAGCCGCATCCGCCACATCCTGGTGCGTCATGAGCAGGCCGCCGGCCATGCCGCCGAGGGCTATGCCACGGCAACTGGCCGAGTCGGCGTCTGCATGGCCACCAGCGGTCCGGGTGCAACGAATCTGGTCACTCCGATCGCCGATGCCGCTATGGATTCGGTGCCCATCGTGGCTATCACCGGTCAGGTGCCAAGTGCTGCCATTGGCACGGACGCCTTCCAAGAGGCGGATATCCGCGGCATCACCATGCCGATCACCAAGCACAACTTCCTCGTCACCGATGCCGACGAGATTCCGCGGGCGATCGCCGAGGCATTCCACATCGCCGCTACCGGTCGTCCAGGCCCGGTGCTCGTCGATATCTCCAAAGACGCCCTCCAGGCCATGACGCACTTCTCCTGGCCGGCGACCATCGACCTCCCTGGCTATCACCCGACCACACGACCGCATGCCAAGCAGGTACGCGAGGCGGCCAGGATGATCGTCGACGCCAAAGCTCCGGTGCTGTACGTCGGTGGCGGTGTAATCCGAGCCAAGGCCAGCCAGGCCCTGCGCGAGCTCGCGGACATCACGGGTATCCCAGTCGTCACCACTCTTATGGCGCGCGGTGCGTTTCCCGACTCCCACCCCAGTCACCTCGGTATGCCTGGCATGCACGGAACAGTCGCAGCGGTGGGCGCCCTACAAAAGGCCGACCTCCTCATCACCCTGGGGGCCCGCTTCGACGACCGAGTGACCGGCAAGCTCTCGACCTTTGCACCGAACGCCGCGATCATCCATGCCGATATCGATCCGGCGGAGATCGGCAAGAATCGCCATGCCGACGTGCCCATCGTGGGCGACCTGCACGAAATCCTGCCTGAGCTCTGTGCGGCCATCGCCGCCGAGCACGCAGCAGGACGCGTTGGCGACTATGGCGCCTGGTGGGCCCAGTTGAATCGCATGCGCTCGACCTATCCACTGGGCTACGACCTACCGGATGACGGGACGCTGTCACCGCAATACGTGATCCAGCGGATCGGACAGATCTCCGGGCCGGATGCGATCTATGCCGCAGGGGTCGGACAGCATCAAATGTGGGCGGCGCAGTTCGTCAACTACGAGAACCCGCAGACCTGGTTGAACTCCGGGGGTCTGGGCACGATGGGCTACTCAGTGCCGGCGGCCATGGGAGCCAAGGTGGGCCGTCCGGATGCAACAGTGTGGGCGATCGACGGTGATGGCTGCTTCCAGATGACCAACCAGGAGTTGGCAACCTGCGCCATCAACGACATCCCGATCAAGGTCGCTGTCATCAACAATGCCAGCTTGGGCATGGTGCGCCAGTGGCAGACGCTGTTCTACAACGAGCGCTACTCCAATACCGACCTGCACTCGCACCGCATCCCCGACTTCGTCAAACTCGCGGACGCGATGGGCTGCCATGGCCTGCGCTGCGAGACCGCCGAGGAAGTTGACGCCACGATCGAGAAGGCCCTGGGCATGAATGACGCGCCAGTAGTCATTGACTTCATCGTGCATCGCGATGCGATGGTCTGGCCCATGGTTGCTGCAGGAACCAGCAATGACGACATCATGGTCGCTCGATCAATGGCGCCGGATTGGGGGACGGACGAATGACCACTCGACACACCCTGTCGGTGCTGGTGGAGGACAAGCCTGGAGTCCTCGCACGCGTAGCGAGCCTGTTTTCGCGACGCGGCTTCAACATCGAATCCCTGGCCGTGGGCCCGACGGAAATCCCTGAGGTCTCGCGCATGACCATCGTGGTGTCGGTCGAGGGATTGCCCCTGGAGCAGGTCACCAAGCAGCTCAACAAACTCATCAACGTTTTGAAAATCGTTGAGCTGGATCCACAGGCCGCGGTGCAGCGCGAAATCATGCTCGTCAAGGTCAAAGCAGATACCGAGACGCGCTCACACATCCTGGAAACAGTGCAACTGTTCCGCGCCAAGGTGGTTGATGTGTCCACCGAGGCAGTGACGATTGAGGCCACCGGAAACCCGGACAAGCTCGCGGCCCTGCTGCGTCTTCTTGAGCCCTTCGGTGTGAAGGAACTCGTGAAGTCGGGAATGGTTGCCATGGCGCGTGGATCTCGATCAATCTCCGAGCGCTCGGTTCGTCCCGTAGAACGCAGCGCCTAGGCGCCCATTCACCTGCCGGCCGAATTGCCAGAGGGCCTAAGGTCTACCCGCAATAACCAACATCACGAGGAGTCACTGTGGCGGATCTGTTCTACGAGGACGACGCTGATCTATCCATCATTCAGAACCGCGTAGTTGCGGTTATGGGCTTCGGTAGTCAGGGGCATGCCCATGCAATGAGCCTTCGGGATTCCGGGGTGGACGTTCGGGTGGGCCTGGCCCC
>CAZKFI010000043.1:0-19257 GCA_964551975.1 uncultured Bifidobacteriaceae bacterium | reverse complement strand
GGGCCTTCGCTAGTACCTAGGAAGTCGCGACTTCAACGACAGTTAAGTTTGCAATTCCGGCGAGCGTTACCGCGCTGATCACTGGAGAGCTCGGCAATTCATGTGCATCAACGATATTGAGTGCGACAACGACACTGGTGTCGAGCAGATCTACGCTGGTCACAGGTGGGTATCCAGGACCACAGCGAGATCGTCACGAAGTCCATCACGGCTGATGACCAGAACGTTTCGCCATTGTTCTCGCAGCGCACCGGAGTTCAGTCACGGCTTGGGGAGCGGCAGCTACCTCCCGCATCGAGTTAGTGCCTTACCGGTGATACACCGCTCTCGGGCGAGACTCCACGCGGCTTCCGACACGTCGGCCAATCAGGAGATAGTTCGGGTAGTCCCGCTCGATGAGCGTCGTTGCCTGCACCTGTGCCTCAGGCATTTCCTGTCGCATCAAAGCGTCCATCGCTGCGGAGCCTATGAGTTCTGTATGGCGATCCCCGGTGATGTAGCGGTCACTCCACAACGACAGGCGGGCACGGTAGCCCCGCTCCTCGATGTCCTTGACGACCAGGCAACCACCTGGGGCCGTGGCCTGCCACGCTCGTGCCATGACCCTGGCACGGTCCGAAATTGGTACGTGATGAATGACATCCGACATCACCACGAGGTCGAAACCGGTCCCAAATCCCGTTTCTGCGATCTGCTCGGGGGTGTGGACCTGCAGACTGATGGAATCGCGCAGGTCGGGCTCAATCAGCCAACCCTGGTTTGCGGTGATGTCAGTCGAGGTCACGGTCAACTGCGGGAAACGCCGAGCAATCATGCTGACCAGCACGCCGTCCCCGGTACCGACGTTGAGCAGCGTGGCGCTGTGGGGTTCTACAGGCAAACAGTCGACGACCCGCTGCAGGTCCACGAAGAAGCCCCGGTAGGTGTTCGTCAGCCAACGCACAAAACCTGGAGACCCCTCCAGGCTCTTTCGCAACAGTGGCCCCAGCACCACGGCCGAGAGATTAGAGGCAATCGGCCCCACCGGCAAGGCCGAATCGGTAACCCAATCTGCCGGCTAAACCCTCACTCCGCAGTAACCGCTTACCTACCAGGCCCGCCGTCCAATGGTCTGATCGCGGTCAGAGACCAGGGCGACCGTTCCATTGGTGTAGAAGGCCGGCTGGGTCAGTCCCCAGTAGGCGTTGGCTGAGTCGGGGATCCCTGCGCCGACATGCAGGGTCCATCGGCTTCCCGGCGCCAGGCAGGTGCCCGGCGCAGGTCGGTACCAGCGATCCTGGGTTTGGATGCGGAAGCCGTCCAGGCATTGCGTTGCCGCACCTCGATTGACCAGACGAATCCACTGCGTGCGCACCCGCTTGGCGCCCTTCTTCTTGCCCAGTGACATGTCCTCAATGACCACCTGACCCTTGAGGGGATCTTCGCCACAGTCCACGGTGCAGGGGTACTCCCGCCAAAACCTGAAATTACCGAAGCGATCGAGCAGGTAGGCACCATCGCCAACAAGGGCGGTGCCCGTCCCTGGGTCCGGATAGAGCCGCACCTTGGTGTTGGCGTAGAGATCCTGCGGAGCAGGTAAGCCCGCGGTACCCGCACCAGTACGTACCACCCTGTAGTCCCCCGGAGCCAGGACCGTTCCGCCGGGGAAAGTGAACCAACCCTGGTTACCAGCATCGCGCAAGGTCCAGTCGGTCAGGTCAACTGCGGTAGCACCAACATTGCGCACAACTACCCACTCATCGGTTGGCGCACTGCTCACCGGACCTCGGGCGATGCGCAACTCGATGTTGGCTTCGGGTTGCTCGACAGCGCCACAAAGCGCTCGATTCCAGATGCCTTCACCTCGCGCTTGTGCACCAGCGACAACAGCGCGATACAGCGAACTCATCGCCGCTTCCTTAGCGAGCGTGAACCACACTCCCCAGCCACGCTCAGCCATAGCCCAGGCGATGTCCTGATCAAATTCGCCTGTTTGCGGATTCACAGCGAGCACGACGCGCTGCGGTCGACTGTTCTTTCCCGTTGACGAGCGATCCGCGGAGAGCAGCCGGACCTTGGTACCGACCGGGAGCAGCCCGGTCAACACATCTTTGGCCTGCCAGCCACCACACTTACCGCCATGCTGGGCAGTGTCGATCTCCGGCGCATTGATCCCGAGCAATCGGATACGCGAAGTGGCTCCGGTGACCTCGTCACGAACGATCATCGTGTCGCCGTCGACGATGCGCTCGATAAACGCGGTCTCCCAGGCCGTTACGCCATCCCAAGGCCCGGCTGCTGCCGGCGCTGCACCGACCAGAGCTAACGCAACCGCAACTGCCCCAGCAGCAAGGCTCGCGAACGTATGGCCGAACGGTACCCACCGACGACTACTTCGCTCAGGAACCACCACATAAGGAGTCTGCCACGGGTTTGGCCTGAGAAGATCTTCGACATGACCGCTGCAGGGGAAACGACTACGCAGCCTTTTCCTCATGCCAAGCCGCTGAGTTGGGCCTTGGACGTAGTGGCTGTGATCGGTATCACCGCTGCCGCTGCACTGATCTCCCAGCGCTGGACCGGGGTCAACTCCCCAGACTCCGAGTTCTATGCATCACTGGCGCTGTTCGGCAGTGACGTCGCCGACCGAGCCCTCGATGCGGCCTATCTGTGGACTCGCCTGGGCTACATCATCCCGGTGCGCGCCCTCGTCACCACCTTCGATCCTTGGCTGGGATTTGAGATCTGGCGATGGCTCCTACTGCTGCTCATTGTCGGTTCCACGTACGCGACCGTTCGGCTTATCGCACCTCGTGCACTCGCGATCGTGGCCGCCACGCTCACCGCGCTTTCAACCATGGTCCTGGGTTTCGTCGGGAACACCTACCTGACCGGAACGATCCTCGCCGCCACCTGGGTGCTGATGGCAGTTGCCTGCGTCGCAGTGGCTGATCGGCTCACCGCTCGGTGGCAATGGCTGCCCGCACTGGTTGCCGGGGCAGCCTGCGGGTGGCTGCTTATGTTGAACCCCTACGCCCTGGGGTTGGGGGGCAGCATCTGGTTGGGCATCCGAGTGGTGCACTGCGTAGCGAATTCGCAGCACCGCTGGCGTGCACTTGCCCGAGACCTCCTGTTGCTGGCCTGTGGCGCAGCGATTACCGCGGGTGCTCTCCTCGTTGCCGGTACGCAGGTGTTCCCCGGTCGCAACTGGCTGCAGACCTACCTTGAGTGGAACAGTCGACTCGACTACACCGTCTTCGTCGGTGACCCGCTGGTCTGGCAGCGCGATATTGCGCTACTCGTCCCGGTGATTGCCCTGATCGCGGGAGTCGCCTCGATTTGGGCGAGCCGCAATAGCCGCTGGGCCTGGGTCAGTGTGAGCATCGCCGCCGCGAACCTCGGATTCACCGCCTTATTCATGGTCCTCGTGCCTGGCCCCTGGCTGGAAGCTCAGCACTACGTCGCCAAGCTCTGGCCTGGCGCACTGCTCGCCATCGCTATCGCTTTCGCCGCGGTGGTACGCCAGCCGCCCTGCGGGACCTGGGGCTGGGTGGTTGGTGGCATCGGGCTGGCTGCCGGGGTACCCGCGATGCTCTGGGCTGGCCGGTGGGAGGCCACGCTGACACTGCGGCAAGGCCTGCTGTTGGCCGGTGTTGCCGTCGCTGCGATGCTCGCCGCAATGCTGGTTGCTTTTCTCGCACAGCGACCATCACCCGGGGCCAGCTCGGGCGACACCCTGCGCCAGTGGCCACAGCGGCTGACATCCGTGATCGTGGTGATCGCACTAGTTGTGGTTTTCACCGTTGCGCAGTTACTGCAGAACGGACGTGGTGCGCTGGGCATCTACCGCCAGTACCCATTGCGTGCTGCGTACGTTGACTATCAGATGCAGCAGCAGATGGCCAGCAAAATCGCTCTGCAGCACTGGCTTCTTGACCGGACGGCCGCTGGTGATCGCATCGGCTTGTGGACTGATCCGGACCGACTGACCGGTGAGGTTGCTGCCATGCAACTGTGGGGCTACTACAACCTGATCTCAACCAGTCCAACGCTCACCCGAGATGAATCAACCCTGCTTGAGAGCACCGAACCCAGCGTCATCGCAATGTACGCACCAACCCGCGGACAGATTGAAACCTTCTTCGCGTCGCTACCACCCTGGGGTCGGCCCTCACCACTGGAATGCACAAGTGAGCCGTTCCTGGGTATCGGTAGTGAAGAGGCGTGGCTATGCATCACTCACCTGCGCTGGGTTGGCTGACTCAACGCCCCATCAATTCACCGGAAATGCCGGGCGGAACTGCTGAGCCTGCACTGGACCGAGTGCGATGACATCACGTATCTGCACGTATTGGTTCGGTGCATCACTGCCGTCTGCTTGATTCGGGACACTGGGATCGTCACAGGATTCACCAGGTGCGTAGACACGGAGGTTGGCGGGCTCAGTCGTCGCTGCCGGCAACTTCAACTCGAATGGTTGCGGATTATTCGGCTCAGCCACGATCGTGGCGCTCACCTGTTGCTCACCCGCAGCAAGGGTGATCGTGACCGGGCGCGCGGCACACACCGCTGCCATGACTGAGCCACGCACCGTATCGATTGGCGCAGTGGAATGGATGGGCATCAATTGGAAACTGCCCTGCTCGGCGCGGGTCCACCACCACGCGTGGTCGAGTTCGCTATAGCGCGGTCCCGTCGTAGCCTCATCCGGGACGATGAGTGCCTGTGCAAAGTAGGCAGCGACACCATCGCTCCACTGCACGGGGATGGTCGGAGTTCCGATGGCAAACGCCTGCCATTGACCATCGGCGGCGGTAGCAACCGGCGGGCCGAATCTGGTCGTGAGGTTCTCCAGTAGCGGCCCGATCTCTTCCTGGTAGTACCCGCGAGTGTCGACGTGGATTGCGCAGAACCCCGCTTGGCGCAAGATCTCGATTGTGGCATCGCCTGGTACTTGGGCGAGCTGCTGCGCCCAAACGCTGGCATCGGTCGCACGTACGGCGCCATAGGTGAAGAACTTTTCTCGATTAGCCAGTGCCGTCCAGAAGTGCTCGTAGTCCGGCATGCCACGGGTATCTCCGGCCTCCGGGTATGGCACGTAGGGCAGCTGTAGGACTGCGCACTGTTCCGGAATCGCCGCATTCAATGCTCCGGCGTACTGCACTGCTGCGCCACTTTGCGCACTCGCCGTTGCCACGTTGGTCGTGTACGGCTCACGGAACGGCACGACGGAGTCGATTGCGGTGATCGCCAGGATCAGCAGTGCCAACGGGATGGCCACGATGGCTCGCATCGACCAGCGGCGCCACGAGGTCTGCGCCAGCGCCGCTGCAGCACCCAGGATGAACAGCAGTAACAACAGAGGGATCAACCGGTTCCAGGCACGTATCTGCGCTGTCACCACACCGGCGAAGAGGTAGTTCAACCCCCATGGGACAAAGAACAGCACCGTCCACACGATCAGGGCAGCGATGAAACCCAAACTCGCCTGCGGAGCGGTCATCCCATCGCTGGCCATCGGGGATGCATCGGGTCGTCGAGTACGCAGTATGAGGCCGAGCACCATGACCAGCAGTGCCAGAGTGGTGACCCAGGTGCCGAAGTTTGTAAGGGCAGTGCTCTCGCCGTACGGCGCGGCCTGTATTGCCTCAAATACTGCGCTGTTATAAGCATCGAGTCCGGGTAGTTGACTCTGTGGCAGCGGTAACAGCGCAAAGGCGAGGTTCCCTGCGAAGGTGACTGACTCGATGGGAGTGCGCTCGCCCAGCGGCACCAACGGCGGATCCGCGCGCAGGGTGAGCAGTGAGGGCAGGAAACCCACCACTGCCATCCCTGCTATCGCTGCGAAGGGCAGTACATCCATCAGGAGCATGCGCCACTGCGCGCCGCGAGCCAGACGCCAGGCCAACGCCATCAGACCGAGGAGCAGCGTGAAGGCCACGTAGTACACACCCGTCCAGGCGGTCACGATGACCAGTACCGCCATCAGCATGAGGCCTACCCAGCGTCGCCCCTGCTGCAGCCACCAGGACCAACGTCCACTACCGACCAAGAGCACCACGATGAGTCCGGTCACTGCCGAGTAGAGCGTGGCCAGATACATGTGGCCGAGGGAACGTCCCCAATGAAAGGGAATGAGTGTGAATGCCACGGCGAGCGCGATGGCCAGTGGTCCGCGAAGGCCGGTGAGTCGAATAGCCCAGACCGCAAGTGCCGCAACCAGCGGGAAGGTCAGGACGATCAGCAGGTTGATGCCCAGGAAGGCTGTCCCGGTGAGATTGGTGACGAGTTGGGCAAACAGGTTCTCGGTGATGTCGATGCCGGGGAAATAGTTGAGGTTCATTCCCAGCGGGTAGCCGAAGTGTTCGGTGAGTGCGTAGCCGAACCCACCCCAGGCATCGGCGTTGGCGTAGGTACTGAGCAGGTCACCGCCGGCCCAGCCCTGGGATAACTGGCCAAGCAGTGGCCAGAAGACGATGAGTGAGAGTGCGGCCGCCAACAGTGCGGCAATCCCAGCCTCGAGCCATGCCCTGCCAGGTCGGTCGCTCATGGCCCCATCCTGCCGGGCAGCCGTTTCCGAGGGCGGCCGAGTCAGGCGAGTTGGCTCGCCCACACCGACAGGGCAACGAGAACGACACCACCGACCCGGTACCACAGCCGCATTCCCGGCCGTAGGTACCAGCGCGTATCCCCGGGTGCAGGGGATCGTCCGAACATGCCGATACCTGCGAGGAGAAGGCCGGGCAGCAGCAGGAACACGAAGGCCCACCGCGATGCATCCGGTCCGTCGCCAACAAGCAGGGTTGCCGCCGTCGCCAAGCCCAGGGAGGCCAGGAGTACGAGGAGGAATCGAGGCACGCCAACGGGCACCAGGTGGAAGACCGTTGGCGAATTGGGCATTCGTGGAGCCATCAGGAACAGCGCCTGCGTCAGCAGGAACAGTCCAACACCCACCCACAACTGCCACACCATGCCGATGAAGGCCTCCGAGACGAAGGCGAAGGCCACCGTGCGCAGCACTATGGCGATGATCCGTTGCGCCACCCCTGGTTGTGGGAGGTCGGGTAGTTCGATCTGGTTGAGCCTGTTGGGGTAGCCACGCGCCACAACTTCCTCGAGTCCAACCCTGGCCACCATGGCAGCAACAGCCAGGATCGCCAATGCATTGGCATCAGCGGCGATGGGCAGTTCAAGTCCCACCAGGCCAGGGAGCGCACGCACGGTGCCCTGCACCAAAAACCCAGCAACTAACGGGATCACGACGAAATCTGCAAGGCGCTCCCACAGACCTGATGGGTCATCCGCTGAGCGACGCAGGGGTCGGGTTCCACTTGCGACTAATGCCGGACCGAATGCGATCAGACAGAGCCCCATGATCAAGCGCACACCGCCAGCCGAAGCCAAACCCACCTGCGCGGCGCCCGGTACCAGACCGCCCGATACAGCCAAACCGACAACAAAGGCCAGCACCGCTGCAGCACCCGCCAGGGCATTGAGGCAACCGATCACGACGATCGCACCTAACAGCCACAGGGCCGGTGTCACGGCCTGCCCCTGCACATCGACAACGGCCATGGTCCCCAGGAGGAGTCCGAACAGGGGGAGAAGTCCGGCCAGGGAACCGAGCATCGCGCGCAGATACGTGCCGTCATCGATCATGCGAAGGACTAATGGGGAGGCCTGTGCGAGGCGTCTCGCCCCACGCGCAATGCCCTGATCAATCCCGGAACTCAGCGGGGCACGCCAGGTGCGTCGACGGTCACCCCAGCCCAGGGTCGTTGCACTTCCTGCGGTCACCGCACCCGCCGTCAGTGATGTGTCCGCGATATCGGCCAACCAGGACTCAGTTCCCGCAGCATCTGGGCGTCGCCCTCCTGCCGGTGCCGATCCACCGGAACCAGAACCGCCAGAACCAGAACCGCCAGAACCAGATCCACCCGAACCGGGCCCCCCAAAGCCTGGTGCCAGAGCACCTGCACCAACTACGCCGAGGACAGCAGCCGCGGTGACTGCTGATGTGATGACGAACGCGGGATCCTGTTTCGGATCAAAGGAACGCAGGTTCGTTTCCGGTGCACTCACCACTTCAGGTTGCGGGCTTGGTTCCGCCGTCGGCGTCGTTGTCGTCAGCGTTGGTGTCACAGTGGGTGTAGGCGATGCATCAGCGGCACTCAGGCTGCCTGTTCCGGTGAGCACCTCTTCAGGCCGAGCCACCGGGTACCCGCGGAATTTGACGATGACTTCACCTGGCTGTTCCGCGGTGACCATCAATGTGGCGAGTTGGGCGATGATCTCTCCGACGGTCCCCTCGAGGGTGATCGTGGCGCCGCTCTGCGCACCAATCTGACCCACGCCACCGATCACACTCACTTCAACGCGAACAGTGTCACCGCGGTCGCGCTGCACCTGCGGGCCTTCAAGGGTGATTGGAACCGGTACCGGTTGCCCGACAATCAACGCGGAGTTGGCAACGTTGACCACCGGCGGTGGCTCGGGGGCCACCGATTCCTCGCAGGGCCGACCAGTGTTACCGCAGGGTGGTTCGCCCTGCGCACCGCCGCTCGGCTCGCAGGGTTGACCGGTGTTGCCGCAGGGTGGTGGCTCCTGCGAACCCACGGGCTGCCCTGTCGGAGCCGGCATCGGCGTCATCGGGCCCGTTGGGTTGGTCGGCTGAATCGGTTGGCCAGGTCCAGTCGGTTGTCCAGGTCCGGTCGGCTGTGTTGGCGGCTGAACGGGCCCAGCAGTGGGTGGTGGGCAGGTTGCAGGATCAGTGCAGACATCTTCGGCGGCTGCGGTCCCCGCGAGTCCAATAACGAGCCAGGGACCCAGGATGAACCCGGCGGCCAGGGTGACCAGGCCTCGCTTCAGCGAGTGTTGAGGAGCAACCACGGTGCAGGAGGCTAGTGCCTCAGGGTGCAGGCTGACAGCGGTTGCCGCACACTGCTGTCATGACGCAACCTGGGGAACCGACAGCAGCTTCACTGGATCTGGCACCCTCTCGACGCGCCTTTCTTGTCGGCGCATGTGGCCTGTTGGCAGCGGGTCTTGGTTCGGCACTCTTGGCCGATGAATCACTGGCTGCCTCGGGCATCACGGTCAAACCCAATGGCCAGGTCGAGGTCACCGTTGCCAAGGTCCCAGCCCTGTCGAAAGTAGGTGGCGCGGCACTGTTGGGCAACGTCAAGGGCGTGCCGACCGCAGTCGTGCGTACCGCGCAGAACTCCTACCGTGCCCTCAACCTACGCTGCACGCATCAAGGCGTGCCGGTGAAACTCTCTGGCGGGCAGTGGTCCTGTCCGGCCCATGGTTCAGCCTTCGCCATTGACGGCGCGGTCACCGGCGGTCCAGCAGCCTCAGCACTTGCCACGGTGAAATCACGGCTGCGCAACGGAGTACTCACTGTCGGGTGACCCACTTCACCGACGTGCAACCATCGATCGCGCACGCCGGGGGATGCCACCACGCGATACGCGCCGTGGGGTTTCGGGGCGGAGGCGGAGGGATTTGAACCCTCGAGGGGTTTTGAGACCCCAACCCGCTTAGCAGGCGGGCGCCATAGACCGGACTAGGCGACGCCTCCGTGGGCGCCGCGGCGCCGCGAGGCAAGGCTATCGGGCACACTTACGCCGTGACCACCACGCTGGCCATCGACTGCGGGGGTGGTGGCATCAAGGGGACCGTGCTCGACGAGGCGGGCACGATGCGCGCCCAGCCGGTGCGGGTTCCCACCCCCTATCCGCTTCCAACCGCGCTGTTCGTTCAGACCCTCGTCGATCTCGCGGCTTCGCTGCCCAAGGCTGATCGGGCAACCGTGGGGCTCCCCGGGATGATCCGGCACGGAGTCGTGGTGACCACGCCCCACTACGTCACTCGCACCGGTCCGCGAAGCAAGGTCCTGCCCGAACTCGTGGCGCAATGGGATGGCTTCGACGCCCAGACGGCACTGACGACCGCGTTCGGCATTCCCACGCGCGTACTCAACGACGCCGAGATCCACGGTGCCGGTGTGATCGCCGGGCAGGGCCTAGAACTCGTGCTGACCCTGGGCACTGGTCTGGGCTGCGCCATCTTCGACGGTGGTCGACTAGCGCCGCATCTGGAGCTTTCCCAGGCCCCGGTGCGCTGGGGCTTGAGCTACGACACGTACATCGGGGAACCTGAGCGCGCCCGACTTGGGGCCGCGCTGTGGTCGCGCCGAGTAGCCCGCATGGTGGAGGGTCTGCGGCCAGTCTTTCTCTGGGATCGCCTTTATATAGGTGGTGGTAACTCCAGGTACATCACTCCTGCGGTACTCAGTCGACTCGGGGATGACGTCGTCATCGTGCCGAACACGGCCGCTCTTGTGGGGGGCGCCCGCACCTGGCTCCTCACGTTCGACTGAACGTGAGGAGCCTCAGCAAGAACAACCCCGCCGCCCAGGGTCAGACCCTGGCCGGGGTCTTCATGTATCTGGCCGCGGCATTTCTGTTTGCCTTCAACGGCTCCGGCGCCAAGATCATCATGGGAGCCGGGCTACCACCGGAGCGACTCACCGAACTGCGCAACGCCGGCGCGCTCATTGTCCTGGTGATCCTGGTGGCCATTGTTCGGCCGCAGGGATTCCGGGTGCAGCGTGGCGAATGGCGCTTTCTCATCACCTACGGTGTCGTCGCCTTCACGGTCGTGCAGTTCCTCTATTTTCTGACGATCTCACGCCTGCCACTCGGAGTTGGCACCCTGCTGGCGTTCCTCGCACCGGTCATCGTCGCGCTCTGGAATCGCTGGGTGCGCAAGATCGCCGTGAGTTCGATGATCTGGCTGGCATTGGGGCTCACCTTGGTGGGTCTGGCCCTGGTCACGCAGATCTGGCAGGGACTCACCCTGGATCTCATCGGATTTCTCGCAGGGCTGGGGACCGCCTGCGGCCTAGCCCTGTACTGGATGCTCGGCGAGGCGGGGCAGCGTCAGCGCGATGCACTCTCCCTAACCATGTGGGGGTTCGTGTTCTCCACCCTCGCCTGGAGCCTGCTGCAACCCTGGTGGGTGTACCCCTGGTCCGTTCTCGGGCGCACTGGGGATCCACTCCTTCCGGGGACCCCTGGTGTACCGGTCTGGGTGCTGATGATCTGGGGCATCGTCATGGGCACCGTCGTGCCGTTTCTGCTCGTGCTGGGTGCCTTGCGACGACTCGGTGCGCAACGCGCAGGCATCGTGGGTACGAGTGAACCGATCTGGGCCGCACTGATCGCCGTGGTCACCCTAGGAGAGGCGATCAGCGGTATCCAGGCCATCGGGGGCCTCGTCGTCATCGCAGGGATCGTGCTCGCCGAACGTGCGCGGCCGCATGGGGCCGAGTTCAGCTCGCCGGGCGAATCTCTCCCGATCCACGCTGCACAAGGTGGGAAGCAACCAGACTGATCTGCGCCTGGAGTTCAGGCTCAGCGATCCGCGCGAACAGCAGTTCCGCAGCAACCTGACCTAGGCGCCGTGGGTCCTGAGCAATCACCGTGACCGCCGGCGAGAGAACGTCAGCGAACTCGAAGTCATCGAACCCCACCATCGCAACGCGATGCTGAAGTCCGCTGCGGTTCAGTGCTCGGATCGCCCCGGTGGACAGCAGGTTCTGCGCCGTGAAGAGCGCGGTGGGCTGCGGGTGTTCGCGAAGAATTCGCTCCGTTGCGGCCTCCGCCTGCTCGACTGAGCGAAGATCACGCGCGACCAGCGCCGGTTCGATGGGCACGTCGGCCGCCGTCATCGCGTCAACGAAGCCCTGATAGCGCTCCTGCGCAGTCTGCAGCGTGAACGTACCGCCGAGGAATCCGATCGAGCGGTGTCCGCGAGCCAGCAGATGCTCGGTTGCGGCGCGCGCATAGGCCCGGTTGTCGGTGAGCACAAGGTCACCCTCGACGCCGCGCGGGGCGCGGTCAACGAACACCATGGGCAATCCGGCACGGATCTCGTTGATTAAGTAGCCGTGCTCGGCACCGGTCGGCGAAAGGATCACCCCGTCCACCCGGCGGGCCGCGAACGCCTGGATCAGGCGACGCTCCCGCTCCTGATCCTCCTCCAGGCTGGCCGAGAACACCCCCACATCCAGGGGACCTGCGATGTCCTCCACTCCGCGGTGGATGGCCGCAAAGAACGGATTGCCGACGTCTTCCACCAGCAGGCCGATGGTCGCGGTGCGCTGCCCGGCCCGACGCAGGTTGCTGGCAGTCATATTGAGGCGAAAATCCAGCTGTTGGGCCGCCCGGCGCACACGCCCCTGGAGGTCCCCAGACACCCCGGGTTCCCGATTGACCACCCTGGAGACCGTCTTCAGACTGACCCCAGCCAAGGCGGCGACGTCCCGCATGGTGGGCCGCGGACGCGGTTCCATGGGCGAAAGGCCGGATAACGTTGTCATTACGAAGCGGGAGTATCGCAGAAAATCCCTTGACAGGATGAGCCTCTAGCGAATACACACATCCTGGACAACGTTGTCAGGGCCATCCCTGGTAGCGAGGCGGACACTGGCCCATAGAGCACGTCATCCGGATATCCGGTAGAACTTTGGGTCCGTGGCCGTCGGTCACACAACCAAACCCCTTCGAAGGGAAACCACATGATCAACCGCGTTACTCGCGGACGCGCCTTCGCAGCAATCGCTGCTGTCGGCGTTGTCTCCGTGACGCTGGCGGCGTGTAGCTCCGGCTCCACGTCGTCGGAGGGCTCGGCTCCGGCCGCGTCCGCTGCATCCGAGCAGGCCGAGTCGGCCGGTGGGGCCACCGTTGCGGTGTCCCTCATCACCAAGGACTCGACCAACCCGTTCTTCGTCGCCATGCAGGAAGGCGCGAAGGAGGCCGCCGCCGCCGCTGGTGTCGAACTGACGGTCGGCTCCGGCAAGACCGAGGGTGACGACCAGGGTCAGATCGACCTGATCGAGAACGCAATCGCTCAGGGCCAGGCTGGCATCCTCATCACCCCGATGTCGGTCAACGTCAACGACGCCATCAAGAAGGCTCGCGACGCAGGCCTCTACGTGATCGCCCTCGACACCCCGACCGATCCGCCGGACGTCGTGGACATCACCTTCGCCACCGACAACTGCCTGGCCGGCGAGGCCATTGGTCAGTGGGCGGCTGGCAAGCTGGCTGGCGCCAAGGCAACCATCGCCCGTCTGGTCATCTTCAATGACCGCATGGTCTCGGTGGACTACTGCCGCGACAACGGCTTCCTGCGCGGCATGGGCATCGACATCAAGGACCTGACGGTCATGGGTGACGAAGAGGCCACGGGTTCGTACACCACCGGTGCCGGTGGCGAGTACGAGATCGTCTGCCTCGAGGCCACTGGCGCCAACGAGGAGGGTGGCCGCAAGGGCATGGAGACCTGCCTGAGCAAGAACCCTGACATCAACGTGGTCTACACGATCAACGAGCCGACCGCCTTCGGTGCTGCTGAGGCCCTCAAGGCCGCCGGCAAGACCATCGGCACGGACGTCTACATCGTGTCGGTCGACGGCGGCCTCGCCGGCGTCGAGGCTGTGAAGGCTGGCGAGATCCAGGCCACCTCGCAGCAGTACCCGCTGTTGATGGCCAAGCTCGGTGTTGAGGCAATCGCGACCATCGCTAACGGTGGCGCACCGCCGAGCAACACCTCGGCCGACGGCACCTTCTTCGACACGGGTGTCAAGCTGTGCACTGAGGATCCTCAGGACACGGTGACCGCTGCCGAGCAGTGGACCGCTCAGCAGTGTATTGACAAAGCCTGGGGCTAAACCCCGCTAAGTCAAGGCAAACCTGGGGCGGCAATCTTCGGATTGCCGCCCCAGGTCCTTACTGGTCCGATATCGTCAATAAGACTTCCTGACATGCCACGAGGAGGCAGTCCGTGACTGAGGCATCAACGCAGACGGTGGATCTCGCCGAGGAGTTCATGGAGCGGCGTACTCCTCTCCAGCGAGTCCAGAGTGTGCTGCACCGCTACCCCTACATCAGCCCGCTAGTTGTGCTCGTTATTGCCATGGTGGTGTTCACGCTCATCAACGAGCGATTCCTACTGCCCGGCAATCTGTCGTTCATCACGCAACAGGCCGTCATCATTGGGACGCTCGCAATCGCGCAGACCCTCATCATCCTCACCGCCGGAATCGACCTGAGCATCGGCGCCATCATGGTGTTCGCCCAGATGATGATGGCGAACCTCGCGGTCTCGACCACGGCTTCCAACGTGCTGCCGATCGCCGGTCAAAACCCTGCGCTTTCGATCCTGCTAGGCATCATCGCAGCGGTCATAGCGGGAGCCTTCAACGGCTTCCTCATCGTGCGGTTCAACCTGCCGCCATTCATCGTCACGCTCGGCACCTTGAGTGTGTTTACCGCCTTGACTCTCATCCTGTTCAAGGCTCGCACCATCCAAGGGCCGGAGATTCCCGAGCTCCTGAAGTGGCTCGGCAACACGATCAAAATCGGTGACTTCCAGTTGATGTACGGCGTCATCCTGATGCTGGTCCTTTTTGCGATCTTCGCCTACATCCTGCGCAACACCGCATGGGGTCGTCACGTCTACGCCGTTGGTGATGACCCGCAGGCGGCGGATCTCTCCGGTATCCGGGTGAAGCGCGTGATCTTCAGCGTCTACGTGGTCGCGGGCCTGGTTATGGGCATCACCGCCTGGCTCTACATCGGCCGTGTCGGGTCAGCCTCGCCAAACGCCGACCCACTCATCAACCTCGACACCATTACCGCTGTCGTGATCGGTGGTACTTCGCTCTTCGGTGGGCGGGGCACCATGATCGGCACTCTCATCGGAACGTTCATCATCATCTGCGTCGAGAATGGTCTCGCCCTGGCTGGCCTAGACCAGGCCTTCCGCGTCCTGGCAGTGGGCATCCTGGTCATCCTCGCCGTGGCCGTCGACCAGTGGATTAGGAAGGTGAAGGCATGAGCGTCACGCCGGTTCTCCAGGGCAAGAACCTGGTCAAGACCTTCGGCCGCGTCGTCGGTTTGGACGGCGCCAACATCGAGTTGTACCCAGGCGAGGTTCTCGCCGTCGTCGGTGACAACGGCGCCGGAAAGTCCACGCTCATCAAGTGCTTCTCGGGTGCACACTCACCAGACGGTGGCGAAATGCTGGTCAACGGTGAGCCGGTGAACTTCCGGTCAACCCAAGATGCGCGAGCCTCCGGTATCGAGACGGTGTTCCAGACCCTTGCTGTTGCCCCCGCTCTGGACATCTCGGAGAACCTCTACCTCGGTCGGGAAATCCGCAAGAGCGGTCCCCTCGGGACGGTCCTGCGCACCCTCGACAAGAAGCGGATGCGCAGAGAGGCCGCCGAGCACCTCAAGGCCTTGGGCATCGGCACCGTGCAGAACATTGCTCAGGCCGTGGAAACGCTCTCCGGCGGTCAGCGCCAGGCAGTTGCCGTCGCCCGAGCAGCCACCTTCGGTTCCAAGGTCATCATCCTCGATGAGCCCACCGCAGCTCTGGGCGTGAACGAGTCAGCTCGCGTGCTCCAACTCATCAAAGATCTACGCGATCGCGGGCTGCCCGTCATTCTGATCTCCCACAACATGCCACAGGTGTTCGAGGTTGCCGACCGCATCCATGTGCAGCGCCTTGGCAAGCGGGCCGCCGTGGTGACGCCAAAGTCCCACGACATGCCTGAAGTCGTGGCCATCATGACCGGCGCGCTCACCGTGCCGGAAAAGGATCAAGCCCTAGGGCCGGTCCGCGCAGCCGCCTAAGGCATCGCTGATCCTGCTCGCTTCACCCAAGCGGCTCGTGCTCTATCCGTAGAGCGCGGGCCGCTTCGGCATTTGGATCGCTTCCTCGCGGCCCTCAACGAGCGCACGGGCCGCAGCTTGCGCGGCCACGGTGGCTGCTAAGCCGTCCCACACCGTCGCCGCACCGGCTCCGTCACCGAGACCGCGCACCTGATCTGCCCAGGCCTGCAGTTCCCTGCGGTAGGCGTCACCGAAGCGCCCAAGCCACAGCTCCGGAATATCCACACCGCGGCGACGCTCATCGGTGCGGGCCACCAGCGACCCATCACCCAGGTCGAGTTGCCCACGACTGCCGACCACCTGGCAGGCCACCTCGTAGCCGAACCACGCATTGGCAAAGGCCTCGATTTCGACGATCGCGCCATCCGTGGTCCTGAAGAACACCAGGAGCGGGTCGAACTCACCGGGTGGAGTCTGCGGTCCGGGTTTGGGCGTGATGACCTGAACACCGACGTAGTCCTGACCCAGGAGCCAGCGATTGATGTCCATCTCATGGATTGCTGAGTTCGTGAGTGTGCCAACGCTCCGCAGTCCGTAGGGAGCAGCCGTATTGCGGTGCAGGTTACGCACGATCAGTGCCTCGCCTACTGCCCCGGCATCCAACTGAGACTTCAGCTGCTGGTAGGCCGGATCAAAGCGACGCATGAACCCCAGGGTGATTAAACGCCGACCAATCGCCACCTCGGCCGCCATCACCGCGTTCGCATCAGCCAGGTCGGGCGCCAATGGCTTCTCCAACAGGGTCGGCTTCTCAGCGGCGAGGCAGGCCAGTGCATGCTCGGCATGCAGGTCATCTGGCGACGCGATCAGCACGGCGTCAACCTCACTGCATTCGATCAGGGCAGCGACCGATGAGCACACGCAGGCCCCCACCTGCTCGGCAACTGCAGTAGCACGGGCACTATCCGCGTCGAAGACACAAGAGACCCGGGCTCCTGATACTTCCCGCGCCAATGTCAGTGCATGCGCAGTACCGATGTTGCCCGTACCCACGATTCCCACTCGAAGTTCAGCCGGCTGTGCAGTCATGAGCACATCCTTCCAACGGACCCGTATCCCCGCACTACGCTTTGCACGTGTCGACGAACTTCCTAGCCGAACTCACGGGATCCTTCGCTACGTCAGCAGCACAGAACCCCACAGTGCAACTGATGGAGGCGGCGTACCAGCACGGGCAGGTTCACTGTCGCTACATCAACTGCGAGGTACCACCGGAGCGCCTTGCCGATGCGGTTCGCGGGGCCGTCGGTATGGGTTGGCTGGGTTTCAACTGCTCCATCCCTCACAAGATTGCGATCCTGGACTACCTCGATGCACTGGCTCCATCAGCGGCAATCATTGGTGCCGTCAACACCGTCATCATCAAGGACAACCAACTCACCGGCGAAAACACCGACGGCCAGGGCTTCTTGAAGTCGCTCAAGGAAGTGACGGACCCAACCGGCAGGAATGTCGTGATCTTCGGCGCAGGTGGCGCAGCGCGGGCCATCGCCGTTGAGTCGGCTCTCGCGGGAGCAGCCTCGGTGACCATCGTCAACCGAACCCCTCAGCGCGGAGAAGACCTTGCGGCTCTCATCGATGATCGAACCCCAGCCCAGGGTGCCTACCTTCCCTGGACCGCCAGTTTCGCCCTGGCTCCAGAGGCCGACATCGTCGTCAACGCCACCTCCATTGGCTTCCATCCCGACGCCCAAGCAACCCTTGACGTGGACCCACAAACGTTCCGACCCCACATGGTGGTCGCCGACGTTGTAGCGAACCCACCCCAGACCAGATGGTTGACCGCCGCTGCCAGTGCCGGCTGCAGCACGCTCACCGGCCTCGGCATGCTCGTCAATCAGGCCTTGATCAACGGCAAACTGTGGACCGGCGTAGACCTGAGTGGTGAAGTCATGCGCCGTGAACTGGAACGTCTCTTTGGAATCGCCAACTAGCCCTCGAAAGGACCTCTGATGCAGGTTTCGGCCTACGCCGCACGGACCGCCACATCTCCCCTGGAGCCCTTCACGATCACCCGACGCGAGGTCGGCCCTGACGATGTCCTGATCGCCATCACGTTCTCCGGCATCTGCCACTCGGACATCCATCAGGCACGTGAGGAGTGGTTCACCTCGATCTTTCCGATGGTCCCCGGTCATGAGATTGCCGGAGTCGTCGAGGCCATTGGGCAGAACGTGACGGAGTTCGCAGTCGGCGACACGGTCGGTGTGGGGTGCTACGTCGATTCCTGCCGCACCTGCAAAAACTGTCTGCGCGGTGAGCAGAGCTACTGCCTCGGTCACATCGCGGCCACCTACAACGGTCTGGAGATGGACGAGCAGACACCCACCTACGGCGGGTATTCCACCCATATCGTGGTAGATCGCAACTACGTACTGCGTATTCCGCCGAGCCTCGGCCTTGACGTCGCCGCGCCACTGCTGTGCGCGGGCATCACCTCGTACCAGCCGTTAGCGGTCTGGGGAGCCGGTCCAGGGGTGCGAGTCGGTGTCGTCGGCCTTGGCGGCCTAGGTCACATGGCCGTCAAACTCGCTGACGCCATGGGCGCCCACGTCACGGTGATCAGTCACTCTCCCAACAAGGAGGCCGACGCCGCAGATCTCGGTGCTGACGCATTTCTGCTATCAACCGACCGAACTGCAATGAAGGCTGCGCGGGACTCCATGGACCTCATCGTCAACAGTGCCTCAGCCGTGACTCAGCTAGACGACTACTGCAAGTTGCTGGCCACCGACGGCACCATGGTCATGACCGGCCTTCCCGACTCAGCGCTAAGCCTGAGCGCCTTCTCCCTCACCACGCAGCGTCGGCGCCTCACTGGCACGAACAATGGCGGTATCCCACAGACTCAGGAGATGCTGGACTTCTGCGGTGAGCACGGGCTGGGCAGTGCTGTAGAGGTGATCGATATCAAGGACGTCAACCGCGCCTGGGAACGCGTCGTGGCCAGCGACGTGCGGTATCGATTTGTGATCGATACCGCCAGTCTTCCGGTCTAGTCCATCAATTAGATCTTCGACTCAAGTTGATCATCGTCTCCGCAAAGCGTCCAGCTAGTGTCACGCTGAACTCTGGCGAGAAGTGCGTTGCATCCGAGTAGACCGGAAGGCCAAGTGACACGGCTGAACACACACCCTCCGGACACTGTCGATCAATCAGGTCGATGAGTTCGGCGCCCGCTTGCGCTGCCATGGCGCGAACATCCTCACGCGCTTGAATCTGCTGCTGGTCAACTTCCGACACATCCATGGCAAAGGGGCAGGTCTCCAGGAACAGCGCCAATGTCGGGCACTGGTCATAACTCACGCTACGGCTAGGGAAAGTCAAGGCTGGATTCACCACGATGACCTGGTGGCCAGTGCGGCGCAGCGAGTCAACAGCCCTTGCCAGACCCTCGGTAGCTGCTGTCGGCGTTGGACCTACCGATCCGGTCGCTGGCATGGTCTTCAGATCCAGAGCCACCCCCGGGTCAACCCAATATCCGATCGAGGACCCGATCACGACAACACCGGGCGAACTTTGGCTTAATTCG
>CAZKFI010000042.1:18091-19323 GCA_964551975.1 uncultured Bifidobacteriaceae bacterium | reverse complement strand
ACGTTGGTGTAGATCGTGCCGTCGGGCACGCCGGTCACCCCGGACACCATGACCATGCCGGCCGCCGGGCCGACCGTGATCTTGGCGTCATGGCTTTGCGGGCCGAAGCTGAAGCTGAGCAAGCCGGTAGCGGTGTTCTGCGTCACGGCCCCCCCCAACAGCCCCAGCGTCCCGAGATGCTGCACACGGGTGTCGGTGTCTGCCTCGCGAAGGTCCACACCGTAGGCCTCGCTGATTTCTTCAAGAAAGCGTTGCACCGTCTTTGTATGCCGGATTGGCCATTGATGCTTTCCGATTCGGGCCACGGCCTCGGCTAGCGTTGTCACAGCATTGTCCGGATGAATCATCGAGCCATGACCTGCTCGACCTTGCGCCATGATCCGCACCCAGCGGATGCCCTTTTCTGCAGTCTGAATCGGATACAGGCGAAGGTCTGGGCGCACATTCAACGAGAATCCACCCGCTTCGCCAATGGCCTCAGTTACTCCGGCGAACATGTCGGGTCGGTGGTCGGCGAGCCAGTGCGAGCCGTGGCGACTACCAGCCTCCTCATCAGGAAAGAACACGAGAACCACATCGCGCCGAGGCCGCACGCCGGTTCGACCCCAGCCACGCACGACTGCCAGAAGCATGGCGTCCATGTCTTTCATGTCAACTGCACCGCGACCCCAAACAAAGGTCCCGTCGTTGATGCCAGCGAAGGGAGGATGGGTCCAATCGGCGGCAACGGCCGGAACGACATCTATGTGGCCGTGGGCGAGCAATGCTGGTGCACTCGGATCGGTTCCGGGTATGCGCAGATAGACGCCCCGACGATGATCCGCGGTGGTCGAGAACACCTCAGGATCCCAGCCAGCCTCACGCAGGCGCTCAGCACAGTAGTCAGCGGCCGCTGCCTCAGCGATCGTCTGCGCAGAATCCCCCCCGTTGCTGCTGTCGATCCGAATCAGTTCCTCGGTCAACGTCACGACTTCGCTCGTCACCTGCGAGTCGGGCATCTCCCACGCATTCCTGGCTGCATCGACCATGGCGGTCACGCTAGTGCCATGACTGGCCCCAAGCGAACTATCCCGATGGAACCACTCCCACGATTTCCGGATATGCTGATGCCCCCAAGTCCGGGTGGCGGAATAGGCAGACGCGCTAGCTTGAGGTGCTAGTGCCCGCAAGGGCATGGGGGTTCAAGTCCCCCCTCGGACACGTGATCCCCTCACAAAAGTGGGGGGATTTTG
>CAZKFI010000042.1:9117-18034 GCA_964551975.1 uncultured Bifidobacteriaceae bacterium | reverse complement strand
TCAATCCTCATCTGGGTCGACGGCCGATTGGTGCCCAGAGCCGAGGCCACAGTCAGCGTCTACGACTCGGGCTTCATGCTGGGTGATGGCGTGTGGGAGGGATTGCGCCTGCACGAGGGGACCTGGGCATTTCTCGACGAGCACCTCGATCGACTGTTCGAGGCAGCCAAGGCCATCGACCTCACGATGGCGCTGGACCGCCAGGGCGTCACGGACGCGCTGGTCGCAACCCAGCAGGCGAACGGCATGCACACTGCGGTGCATGCGCGGCTCATGGTGACGCGGGGAGTAAAGGTACGGCCCTTCCAGCACCCTCGGCTGAGCAAGTCCGGGCCGACGATGGTGATCATCATGGAGCACTCGAAGCCGTCCGTCTCCAGACCGATTCGCCTTGCCACAGTGCCGCACCTGCGGGGCCTACCGATGACCCAGGATCCGAAGCTCAACAGCCACTCGAAGCTTAATTGCATCCTCGCATGTATCGCCGCAGACAAGGCAGGGGCGGACGAGGCGCTCATGCTTGATGTGCACGGCTTCGTGAGTACAACCAACTCCTGCAACCTCTTCATCGTCAGGCGGGGTGAAGTGTGGACGAGTACCGGTGACTACTGCATGAAGGGAATCACCCGGCAGAAGGTGATCGACCTGTGTCGCGCGAACGGCATTCCCGTCTACGAGCGCAACTTCAGCCTCGTCGAGACCTACTCCGCCGATGAGGTTTTCCTCACTGGCACCTTCGGTGCCCAGACCCCCGTCGGCTCGATTGACGGCCGGGTCATCGGGACCGGCGAGATGGGCCCGATGACCACTCGCCTGCGTGCGCTCTACGCCGAGCTGGTCGCCTCATGTACCTAGCCGTATGGTCGGGGCCGCGAAACCTATCGACCGCACTTATGTACTCGTTCGCGGCGCGCGGCGACTGCGCGGTATGGGACGAGCCCTTCTACGCCGCTTATCTTGCTGCCACCGGGATCGACCATCCCATGCGCGAAGAGGTCATCGCGGCAGGGGAAAGGGACCCGCAAGCGGTCGCCCGCGCCTGCATTGGCCCGATTCCAGGCGGCCTACCGTTGTACTACGAGAAGCACATGACCTTGCACATGATCCCGGCCTTCGACCGTTCGTTTATGCGTGAGTGCGTCAACGTCTTCCTCATTCGGCACCCGGCCCGGGTCGTTGCCAGCTACTCGCGCCAACGCACCAGCGTGACCCTCGATGACATCGGCTTCACCCAGCAGGCCGACCTCTTCGACGAGGTGACAGCGTTCGACGGGCGCACACCCGTGGTTGTTGACAGTTCAGATATTCGGGCTAACCCCGGCGGCGTGCTGGCCAAGCTCTGTGCAGCCGTGGGCATCAAATACACCGACCGAATGACCCGGTGGCCAGCGGGAGGACACCCCAGCGATGGCGTGTGGGCACCGCACTGGTACGAGGCGGTGCACCGAAGCACGGGATTCGACAGCGCCGAAGGGCCGCTACCGAACCTCGACGGAGCAGCAGCCGAACTGGTGTCCTTGGCCATGCCTTCATACGAGCGACTCAAGGCCCACGCAATCTCGTGACTCCAGGCCCTGCAGCAAGGTCCAAGGGGCATCCTGATTGGCAGACCGACAGCAGGTTGTCAACGAACTCGGAAACCGCTCTGTTTCGAGGTCGCCTCCGGCTCACTCCTTGCTGGCTTCTACAGTCTCGCGTTGGCGGCCCGTTCCTGGATTCATCGGCCGCATAGTCCCTTCCCGGCGCGGGCCACCGAGCAGCGGCACTGTCACTACGTCTAGTGGCAGGCTCCATACCAGCGGAATGAAGGTAGGAAGAAGCATCGCCCCATACCCCTGGGCGAAGTCAAGATGAACTCGGCTCACGACTAAATCGCGTTCCAATTTTGGATTGGCAGTGACGCAGGCTTCGGTAAAGACTCCTTCCGCATCGTCAGTTGCTTCTCGAAGCACCGGTTCACGCCACCCCACACGCAACTGTTCGAGGGCGAGATTGCGACCACGTTGGTGCTCGGGCCGCATGTACTCCCGCCAGAGCACAGCATCAGCCCGGCCTGGCCCAAGCCGGTGTGCAAGCGCAGCGAACACATCGGCGTTCTCTTGAATCGCTGCCTCATGCCGCCAAGCAGTTGCAGCCATGAACAACTCGAGCTTGTTCTTGTGCCGGGCATAAATGAGCCCCTGGGTGACCCCCACCACCGACACGATCCGGGCAAGTGTGGAGGCTGCGTATCCATGATCTGCGATTTCAAAAAGAGTTCCCCGAAGGAGCGCCTCGTAGGAATCCACGGGTTCAGTTTCGAATTCGAGTCGCATCTGAGGGGACTCGATCTCCGGCAACTCCGATGGCCCGCTGGGATTCGCGAGTGCGCTGGCAATGTCACCAATATGTGGTGAGAGATTCACTGATGCTGCCCCGGGTCGCCGGCACGCGAGCAGCAGACCGAGGGCTGTCACCACGACATAGGCAACCTGTGCCGCCTGCGCCCGCTTCTGAGGCGGACTCGTGGGGTCGATGACCAGCCATGTACCGAGCGTCTTGTCGACATCGACGGCGATGGCATCTCGTAGGGCGCCATCGAAGGTGGCCGCGCCGAGTAATTCGATGGCTGCGATGAGCATGCCGTCGGGTCGCTGAAGGCGATTCACCACCGCATTTGCTGCCGAAAGGTCCTGGTTGGACCCACCCACTCCCGGGACAAGGGATGTGACGAGTTCGAGTATCGCCGACATGACTGCTGCGCCGGGCCCATCCATCCAGACAGCCACGCCAAGATTCGACCGGGATCCAAATCTGTCGTCCATTGCTCGTGACGTCATGCCGACGCGCTTGGCCACGGCGTGCAGGTTCACCGCATCCCAGCCAACCTCGACAGTCATGGCGCGTGCTGCATCAAGCAGAACCCGGTCGTTGACCTGCGCACGTCGAGACCGAGCCCTCCGGCTGGTGCGCAGTTCGCTCGTCATACTCCTGGTGCCCCTGTCCTAGGTCAGCGGGCAAATCTTAGGAGCACCAGCCCACATTGCGACCGCGACCTGACCGAGGACTGAGACCGGAAATTCCAGTCGCACGTCCTGAGGACCTTGCCGCGCACCACAATGCGGTGAATGCAACATGTACTGGCCTAGCAGCCGGTTTGGTAACTCACGGCGACGGTGACCTTGCGAGCGGTGGCCTTCGGTCCGGCAACCCCTTCACCTCGAACGTCGAAAGACCCGGACAAGCCACGACTTCGCAGGTAGGTCGCCACATTGCGCGCTCGCTGCGTCGATAGTGACATGTCGTTGCTCGTAGTCAGGGTCTCCTGAACAAACCCGATTGCCACTGTCCGCAAGCCGGATTGTTTGGACCGCTTCACCAGAGCGTTGAGTTTCGCCTTGCCCTCCTTCGAAATCACCGGCGACATTGGGTCAAAGAACACCTTTGCGCGCTGGGTCTTCGTCTGCACTGTCCGGCCAGGTTTCACCTGGATGCCCAGCGAGAGGCTGCGTACCGCTCCCGATGCTGCGAACCCATTGGCTTGCAGCGTCTGGTTGCCGGAAAGTACCCCGACCGGGATCGGCAATGAGCCCTGGTACGCCCCCGTACCGTCAACGGTCAGCGCGCCAATAAAAGTAGCGGGAAGGATGTACATCATGATTTGCGAGTTCGGCCTGAATCCCGCGCCCGACGATATAGCCAGCGGTTGCCGCAGGACGCACTTGGCAACACCCTTGGGATTCACGCCCATCGCGGCAGACCGCGCCGCCAGCTGCTTGGACTGAAGAATCAGGGCATTCTTTGGTGTCAGCCCCAGCGGATCAGCATCGTCACCCACTCCAGCCAGCTTCATGAAGAAATCCGGCGCTGTGACATCCAGCGCCGTTCCGCTTCGCGCGGCATCCGGTGCGACCGTCACCGGAGCAGGCTTACCATCAATCAGATAGACGGACCCACCTTCGGGCACCCCTGACGCGGGGATATTCGGATTCGCCGGATTCAGGATCGGATTCAGGTTTGCCGAAGGAGTTGGCGAGGGGGTCACAGTCTTTGAAGCAGATGGCGTCGGCGTGGGCGTTGGCGTAGGTGTTGGTGTGGCACTAGCCGACACCGACGGTGACGCAGTGGGCGATGCCGTTGACGAAGCCGTTGACGACGCCGTGGCACTGGCCGAACTCGAGGGTGACGCAGTGGGCGAAGCCGTGGGCGTCGCCGTCGAGGTCGATCCCCCACTCTCTGGGCAGGTGGGCATGCCAGTGGCGAACCAGGTCAGCGTCGGGTACGAACCATTCGCGAGCGTCCAAGTCGATGATGACCAGCCAGCGCCGGTGTAAGTCGCTGCTAGCTGCAAATCCGCAGTTGATTTTCCCGTCAGATTTGGGTTGGCCGCACCTGGCGTCGATGTGTTGTTGTCGGTGAGGATTCCCGTCGCCGGAGTCGCATTGTTATCGCTATTGAAGAAGTTCTTTCCAGCAAGGGTCGTGGTTTGACTGCGGCCAAGGAACCCCGAGTTGACCCCCGATGCCGAGACGGTGATACCTGTTCCGTTGCTTGCACCCGTGGAATTGAATCGATATGACCCTGAGCTCTGACTCACGAGCACGGCGCCAGTTCCGATGGATCCGGTGCCACCACTTCCCGAGATGCTCAAGCCAATCAGGGGGCTACGCGCGAAGTTGAAGGTCAATGTCGGGGTCGCTGGAGCAAGGGTCACGCTGCCAACTCCGACAATGCCTCCACCGGTCGCGACGCCGGTGGCGTACGAGTTCGTGATCGTGGTGTCGCTTGCAGCGGCGATGAGGCTCGCAGCGGCATGGTCACCCTCACCGGTTGACTGCGTGGATGTTGCGGTCGCAGTCGTGCTGGCCTGCGCATACGAATTGCTTAGCGTGCCCCTGAACTCTCCGAAGAGTCCACCGACGGTCCTGGTTCCTGAGACTGTCCCCGACGCGTAGCTCTCCGTGACCACGGTTCCCCGTCCATACGGGTAGCCGAAGAGCCCCCCAACGTAGTCACTACCTCCCGCCACGCTGCCCGTGAATGAGACATGGGTCGCGGTGAAGTTGTTGTAGGCCGCATCACCAATCACGCCTCCCACGTACGAGTCTGCACCAGAAACCGAGCCACTAACCACGACCCCGTTCAGGGTGGCGCCGGCGGTGGCGCCGGGTGTGGGGTTGCTTGCGGTGGTTGCGGCAAGGGCCCCCGTACTGCCGGGTGAAGTGACGCTTACGGACGTGAGCTTCAGGTTCTGGACGACGGAACCCCCTCTGAGCGAGCCGAACAGCCCTCCATTTACTCCGGCAACTGTCATGTTGGTGATCGAGCAGCCTTGGCCGTCATAGGTACCGGAAAACGACGAAATGGGTGTCCAATTCCCCCCTGAGGCCATATCGATTGACTTTGTCTGTTTGAAATACACGTTCGTAGTCGATGTACACGCACGCAGAGACTCCAAATCTGCCCGAGTGGTAACGATGTAGGGGTCTCCCGATGTCCCTGATCCACTCAAGGACCCGGTGCAGCCGGTCGCCGATGCTGGAGGCGCCGACGACTGCCAGACGCCGGTGCCCACGATGAGTCCAGCCGTGAGAGCTGCAACGCTCACGCACGCGACGGCCACCTGCCAGCCCGGCATCGACCTGCTCCGACTCATATCCGCTCCTCCCGGCCCAGACCGCACAACAATCCCCTACAAAGCGAATGCTGCTATACCGTAGATGGCGTATTTCACTATGTCAATGAAGTCAATGAGGTCAATGAGCCTGAGGCACCACCCGAGCAGAGCGCTGCCGTCGGGTTTGCCCGCGGAGTCGGTTACCTGCAAACAACGCTCGCGCCGCTCTACGGAGGATCGTTACGGTGTCTCAGCACCAAGAAGCGTCAGGACAGGCAGATCCCAGGCACGGTCCTAGTTGTGGGTGAGTGGGCCGAACTTGCCGCAGAGGGCGCCCTGTTGGGGCCCGCTCAGATGCAGGAACTGCTGCGCCGTTTCTTCAGCATCGGGCGCGCAGTGAGGTGCTCAGCCGCCTGAGAGCGGCAAGGACCCATCAGGCATTAACACTGGAACCCGGGATTGGTTTCGTGTCGCACCCGATGCCTGCGCAGTGGACCGATCAACTAGGCAGTGGATCAAAAATCGAACTGGGAACTTCGGAAACGTCACCTAGGCGAAATGGCTCAGTGCCATAACAGGTCGCCTCAGGGTCCGTCGATCGCACTTCGACGCTAGTCAAGGGGGTTCGGTTGCGATTTCGGTAGAAGGTATAGCCGAGGGTGACTGTGGCATTACGAATAAGGCTCGCGTCGAACTCCTCTACCCAGGTGATGGAGCCGCTCCCGCTCCGAGGGATATTTGCCGAACGACTGGGCACATTGGACGAGGGTCCGAACGTCACGTCGGAACTCGTCCCATCGGAGTACTGACAGGTCACAATGATCATGACTCGTGGATTGACGATCTTGCGATTCCTAACCGTGAAGGAAACGACCTGCTGAGGGATGTAGCAGGTAGTGATGTCCGGGCTGATGCAGGTCCCTGTGGTCGTTGGTGCATCAACCGCCCCATAACGTCCGTTAGGCACCGGAACCGGTGTGGATAGCGGGACCACTGCACTGAGTGGCGGCGCAAGCACCAGCCCCGAGCACAGCAAGAGGAAACCGATTAGGGCTTTTGCCGCCTTACCTCGCACGGCACGGAGGCTACTCCGCGACATCAACGTAGTCCATACTTTAATGCAGAATTCTTCCCTCGGAATCCCTTTCAGATCGACTTACTCACTGTGGACACCACAGGCGCAACTATGCGGTTTTCGAATCCACGTTACCGAGCGCAGCTGCTTATGAATAAGCCTAGAGTTAACGTGCCTCGATTTAGTGTGCCTCGAGCCCGTCTTGTTGAGCAGACAAGATGTGGTGCAGCCGCGCCATGAAGAATGCGGCTACGAGGCAACCGCCGATGACCAGCCCCAACCACAACACTGAAAGGTCTGCGCCGAGGAGGACGGCGGCAAGGGCGGGGCCGACTGTTCCTGACACGCTCCACACCCAGCCGCTAACCGCGTTGTATCGCCCCCGAAGATCCTCAGGTGCGAGTTCGTTGACGATCGCAGGGACGATTGGTGACCAAATGGTCTCGCCTAACCCGAATAGCGCAATGCCTAGGCACACGAGCGTGATGCACAGCCACATTGGGAAGGCCACTGAGACGCCAATCAACAGCCATGACGCTGCCCAGGTAAGTCCTACGATCGCCCCGAGGCGACTGCGACTTCGACCGCGGATACGTCGCAATACGAACACCTGGGCAGCCACAATGACGGCGGTGTTCACGGCGTAGGCGACGGCAACCATGGAAGCCGGTAGTCCACCGACAAGGGTGAGATAGGTAGGAAGGCCCACCTCGAGTGCTCCGTATCCACAGGTAAGCATCACCACGGCCGCGATGGAGAGTTGGACCATGGCACGATCGCGCAGCACATGGCCATACCCGCGCGGCGCGGACTGGCCCTCGGGCGGCACACTGTTCTTCTCGGCCGTACCTGGACCGACTCCCACTCCGCTCATCGGAAGCAGGATGCCCAGGTAAGCCAAGAAGGCCATCGCATCCAAGAGATAGAGCAGGACAAAGGATTGCGGCTCGGCGACATCGACGATTGTTGCGGAGATGAGTCCACCAAGACCTAGACCGAGATTCAGTACGAGGAACTGCAGTCCGAACAGATCCTGTCGACGATTCGCAGGAGTTACGCGAGCTAGGAGCGCGGCCTGTGGTGGCCAGAGTAATGACTGTCCTGTGCTGAGCACCGTTGCGGCGAGAATCGCCATCGCAAGACCATCTACGAGTACCAGCAACGTGCTCCCCAGTGCTGCCACTACCAGCCCGCACATAAGGATTGGTCGCGGACCAATGCGGTCCACCAGCGTGCCCACGGCTGGGGTAAGTAACAGTCCCAGCACGGCGATGTAGGCGACGATAAGTCCGGCCGTGGTTGTGCCTAGCCCGCGGGCTTGGCCGAGGTAGATCACCAGGAACGAGAAGGTGAGTCCTGATCCCAGGCTGGAGATTGCATTGCCGATCAGAATCCTGCGGTTGACGGCATTGAGGGCGCCAAAAATGGCAACGGGCCTGTCGGTTGAGGAGTCCGCGTTTGATGCCGATGAGCCGTCTGAGTTCACGTGCTGGCTTCAGCCATAGCTTTCAGACGTACGAGGGACTTGGCGATGGCCTTGCGCATACCTTCCGGATTGCGGGCCACCGGGGATAGTCTTCCGCGCCAACCAGCAGCCTTGAGGTCATTCGTTTCGCGTACCAGCGTTTGGGTTGGGCTCAGTGCGGTGAGGTCGTAGGACCACCGGTTGCCCAGCAGGTGCGCCCAGGTGATGCGCTTATTCGGGACGAACTCCAACACGGTGCTGGTGATGCGATACCGGACACCGAGACGCATCCCCATGGTGAACTTCGACCCCAGGGTGAGACGCTCCGGTCCACTGATAACTGATTGCACACTCCTCTGACCATCGACATCAATGTGCCGTTGCGGTTGAACCAAGATGTCGAAGATCACGTTGGCAGGTGCGTCAATGATGATCTCAGCCGCGAGCAGTCGCTGATCCCCCAGGTCAAGGATCTCCGCACGCACATCCCGTCCGTCAGAACTGGTCATCGCCCCTCCCCATGCCCTGTGCTTATCCACGTTAGAGACGCTCAGACTAAGGGAGAGTATGCAAGGCACGTCTTGTGCGGCACCCTGGGAGGATGCCGGTGTGAATGCGATGAATGAGGAAGTAGCGGCGAGCACCCTCATTGATGACTGGATTGCGACGGTCAGATCTCGACCAAACGCCATGTGCGGGATCTTCCTTGATGATTCCGATGGGCAGCCCGGCGGTTCGCGGGCGCGACCCTGGGATGAGCCCGACCTGCTGGTCAGCGCCG
>CAZKFI010000042.1:0-9107 GCA_964551975.1 uncultured Bifidobacteriaceae bacterium | reverse complement strand
CGTGAGAGCAGATCACACCCTGAGCCTGCGTTTCGATCGGTATGGAGCCGTTATAGATATTGAGATCACAGACATCACGGCAGTGGAAGCAGATACGCACCCATGGGGTGAGGGCGTGCGGGTGACCGGGACTATCAGTGGGGCGGCCACGCAGATCTGGTTGGTGTAGGCGGTGGCGCTCCTGTGCGCTCCTCCTACGCCCCGTCAGTAATGAAGAAGCGATTCCCAAAGGGGTCGCAGAACCGTGCCCCCAGGCCACCCCAGGGCATCGGCTCCGGAGGACCTTCGAACACGACCCCCTGCGCGGTCCAGCGCTCGTAGTCAGCGGCGAGATCGTCAGTTACCAAGTAGATATCCGTGTCCTGCGGATCGGTCGGTACAGGGGCGCTGCGACCGTGGATGTGTTCCGGACCAAGGACCACACCGGTGCTGTGACCGGGTGGTACGACCACCAAGAACCGATAGTCCTTGGACATCTGATTGTCCTCGCGTTTCACCCAACCCAGCACCCGCGTATAGAAATCCAGGGCTAGCTCCTGGTCGCTGACGACGACTACGGCGGAGTGCAGATGTGGCGCCACGGGCACACCTTAAGCGACACGGGAATCGCGACCGCATTGTTCAGGACAAAGCGAACACCTGGTGGGCGCTGCTAGCGTCCGAGGACACCGTCGAGTCAGGTGGTGTCGCAGACACCTTCGAGTCAGGTGGTGTCGCACCGCGATATGAGCTCAGGAGGGAAATTCCATGCCCGACAAGCCCGTTACGCCACCATTGTTCGACGACAAGGGAAAGTCCGTGATGGCCCGCATCACACCTGACGACGTTGGCCGCTACGTCATTCTCTCCGTGCATGACCCGCTCGGATACGAAAAGGACGTCGCCGAAGTCATAGCCGGTTACCTGGATGATGCGCGGTTAATTGCCGACACCCACATGTTTGTGACCTACACAGGGACGTACCAGGGCGTGCCGATCACGGTCTGCTCCACCGGCAGTGGCGCACCGGAAACCGAAATTGCCTTGGTCGAATTCTTTCGCTTTTCCAAAGCGGATACGTTTATACGCGCTGGGACCTCGGGAACCTACCTCGAAGACATCGAGGTAGGTGACTTGGTGATCGCCTCCGGTGCCGTTCGCGATGAAGGGACCTCCGCCGCGTACGTCGTGCCCACCTACCCGGCCATCGCCAACCATGAGGTCATGCTGGCCATGGCCGAGGCTGCCCATGCCTTGGAGATCCCGTACCACGTGGGTATCACTCGGTCGACCGACTCCTGTCAGGCTGGTCAAGGTCGACCAGTGTTGGACTATCTCCAAGAAGACAGCGCGCGGATACCTGAGTACTGGCGCAAAGTGGGCATCAAGAACTTCGAACGTGAAACCTCGATCATCTATGTGCTCTGCAGTCTGTTCGGGTTCCGCGCCGGTGCCGTCAACGCTGTCGTGAACAGCACACCCAAGGGCAATCTCGAAGTGGGTGCCGGGTCAGACTCAGTCTTCCGGACCGTTCTGGAGGGTATTCGGATTCTGTCCACCTGGGATGCGATCAAGGAGCGAACCGGCCAAGCCCTGCTCCTTCCATCAATGCTGCAGAAGCCATGACGTCGTCGCCATGTGACCTCACCGGGCGCGTGGCCCTGGTCACCGGTGCTGGTACTGGCATCGGACGGGCCATTGCAGTGGGATTGGCTCAGGCCGGGGCCAATGTCGCCCTTATCTACCGAACGAATGTGGTTGAGGCATTAGAGGACGTTCAGGCTTGGGATGCCGGTGCCCGCGCCTACCAATGTGACCTTGATGAACTGTCACCCTCGGGCATCACTGCACTGATGGAACAGATTCATCAGGAACTGGGTCAGCCAAGCATCCTGGTCAACAACGCTGGCCGAATAACCGTCACTCCCGCTCTGGAGATGACGCTGGATCAGTGGCAGCATGAAATGAACGTCAACCTCACGGCAGCATTCCAACTCAGTCAGGCTGCAGCCCGAGCATTTGGCACTGCAGGCGGAGCGATCGTGAATATTGGCTCGCTGCTGTCACTTCAAGGCTCCAGCATGGTCGCGGCTTACACCGCTGCAAAGAGTGGGCTTGCGGGATTAACGAGGGCGCTAGCACTTGAGTGGGCGCCACTGGGGATTCGGGTGAATGCCGTGGCACCTGGTTACGTCCGCACTGCAATGGCAGGCCGGCTCCTGGAAGACGCGGACCTTCGCGCACCAATTGACGCGCGCATTCCGTTAGCGCGGTGGGCAGAGCCATCTGACATTGCCGGGCCAGTGACATTCCTGGCGAGCGATGCCGCACGCTACGTGACCGGGGTCGTACTGCCTGTCGACGGAGGTTGGCTTGCCGGCTGAACATGCACCGGTGGGTGTAGGCATTGTTGGGCTTGGCAACATCAGCGCCACCTACTTGAGCAACCTCTCCGCACGGTTTGCCGACGCTGTCAACATCATCGGATGCAGTGATCTCGATGAGTCACGAGTTCAGGCAACATCGACACAATGGGGCATTCGAGGTTATGAAAATCTCGACGACCTACTCTCGGATCCGGCCATTGAATTAGTTCTGAACCTCACGACGCCACAAGTTCACGCCAGCATCAGCGCGACGGCCTTGAGCGCGGGTAAGCATGTCTATTCCGAAAAGCCCCTCGCAGTTGCGTTTGAGGATGCACAGGCTCTGCTGAATCAGGCCCAAGCAGCCGGTCTACTCATTGGCTGCGCCCCAGATACCTTCCTTGGTGATGGCCTACAAACCTGTCGACGACTTATGGACCAGGGCAGAGTCGGAGCACCGGTGGCCGCGACTGCGTTCATGATCTGCCATGGTCACGAGAATTGGCATCCTGCCCCAGCATTCTTTTACCAAACTGGTGCCGGTCCCCTACTTGACATGGGTCCGTACTACCTCACTGCGCTGGTGAGCCTCATCGGGCCGATATCGGAGGTGATGGGCTTCGAGCAGACCACATTCCCCACTCGCACGATCACGAGTGAGCCCCTGGCTGGATCCGTTATCGACGTCGAGGTGCCTACCCACGTCGCGGCACTGCTGCGCTTCACGAGCGGGGCTACCGCAACACTTGTTACGACCTTCGACGTTTGGGCGGCGCAGGTCCCCCACCTTGAGGTCTACGGAACGCTGGCGAGCATGCATGGACCAGACCCGAACACGTTTGGTGGACCAGTTCTCTTGCGCGAAGGCCACGCACCCGAATGGACGTCGATCCCCGTTCTCGGACCCTGGCAGAACGACAGTCGCGGCCTCGGCGTAGCTGATCTTGCTCATGCCATTCGAACTCAGCAGAGCCCGCGAGCGTCAGGGGCAATGGCACTACACGTTCTGGAGGCAATGCACGGTATACACGTCGCCTCCACCGTTGGACGGACCTACCAGATGACCACCACCTGCTCCATCCCAGAGCCACTTCAGTGACTGGCTGGCGATCACGGCACTAGGCAGCGGATGCTCGAGTCAAAGCAGCTCCCGCATCGATACAGGTGCGCTGCTGGATCGCAGTAAGTGCCGAGTAGCCGCGGGGCCGAGTGCATGTAAGGGTCGCCAGGCGACCGTTGGCGAACACTCGCATCTGCATCATGAGAACCTGCCGAGGTCGTGACTTGAGACCAACGTGCATCACCGTTCCCTCAGTACCCCACGGCACTAGGCGACAGCTTGTGCCGGGAAGCGGCCGTGCACAGCCCTGACTGACGAATGCCTGTGTCCCGGAACTGCCGGTTATCTGAACACTACGAAGGAAGAGGGCCAGAGCAGGTTGCCCACTCGGCTCATACTGACTGCTCAGGGTGGTTGTATCAGCGAGTGCCTCGAGAAGCACGTCGTCAGGAGTGTCAGCAAGCCACGGCGCGGTCCCTGGTGAGACCGTCGAGAACACTTGGCGCAATGTGGTCGGGAGCTGAGTCATCGACTCACGTTCTATGGGCTCAGGTGGCTCTGCTTGAGGGGCCCTGAGAGCAAGATCCATGCTTATCCGCAGGAGTGATGATGGCCCACACCATGGGCTTCGCCGAGTAGATCCAGTCAGCGCACACACGGATCTGATGACCGAAGGCGCTGGGGATCTTGTCAGCAGGTAAACGTAGTTGACCCGCGAACCATCCGGCGCGTTGAGGGTGGCTGTCCATCGATCCACCGAATTTGCCGATGCACTGGGCTGCAGGTCTATGCCCTCCAAGGCCGCATCGTTGCGGATCGCCGTCCGAGCATCCCCGGTAGTGGCAAAGGACACGAGATTGATCGAAAGGAATGCGGCGTCGCTGGTGCTTTGTATGGTCGGCGCACTTGTCCAGAAGGCACTCAACTTGCCTTGATACCCGGAATCAGAGGCAAAGGCGCCACCGCCAATCAACCGATCGGTGCGGTATTCAACACCAGTCAACATTGGCTCAGGGAAGAGCCCTGGTGAGCAGGCGACGTTCGCGCAGCGCAATTCATCGGCGGTGGGCAGCCGCGTTGCTTGCAGCGTGACGCTGGAACCCAGGAAGGATTCCCCGGGGACAGCCAAAACTGGCTGCGATACCAGGCACAGTGGAATCAGCGCGAGAACCACATGGCCGACCAGCCTGCGCATATCCGCATCCTGGCAGGGTGCTGCGCTACCGCTTTCGCCGGCCAGGGCTAGCAACTACCTGCAACGCAATGTGCCGCCTAGCGACTACTCGCTGCGTGGTCGAAGATCACCTCGTTGAGGTCCGTACGACTCATGTGGATGAAACCCAGCCCGGCCAGCAGGAACATCAGCGCACTTGCAGCAAAAGCGCCCCACGCTGCGAAAATTGCGATTGTGCCGACCGTCCAGAATGCGTACGCGTTGAGCAGCAGACCGCGTAGTGTTTCACCCATGAACAACGTCATCCGCTGATCAGCGAGCGTTTCATCGGAACGTCCACCCTCAATCCATGCCGCGGAAACCTCGGAATACGTCTGGCCGCCCGCCATACCCGCCAAATGCCCATCGATCAGTTCGGCGTATGCCTGGGCAGTCGGTCCATCAATGACCGCCACTCCTGCCAGGTCCTGGAGTTCCGGTGGTAACTCCTCAGCGTTCGCCGAAAAGGCGATGCGCTGACCTGTGAGCTCCGTCGTGACCGTTCCGTGAGCGAAATTTCCTCCCCAGAGCAGCAGTGCGCCGGCGACGCCCAGGACAACCGCGAGCACCACACCAGCTAGGGACACCATCTGATCAAATTTTCTGCGGTACATCGCATCTACTCCCTTTTCGCGCTGGTGAGGGCCAGCGAACGATCAGGGCCCACGGTTGATCACGGCCCATTCATGAAGCATGCCTGGTAGACAGGCCAATGAGGCCCGGCAAAAGACCTTGAGATGAGGGCATAAGACCTAGCTCGACCTGATGCAGCACCTCGCGAGCAGTCTCACCGCTCGAGGTACTGACATCCGTCATTCCACTCCCAGTCCCTGCCCTTCTCGGCCGGGGAGTACCTCGACGCGACGCCCAGCCAACCTGGCGCGCTCACTAGACGGGGTGCCTTGAGTACGAACGAGCATGCGCGTTCGATCCGCTCTGAACAGATCGCGGGAGTATTCGAAAACGGCACCATCGGAGTCAGTGGTTGTACGGGTAATCACGAGGACTGGATGACCAGGGGTCATCTCCAAAATCGCTGCCTCTTGGGCAGTGGCTGCGGCCACCTCAATCTGCTCCACGGCTTCGCCGGGACGTAGACCGTATTCACGATCTAGCAATTCGTAGAGGGATCCGCTCAGGTCCCGTGAGGGCAGGTCCGGGACGCGGTCTGCCGGGATCATCGCCTGCTCGAGAGAGATGGGCGCCTGGTCAGCGAATCGGATTCGGACCAGGTCCACGATGAATGCTGTTGATTCAATGCCGAGCGCCTGCGCAACACGTTCCCCTGCTGGCCGTACACCAACGCTGACAACCCGCGTACCCGCAGCAAAACCTTGATCCCGCAAGAGCATAGGAACGCCCACGATGCGCGACAGATCCCGTTCGACCTTGTTGCCGGCCACGAAAGTGCCACCACCGCGCCCAGGGACCCGTCGGATGACTCCAGCCAACTCCATCCAGGCCAACGCTTGTCGCAGCGATGAACGGCTCACGCCGAGTTCCTCAGCAAGTTCGCGCTCCGCGCCCAATCGCTGCCCCGGTCGCAAGGTCCCTTGCTGGACCAACTCCATCAGACGTTGGCGTACATCCTCACTCGTCGGACCCAGCCCAGACCCTGAGGCTGGATCGCCGGTCATGACTCCATCGCGTCGAGGGCGGCGAGCGACTCCGGCAGAATCTGGCCGCCGTCCACAACAAGTGCCTGACCCGTGACGTAAGCAGCTTCATCGGAGGCAAAGAACAGCGCAGCATTACCGATGTCTTCAACTTCACCGAGGCGCCGCTGCGGAATCGACATCTCCATGGACTTTCGATATTCCGGTCCCAAATCTGCCAGCCCCTCGGTGGCAATGTTGCCAGGCAGGACAGCGTTCACCGTGATGCCTAGTGGTGCAAGCTCAATCGCCGCAGTCCGCATGAAGCCGAGTTGGGCGGACTTGCTTGCGCCGTAATGCGACCAACCTGGATATCCCGTAATTGGCCCGGTGATCGAAGAAGTCAGGATGACTCGGCCATGGCCAGAGTCCCTCAGGTGCGGTAGGCACGCCTGCACACTGAGCATCGTGCCTTTGAGGTTGGTGCCGTAGACAAGGTCCATCTCGTCTTCGGTCATAGATGCGAGCTTTGAAGCTGGGAAGATGCCAGCATTCGCACACAGGATGTCAATACCGCCGTAGGTGGATACCGCCGCCGCTGCCATCGCTTCACAGGACTTCTGGGTGGCGACGTCGCCGAGAAAATAGCTGGCCTGAGCCCCAAGACCCGTCAATTCAGCAACAGCCCGCTGCGCATCATCCTCGTTGCGCCCCGTAATCAGCACATTTGCCCCGGCCTTGGCCATCACTCGAGCAATGCCCTTGCCAATTCCCTTGGTTCCGCCCGTGACGATTGCGGTGCGCCCCTTAATAGGTGTCAGCATCGTTGCTCCTTTCGATTCGGTCTGGTGGATGCCAATCAGCTAAACGATCGTGACAGGTACTCCTCTGCCAGCCGGCAACTGTCCTGCGTGTACTGCTCTCCGAGACCCTGAGCCGTTTCTGTGCTGGAGTGGGACCCGATCCAAGCCACCAAGAGTAGGCGACGGAGCATGATGAAGGTTGGGAGTTCGGTCTCCTCATCCACTGTCAACGGTGTCACCGACCGGTACCCAGTGACCCAGGAGTCCACCAGATCGGGCACATATGGCTCGTGTTCGATGAATGACAGGGAAGATCCAAGGTCGTACATGAACCAACTGAATCCGCAGTCGTCGAAGTCGATGACCGTCACATTGGGACCGTCTACCAGCAGATTCGCCAGACGCATATCCGCGTGCACCAGGCCGAAGCGATCCGGACCCTTGCCGTAGGCCTGAAGGCGCGCTTGGATGCGGTCCGCGCAACGACCGAGAATTTCCGCCTCCTCGGGCCCGACGCCAAGCCCGTCACGCCAACTCCCCCAGTGTCCATCAGACCCAAGGGAGGTTTCGAAATCCCAAGTGAATCGGGTAAAGCCCGCTGGTCTCGACCACCCTTTGGTGTGCAAATGCAGCCGGGCGGTGACCGCACCCAACTGCTTGAAGTCCTCAACCAGGCGATCCTCGGTGGGTTCCACACCGTCAACCCAGGCGAAGCGGGCGACATAGCGGGAGGCGCCATTGGGCAACGTCACCGTAGCCACCGGACTTCCCGAATCCGTCGGCAGAAACGGCGGAGTCTTCACTATGCCCTGTTCACGCAGGGCAGTGATCCAAGTCAACTCGCTCTCAATTGCAGGCAGCGTGTGATAGTCGGTCCGATGAACGCGCAGAACACTTCGCCCACCGTCAGGATGGTCGATGCGAAAGGTCGCATTCTCAGACACATTCAGCAGGGTCAGTGGCGTTTCCGGCCCAAAGCCGTACATCGGCAACGCAGCCCGCGCGAAGTCCTCGAACACGACCCCATCACTCGTTTGATCCGCCATGGACCCTCCCATGCTGCATCAAGCTTGACTACTGATCCCGCCCCTGCACGGTGGTCAGTGCCTGCCCGATCGCCTGGCGAGCAACTTCCACCTCTTCGGTTGTGCCCCCAATGTAGACGCGGCCAGCGGCGCCAATCATCTGGACATCCACCAAAGTCAGACCCGGGGCTGACTTTTCAGCTTCGTTTGCCGCGACGGCTGCAAAGAGTGCAGGCGTCATCTCGAACACCAGAAGGCTCTGCCCAGGGAGCAACATAGACGCCTGGCGATTGCGATTGATGATGACTGCATGTGCGTCACTGACATCCTCGATCACGTCGTGAAAGAGAATTCTGGGACGCAACTGGTCTTCCGCCCTCGCCCCTATTCCGGCGAGAATCGCGGCACCAGCTGCTTGAACCTGGGCTAGGTCGTCGCCATGAACCTCGAGTACACCGAACTGTCGCTCTACGAACAAGATGCCCGGCTCAATTCCTGGTACCGAGCGCAGAGCAAGATCGGTTACCCGCTCAATCGCCAACCCCGGCGCAACCTCGACGATGAGCGCGTGCTGACCCGCGTATGGAGGGTAACCACGCGCCCGCGTCGGGGTGCCCAGATAGGCCGCGAACTGAGGCTGGAGATCCACCAAGGGGAGGTAGACCCGCAGTTCGGGATTGGGGGTATCGGGAAGTGCGGTCACGCCTAGGCCGACACCTTGAAGTGCTTGCTCAGCTCCGCATGTGGACGCGGGATCACATGCACGCTGACCAGTTCACCCACCTGACCGGCCGCTTCTGAGCCAGCCTCGGTCGCAGCCTTCACAGCGCCCACGTCGCCAACGATGGTGACGGCGACGAGTCCGTCTCCGACCTCCTCGCGTGCGACGATCACGACGTTCGCAGCCTTCACCATGGCATCAGCTGCCGCGAGCGCCGCGACATAGCCCTTTGTTTCGATCATGCCAATTGCATTGTTTGACATTGCTTTCCTCTCTCATTCGAACTTTTCTTATTCGAAATTTGTTGTCGTCTGCCCTACAGTCTTCGAGTTTGTTGCTACGGCT
>CAZKFI010000041.1:0-19546 GCA_964551975.1 uncultured Bifidobacteriaceae bacterium | reverse complement strand
CTGGTACCGGAGTTCGATGACTACCTTCCCGCCGAACCCGCGAAAGAGCGTTTTGCGGTGGTGCCACAGGCTGACGTGATCGTGGTGCCGCAGGGACGACACCTGTGGGTAGGGGAGCGGTTCGTCCGCATCGTGCTGGATGAGATCACGTCGATCGTCGCCCCGGAGCATGCTCCACTGCCACCGGAGTGGTCCGGTCCCATGACTCGCTGGAGTGACCTGTGAACGTGCCGATCGTTCTGCTGCATGCATTCCCCTTCGGTCCACAGATGTGGGGCCAGGTGGCAGGTCTGCTGCGTGAACCCCGTGACCACGATGCTGAGGGAGTCGGTGCTGCGATAGCGAAGTCGGAAACTTCGACGCAGCAGATCGTATCGATCCCGGCGATCCCGTCACTCGTGCCAATCGTGCCCGGATTTGCCGGAACCCCGCTGCTGGATACATCGCCCAGCCTGGCAGCTGTCGCCGATCACCTCGTGACGCAACTCATGGCCGACTCGAATCTCACGCCACCCTGGGTGTTTGCCGGTGTGTCCCTCGGCGGGTACATCGCCATGGCGATCGCCCGCGCGCATCCGGATCTCATCGCTGGCCTCATCCTGGTGGATACCAAGTCCACCGCTGATAGTCCGGCAGCACGTGATGGTCGGCTTGCAATGGCCGCGCAGGTCGAAGCCGATCCATCGCAGGTTGCAGCGTTGCTGCAGTCACAGCTGCTGCCGAAGTTGCTCGGTCCGACCACGCTGCAACACCGCCCTGCCGTTGTTGAGCAGGTACGCACCTGGTTGAACCAGGCGCCTGGTGATGCGGTGGCCTGGTACCAGCGTGCGATGGCGGAACGGCCGGATTCCACCGAGGTGCTGCGCCAGTTGGCCTGTCCCACGTTGGTGGTCTACGGCGATGAGGATGTGTTGAGTCCGCGTGAAGAACAGGAACACATGCTCGCAGCGCTGCAGCGGGGCACGCTGCAGGTCATCCCTGGTGCGGGTCATCTCACTCCGGTAGAGGCTCCTGAAGCGCTAGCCCGGGCAATACGTGGATTTCGTGTCGCGCTCGGAGCCTCAGCGAGCTAGCGCGGCCAGTGCCAGGCGTACTGGTGGGCGGCGACCAGCGCGTGCCAGCGTTGTCTCGCCGCGGGCGAGTCGTACGAATGATCGCCAACCAGGTCCGCTACTGACCAGAGCCTTGGCGAACGTGCGCGGGTGCCGCTGGTAGGCGGCCAGGGCTTGGAAGCCCACCTGCATCTCGGCACCCAAGGTGCCGCTGATGGCCCGCTGATACTGCTGCGCGCCCTCTGACCAGGTCAGGTCTGCAAGGGCGATCTGGGCTGCGGTAGCCCCAGCGCGTCGGCCACTGCGCAGGGCGAACGAGATGCCCTCGCGCGTCCACGGTTCGAGCAAGCCGGCAGCATCGCCGGCAAGAAGGAGTCGATCTACGGCAAGCGGTGACTGGTTCGTCCGGCAGCGGGTCAGGTGACCGGCAGCCACCGCCTGCGGGTAGTCCTGCAGATCGAAGCGGATTAGGAGGTCGGTGAGGTATTGGCGTTGCTGCTGAGCAGAGCCCTTGGCCGCGATTGCCCCAACAGTGAGCCGATCTCCCTTGGGGAAGATCCAGGCGTAACCACCCGGGATGCGCCCGAAGTCGACCAGAACCCGGTCCTGCCAGTGGTGCTGCACTGATTCGGGTACCTCAACCTCGACTTCGAGTCCGAGGTCGATCTGCGCGAACTGCGCGCCCGCCGCCCGTGCCACCCGGGAGGTGCTGCCATCTGCGCCGACGACCACCGCAGCCTGCAGGGTCCCGACACTGGTATGTACGTCCACATGCGCGGGCCGTGGTTCGACGCGCTCCACGGTGACCTCGGTTCGCAACTGTGCACCGCCGGCGACCGCCGCTTTCACTAACTGCGCATCGAACGCATCGCGCATGACCATGGGAATGATGACGCCCTCAGCCTGTCGCGTGCGCTCTTCTCCGAGGTTGACTGTGATCGTTGCCGAGCGCGCTTGATTGCGGATGGGGAGGTCAATCCCGTCCGGCAGTGACTGCAGCGTCAACCCGATGAGTCCACCACCGCAGAGTTTGTAGCGGGGAAGGGTTTCGCGCTCCAGCAGCAGCACGCGGGCGCCGGACCTCGCCGCCTCATAGGCGGCCATCGCACCCGCTGGTCCTGCACCGACCACGATGACATCCCAGTGCTCAGCATCGTGAGCCTTAGTCGGCCTCACAGCCCCGCGACTTCTTTGACGAGTTCAGCAAAGGCTCGGGCCCCTTTGCTGGTGAGATGGATGCCGTCGCTGACGAAGTACTCCGGGTGATCTGCGCTGGCTGCATTCCAGTCAGCCAGTTTCACGTTCGGGTAGTCGGCAATGACCTTGGCCACCACCTCGTTGTTTCGCTCCTCCCAGGTGCGCGGGACCGCGGTGTTGACGATGATTACCGTGGGTACCGCGACCAGCGGGTCAAGGATGTCGCGAAGCATGGATTCCGGTAGTACGCCGTTTGTGCCGGGATGCACCACGACGATGGGAGCGAGTTTGTCCCGCCGTTTGAGCTTCTTCACTCGGCCGACGAAGGCTCCCGGCATCCGCGAGACCGCGGCATCGACTCGGGCACCCGGAATAACCTTCTGGACGGTCTTGCGCGCGCCAAGCAACACCGAATCACCAATCAGGCTGATGGTGCCGTTGTCTGGTGCACTGGGACTGCTGGCACTTCCCGAAGGCGTGGGCGCATTCGTCCCCGAAGCCTCCTCGCCGGTGGAGATCTCTCCATCGTCGAGGCTCACCTCGCTGGGGCCACCATCGGCAACGCCGATGGCTTCGGCAACGTCCTGTGCCACTGGCGCGGCCTGACCTGCTGCACGACCGAGACCCATACCGAGAGCGGCGATGAGTGCTACGGATGCGGTGATGGCGATGATCCCTTGCCTGGTTCGCCGACGCCGCTCAGCTCCTTCGGCACCACGCCAACCCTGCAGCCAGCGATCGATGGCCCCCCGCCGAATCGGGATCTCCACGAAGCGGTAACTCATTTCTGCGATGGCGAAGGTGAGCACCATGCGAACGAGGAAGAGCAGTGGTCCATCGATGGGCACATCGAGTAGCGGACGGGTGACCATAAAGATCGGCCAATGCCACAGATACAGCCCATAGGAACGCTGCCCGATGTAGCGCATGGGCTGACGACCCATCCACCGGCCCAGTGGTAGGGCTGGGTGCGTGGACGCGGCAATGAGTAAAGCCACAACGATGGCTAGCAGGGTGAAGCCACCCCGTTGGTAGAGCCACGGGGTGAATTCCCCCACCCACAGGAAAAACCCGATGGTGGTCACCAGCGCGAGCAGGCCAGCGGTGGTCAACGTGATCACCGCACCCCGGCGCAGGGTCTCGGGAAGTCGACCCGGACGCCACACACAGGCAAGCCCGGCACCAATGAGTAAGCCCATGGCGTGTGCGTCGGTGCCGAAGTACGCCCGACTCGGGTCAGCGAGTTCCGGAAAGCCGGAATTGATGGAGAGCACCGTCATCCAAGCGGTTGAGAGCACTGCGAGCCCAACCGCCACCCAGAGCAACCCGCGACGACCTAGTCGTCGTACGACCATGAACACGACGAGCGGCCAGATCAAGTAGAACTGTTCCTCCACTGCCAAAGACCACAGGTGTTTCAGTAGCGGCGGCCGCCCAGTGAAATCAAAGTAGGACTGGTCAGCGAGGATGTACCACCAGTTATTGATGTAGAAAATCGACGCGAGCGTGTCGCCCAGGAGTTGTCGCGCAGCGTCCGGGTACCAGATCGCGGTGGCGGTGGCGACGACGAGGAGCATGAGCACCAGAGCTGGCAGGAGTCGTCGGGCTCGACCGAGATAGAAGCGCTTGAAGTCGATACGGCCACTGCGGTCGAATTCCTCGAGCAGCAGTGAGGTGATGAGAAAGCCACTGAGGACGAAGAAGACATCCACGCCGAGGAATCCGCCACGCATCCAGACCAGGTCTGCGTGGTAGAGGAGCACGCCGAGGACTGCCAGGGCTCGGATGCCATCCAGGCCGGGCAGGTAGCCCATTTCCCCAGCACGTCGCCCGGCATCGAGTTTCCAGGGAGTAGCACTGGTCACCGGTTCGGCGGCCACGGTTCATCGTAGGCGCCCCAAGTGGTGAAGCTGTACTGCGGCCTAGCGCATGAACTCCAAGAGCTGCGACCAGGCGTCGTTGCGGCTGGCCCACCACCACCCAGCGACCAGTGCGGCACTGAATGCGGCGGCCCACAACGCTCGCTTGGCTCGGCGCAGCAGCAATGCGCCGAGGAATACCGCCAGGAGCCCGGCCCCGATCGCAAGGAGTGGGCGCATGCTTGCATCCCCGAGGCCCTGGGTGAGTGCTGGCCAGGTTGCGGCGAGCCATTCCTGAATGCTGGCAACAGATGGGGAAGGCATCAGGTGTGCTCCATCAGCACACCGGCGGGCTGGACGAGTTCGACGAGCACGCCACCACAATCCTTGGGATGGGCGAAGTTGATCAACGAACCTGCGGTGCCGCGGCGCGGTTCGTCATAGAGCATGCGGATGCCGCGCGCACGCAGGGTCGCTGACGCCTCGGCCACATTGGCAACGCGATAGGCCAGCTGCTGGATGCCCGGACCGGATCGATCCAGGAACTTGGCTATGGGTGAGTCGGGGTTGAGTGGAGCAAGCAGTTGTATGCAGCCGTTACCGGCACCGAGCATGGCTTCGGCAACACCCTGCTCCTCGTTCACCTCACGGTGCGTCACTGTCAGACCGAAGGTTCGTCCGTAAAACTCGATGGCCTCGTCCAGGTCGGGTACGGCTATTCCTACATGGTCAATGGCCTGGACCACGGCCTGCGGACCCAATGCCACGGAGTCACCGCTCATGCGCCTATGGTGACAGTGATGGATGCCGATATCCGGGTGCTCGCGGCGCGTGTCCGCCGCGGTGTCGCACTTGAACGCCGATCCATGCTCAAGGCAAGCCTCGTCGGCGGCCTGGGCATCGGCGGATTGGGTGTGGTTGGCAGCGGGCTGGTTGGTTGCTCGCGTGAGTCTGGTACTGCGACCCAAGCCGAGAGTCAGGCGTCAACAGACGTAGTGTTTTCCAACTGGCCCATGTATATGGACGTTCCGGAATCCGGTTCACCCAGCACCCTGGACCTGTTCACCCAACGCACTGGCATCAGCGTGCAGTACCAGGAAGACATCAACGATGGGCAAACGTTCTACGCCAAGGTGCGCGATCAACTTGAGTCAGGCCGAGGTATCGACCGCGATATCGTCGTTTTCAGCGAGGAAACTGCCCAACTATTCGTCGAGTTGGGATTCGCGCAACCCCTGGACTATTCGCGTATTCCCAATGCGGTCAACCTGCTTCCGCGACTGCGCGAGGCCTCATTTGACCCGAATCGCACCTACACCCTGCCGTGGCAATCGGGATTTACTGGTTTCGGGTTCAACGTCGCTCTCCTGCAGGAACGTATGGGAGTGGCCGAACTCACCACCTTCGAGCAGTTCTTCGATGAGCGCCTACGTGGCCGCATCTCGGTGCTCAGCGAGACCATGGACACCATGGGGCCACTCCTGGCCTGGCAGGGATTCGATCCGGCGAACTTCACTGATGCGCAGTTCGAACAAACTCTGGATGTGCTGGCCGGATTTGTTGAGCGTGGCTACATACGACAGGTCACCGGCAATGACTACATCGCCGGACTTGAGTCGGGTGATCTCATCGCGGCTATCGGCTGGTCTGGTGATGTGCTCGCCCTTGGTGATGAGTGGGGTTTTGCTCTGCCGGACTCCGGTGGGATCGTCTGGGCGGATTCAATGCTCATTCCCGATGGCGCACCGAACAAGGTTGGCGCTGAGGCGCTCATGAACCACTACTACGACCCCAAGATCGCTGCGCAGGTCGCTGCTTGGATCCAGTACGTCTGTCCGGTGGCCGGTGCCCAGGAGGCCATGGGCGAGATCGACCCCAGCTTGGTGGATGATCCCTGGATATTCCCTCCGACTGAAGTACTGGATTCCTGCTACGTCACTGCTGCCCTCAGTTTGGACAGGGCACTGCTCTTGGACCGGCAGTTCGATCGTGTGATGGGTCTGTAGCCATGACGCAGTTACTGGCCGCACTGAAATCCCAGGATGTGCGTGCGCTGGCGCGCACCATCACCGCGGTGGAATCGCAATCCGAGCAGGCACGCGGGATCCTTGCTGAGTTGGCTGCGGATGCCGCCGAACATGCGCCGCAGGTCATCGGTCTGACAGGGTCTCCCGGCGTAGGCAAATCGACCATTACTGCTGCACTGGTGAGTGCCTTTCGCACCCGCGGTCAACGCGTCGCAGTACTTGCCGTGGATCCCAGCTCTCCATTCAGCGGCGGCGCACTCCTCGGGGATCGCATCCGGATGCAGCAGCATGCCAATGATTCCGGTGTCTACATCCGATCAATGGCCTCACGTGGTCATCTGGGTGGCCTAGCTGCCACCACACCCCAAATCATCGCTGTCCTGGCGGCCGCCCGCTTTGATGTAGTGCTGATCGAAACTGTCGGCGTCGGACAGTCAGAGGTTGAAATCGCTGCGACGGCAGACACCACCATTGTGCTGCTTGCACCCGGTATGGGCGACGGCATCCAAGCGGCAAAGGCCGGCATTCTGGAGATCGGCGACATCTTCGCGGTCAACAAAGCCGATCGGGATGGTGCTCAGACCACCGCCCGGGAGCTTCGGCAGATGATCGCCCTTGGTTCCTGGTCCGGTTGGCAGCCCCCCGTCGTGTTGACTGTCGGCAATAAAGACGACGGCATCACCGAACTCGTGACCGCCATCGATGAGCACCAGGCCTGGCTGCAGCAGTCCGGTGAAGATCACCAACGGCGGCTCCGTCGGGTGCGCGAGGAAGTGACCGCCCTGCTCGTCACTCGAACCCTCACGGCCGTGCAGCAGCACTCCGAGGAGCTCGATGCTCTGAGCCAGCAGGTGCTCGCCGGGGACCTGGACGCCTACAGCGCGGCAGAGCGACTCGCCGCTGGTTTGCGGCCCTAATCGATCCGATGATGGCAACGGGGATGGGATGCGTCAGACTAGGGCCGTGAGTCAGCCGTCCTTCGCCGCACGTGGGGCCATCGACCTGGGTGCGTTGGCTTCTGCCCGGCAGAACCAGGCCAAGGCAGCGGCTGCCATGGCCAATGCGCCAGCCGGTCTGGTCATCGACGTGACCGAGGCAACCTTCCAGACGGAGGTCATCGATCGCTCGATGACGGTGCCGGTGATCCTGGATCTCTGGGCAACCTGGTGTGGTCCCTGTAAGCAGTTATCGCCGATCCTGGAATCGTTGGCCGTCGCCTACGGCGGCCGCTTGGTGCTGGCAAAGATCGATGTGGACGCTGAGCAGCGCATCGCTGCTGCTTTCCAGGTGCAGTCCATTCCATCGGTATTCGCCGTTGTCAAAGGTCAACCAATCCCACTCTTCCAGGGCGCGGTGCCCGAGGCGCAGGTGCGTGCAGTCTTCGACGAAGTGCTACGTGTGGCAGCCAGTCAAGGTGTCGACGGCACTGTGAGTGGCGAACCGTTGGAATCTTCCGATGACGTCCACGCAGAGCCGATGTCGGATCCGCGGTTTGATGCTGCAGCCACTGCAATCGATGCGGGTGACTGGGAGGGTGCCGAGCGGGCTTACCGCGTCATTCTCGACACCGAGCCGGGTAACGGCGAGGCGCAGGCGGGGCTCGCGATGGTCGGACTCTTCCGGCGCACTGCACAGGCTGAGGAATCAGCCGCGCTCGCCGCTGCAGGCTCAGCTCCCAACGACCTCGCAGCTGTCAGCCTGGCCGCAGATTTCGATGCCCTTGCGGGCCGCTGGCAGCAGGCATTTGATCGACTCATCGCCTGCGTGCGGAATTCCTCAGGTGCCGAACGCGATGCTGCACGGGCGCGCCTACTCGAACTGTTCCAGGTAGCCGGGGATGACCCCGCGGTGCCAGCTGCTCGAACGGCGCTGGCCAGTGCTCTCTTCTAGCAGCAGGCGTCGCTGGACGCGCCGTACGGTTGGCATCGCTACCGCGCTGGCCGCGATGACATTGACCTCAGTGTTGGCTGGATGCTCAGCCGTCCCGGTGAACCTGCCACAGCCGCAGCTCCCGAAACTGCCTGATCTGTCTGCACTGGGACTGCAGGATCTCCTGCCATTCGATTTTGGGCCGTTCCAGTCGACGCCGCGCGAGACCCCGTCGGCCAGTCCGTCGCCTAGTGACACCTCGGATAGCGCGTCACCCTCTGCTGCGCCGACACCGAGCGCGTTGCCTGACCCAACCGAGTGTTTGCAGCGGGAGATCGTCAATCTGCGCATCGACAAGGACGGCACCGACTACGGATTCGGCGGTGAGATCTTCGTCGAATTCCAGGTGCGCTTCACAAATCGCTGCACACAGGCGGTCAAGGCCGTGGAGTACGAGGCAACCTTCCAAGACGCATTCCGAGACGAGATCATGATGTGCTTCGGGAAGGTCTCCTTGCGGATCCCAGTTGGTGAGTCAAAGAGTTCACCAAAGAACACCGGGTGCTACGTGGGTGCAGGGGAGCCGACGTACCAGTCCTGGACCGTCGCCAACAAAGCCGACATCACCAGCGAAGCCAAGGTTTCCAGGGTGGTCTTCGCAGACGGGTCAATCTCCTCGCGCGTGGTGATCTAACCGGGCGACGAGGCCAGGTACACCGTTGCTAGGGGAGGCAGCGTCACTTCGGCGGAGGCCGGTCGGCCATGCCAACTGCGCTGCGTGCTGGCCTGCACCTCTCCCAGGTTGCCCATGCCGCTACCGCCATAGATCTTGGCGTCGGTGTTGAGTACCTCAGACCAGGTACCGGCCCAAGGCAGGCCGATGCGATAGCCCGTGCGTGGCACCGGTGAAAGGTTCACCAGGCAGGCGACGGCCGCGCCGGTTCGATCGAAACGCAACCAACTGAAGACATTTGCACCGTGATCATTCGCCTCAATCCAACTGAAGCCGGCCGGCTCGTCATCCAATTCCCACAGCGGCGGCAGCTCCCGATACACCCGGTTGAGGTCACTTACCGTGCGAAGAATCCCGGAGTGTTCCTGGAACTGCAGTAACCACCACTCCAGGCCGCGCTCACTGTCCCATTCGCTGGACTGCGCGAACTCCGATCCCATAAAGAGCAGCTTGCGTCCCGGGTGCGCCCACATGAACCCGAGAAACGCACGCAGGTTTGCCAGTTGTTGCCAGCGATCCCCGGGCATCCGTGCGATGAGGGAACCCTTGCCGTGCACTACCTCGTCATGGGAGATCGGCAGGACGTAGCGCTCGCTATAGGCGTACATCATGGCGAAGGTCATCTGATTGTGGTGGTACTGACGGTGGATGGGTTCATGGCGCAGGTAGTCCAGTGAGTCGTGCATCCAACCCATATTCCATTTGAAACCAAAGCCGAGTCCGCCCAGGAACGTGGGCCGCGTGACACCACCCCAGGCCGTTGACTCCTCGGCGATGGTGATCGCGCCGGGAACCCGTCGGTAGATCGTCGCGTTGAGTTCTTGGAGAAAGGCCACCGCCTCCAGGTTCTCGCGACCACCGAAGGTATTCGGCTCCCACTGACCTGGACCACGGGAGTAATCCAGGTAGAGCATCGAGGCAACGGCATCGACGCGCAGGCCATCAATATGGAACTCCTCGAGCCAGAACAGGGCATTAGCTACCAGGAAGTTGCGAACCTCGGGTCGGCCGAAGTCGAACACATAGGTGCCCCAGTCGGGGTGTTCCCCGCGGCGCGCGTCTGCATGCTCGTAGAGCGCGGTGCCGTCAATCCTGGCCATGCCCCAGCCGTCCTTCGGAAAGTGGGCCGGGACCCAGTAGACGAGCACGCCGATGCCCGCCTGGTGCAGGCTGTCGATGAGCATGCGCAGATCGTCGGGGGATCCGAAGCGAGCGGTGGGTGCGTAGTAACTGGTGACCTGATAGCCCCAGCTCGGGCCGTACGGATGTTCGGCCACCGGCAGCAGTTCGACGTGGGTGAAACCGCACTCGGTGACGTACTCCACGAGTTCGGTGGCCAACTGGCGATAGTCCAGGCCGGGGCGCCAGGAGCCGAGGTGTAGTTCGTAGATGCTGATGGGTTTGCGATGGGGATCGCCCTCAGCGCGAGCCTGGATCCAGGCCTGGTCCTGCCAGGAGTACGTCGTGGTGAACGCCACCGACGCGGTGGCCGGTGGCACCTCGGTGGCAAAAGCCATCGGGTCAGCCTTCTGGCGCCAATGCCCATCGGGCCCGAGAATCGCGAACTTGTAGCGCACTCCGGAATCGATGCCCGGCACGAAGATTTCCCAGACGCCGGCGGAGCCGAGGCTGCGCATGGGATGGGCGGTGCCATCCCAATGATTGAAGTCTCCGACTACCCGCACCCCGCGCGCATTCGGTGCCCAGACTGCAAACGAGACGCCACTGAGGGGTCCGAAGGGCGAGTCGTAGGTGCGTCGATGCGCACCCAGGACCTTCCACAGATCCTCATGCCGACCCTCACCGATGAGGTACAGGTCCATCTCGCCCAACGTGGGCCAGAATCGGTAGGGATCATCACCAGGGATGATCTGACCCTCGTACTCGACATCGAGTCCGTAATGCGGGACATCGGTGGTCGGCAGGGTGATCCGCCAGATGCCCCGATGTTCATGGGTCATCTCCCGACGATCCACCTGCTCGCCCTCAGCGGTCACCAGGGTCACCGACTCCGCATCCGGGCGCAGCACGCGGATCAGCAGTCGTCCATCTCCGGTGGGGTGCGGCCCCAGCACGGCATGCGGATCGTGGTGCCAGCCATCGACGATGCGATCGAGTTCGTCCAAGGTCACGGTGAACGGATCCGGTTGACTGCGGCGGGACTTCACGGCTGCCATCTCAGGACCTGGTCTCCTCAGGCACCGTCAACTGCACAATGTGGGCAACGTGTTCCCACGGGCGCAGCCGCACATAGGTGCCGTGTGCCCACGTCCAGGCGGTGCCGGTAACCAGATCGCGCGCGATGAATCGATCGGACCAATCCAATCCCAGTGCGGGCATGTCCCACCAGATCGTCGCTTCCTGCTCACGATGCGGGTCAACGGTGCAGACGACCAGGACGCAGTCATCACCATCACGTTTGGCGAATGCCAGGATCGCAGGGTTGTCGCTCTGGTGGAAGTGCAGTGAGCGCAGATCCTGCAGTGCTGGATGCTCGCGACGGACGGTGTTGAGCAGGGTGAGGTACGGCGCCAGAGTTCGACCCTGACGTCGGGCGGCCTCCCAGTCGCGTGGTCGATATTGATATTTCTCCGAGTCCAGGTACTCCTCGCTGCCCGGTCGCAGTGCCACGTGCTCGTAGAGTTCGAACCCGCTGTAGATGCCGTAGGTGGGCGCGAGTGTTGCGGCAAGGGTGGCTCGGATTGCGAAGGCTGCCGGGCCCCCGTGTTGCAGGTAGTCATTGAGAATGTCGGGAGTGTTCGCGAAGAAGTTCGGGCGCATGTAGGCGGCGGCCGGACCGGCGAGTTCCCGGCAGTACTCCTCAAGTTCATGGCGGCCATTGCGCCACGTGAAGTACGTGTACGACTGCTGAAAACCGACTTGGGCAAGGGCCTGCATCATCGGCGGACGAGTGAAAGCCTCGGCGAGAAAGAGCACATCGGGATCCGTGGTGTTGATTGCGTTGATCAAGCGCTCCCAGACCCACAGCGGCTTGGTATGCGGGTTATCGACGCGGAAGATACGCACTCCGTGGTCCATCCAGTGCCGCACCACACGCTCGATTTCCCGATAGAGACCCTCGGGATCGTTGTCGAAATTGAGTGGGTAGATGTCCTGGTATTTCTTCGGCGGATTCTCCGCGTAGGCGATGGTCCCGTCGGCGCGGGTAGTGAACCACTGCGGATGCGAACGAACCCACGGGTGGTCGGGGGAGGCCTGCAGCGCTAGGTCCAGCGCAACCTCAAGGCCGCAGGACTTAGCCCTGGCGACGAAAGCATCAAAGTCAGCCAGAGTGCCAAGATCGGGATGTACTGCATCGTGCCCGCCATCGGTGTTACCGATGGCCCAGGGAGAACCCGGATCGTCCGCGGCGGCAACTAACGCATTGTTCGCACCCTTGCGATGTGACGATCCGATCGGGTGGATGGGCGGGAGATAGATCACGTCGAATCCCATCTGCGCAATGGCGGGCAGACGGTCAGCGGCGGACGCGAATGTGCCAGAGCGGGGCGGATCTGATTGCGCTCCTTCTGAGCGTGGAAAGAATTCGTACCAGGCGCCAACCAGCGCGCGCCTGCGCTGCACCAGCAGAGGCCAAGGGCCGCTGCTGGTGGTGAACTCGCGCAGCGGCCAGGCATTCATGGCATCCAGTACGCGCGCATCGGTGGCGGCCGCAAGTCGCACCGGCACGGGCAGGCCACTGGTGCGCACCGTGGCAACCGCTTGACGCAGGAGCTCGGCGGTAGCCGGATCACCGCACAGGGCTGCCGCCCGCGCGAGGACTGCAGCACCCTCGAGCAGTTCAACCTCGACGTCGATGCCGGCGGGAATCTTCACCTGTGCTCGGTGCAGCCAGGTCGCCCACGGATCACTCCAACTCTCGATCACGAACTGCCAATGACCAATGGCGTCGGGGCGGACCAGTCCCTGCCAGGTGTCCAGCCCATCCGGGATCGGCGACATACGCACGCGCGTGTGCTCATTGCCCTGGGGGTCAATGAGCACGGCGTGGGCGCCCAGGGCGTCATGCCCCTCCCGAAGGCAGGTGGCACGGATCGGGATGAGTTCGCCTACCGCGGCAGCAGCTGGACGGCGTCCGCCCAGGACGGTGGGGCTGACCTGAGTAATCGGCATGCGACCGGTGAGTTCGGCAGGCACCAGCGAAGGAGTTGGGAAGGCATCGGGGTCCAGGGAATCCGGAAAAGGAGAGCTCGTTTGGGGGGAGTTTCGCTGAGCGGAGCTCGGCAGCGTGCCGGATCCGAATGCGTTGATTCCTATGGTGTCGATGAGGGGAGCCTAGAGGAGCCCGGAGCCCGAGGATAGGCCCATGCAAACGTTGACATGGCGCTCGCTAGCGTGTGCCGGGTGAAGGCAACCAGGCGGTTCACTGTGCGAGCAAGCCTGCCCCAACCATTGGCGGGCCTGGGGACCTTGGCCATGAACCTGCGCTGGGCATGGTCGCCAGCGACCCAGGATCTGTTCTCGGCCATCGACCCTGAACTTTGGCAGCGCACCGGTCAGGACCCGGTGCGGCTCCTTGGTGAGGTTTCCGGCCAACGGCTCGCCGACATGGCCCAAGACGCTGGGTTCACCCGTTGGGTTGACGACCAAGTTAACGACCTGCAGACCTATCTCCAAGGTCCGCGCTGGTCGCCGACGCCGGCAGCCTTGGCCGGCATCGCCTACTTCTCGCCCGAGTACGGCATCGCCGCCGCAATGCCGCAGTACTCAGGCGGACTTGGCATCCTCGCGGGGGATCACCTGAAGGCAGCCAGCGATCTCGGTGTTCCGATCATCGGCATCGGTCTGTACTACCGAGCAGGGTACTTTCGTCAATCACTCTCACGCGAGGGTTGGCAGTTGGAGTCCTACCCGCTCTGCGACCCAGCCAACTCTCCGGTGACGCTGCTGCGCGAACCTGACGGCAGCACCGCACACATCGCACTGGATCTGCCCGGTCCGAGCAGGTTGCTTGCTCGTATCTGGCTGGCCGAGGTTGGCCGTGTCACGCTCCTGCTGCTGGACACCGATCTGGACGAGAACGAACCAGCAGAGCGTCAGGTCACCGATCGTCTCTACGGAGGCGGTGAGGAGCATCGACTTCAGCAAGAGTTGCTGCTGGGAATTGGCGGGGTGCGAGCCCTGCGCACCTTCTGTCGTATCACCGGTACGCCCGAGCCGGAGGTGTACCACACCAACGAGGGTCACGCGGGATTCCAGGGTGTGGAGCGCATTCGCGAGCTCGTCACCGCTGCCACGGCCACGCCACTGACGTTCAGTGAGGCACTGCAGGTGGTGCGCGCGAGCACGGTGTTCACCACGCATACGCCGGTGCCAGCCGGCATCGATCGGTTCCCAAGGGATCTGGTGCTGCAGTACATCAGTGCCGTGGGTTCCGATGGTGGCTGGTCGGCACCGGGTGGCTCGTCAACGACGCCAACCGAGGCGATCCTGCAGCTGGGCACCGAGACATTTCCCGGCGGTGATCCGGGAGTGTTCAACATGGCCGTGATGGGCCTGCGCCTAGCGCAGCGAGCCAACGGGGTCAGTCAACTGCACGGTGACGTCTCGCGAAATATGTTCGGCGGCCTGTGGCCGAGTTTCGACGCGGCCGAGGTCCCCATCATCGCCATCACCAACGGTGTGCATGCTCCCACCTGGGCTGCACGGCCGCTGCAGGTTGCCGCAGCGGAGCAAGGCACACATGTGGATGACCCCAATGCCTGGCCGAGGCTGGCCGACCTCAGCGATGGCCGCCTGTGGCAGATGCGATCGGAACTTCGTGCCGCGTTGGTTGCGCAGGCACGACAGCGACAACGGGCATCCTGGCTGAGCCGCGGCGCATCGGAGCGCGAACTTGCCTGGATTGATTCGTTGCTCGACCCCGACGTGCTCACTATCGGCTTTGCGCGTCGGGTGCCGTCGTATAAGCGATTGACGCTCATGCTGCGCGATCCGCAGGCTCTGCGTGATCTGCTGCTTGACACAGCGCATCCTGTGCAGTTGGTGATCGCCGGGAAAGCCCACCCGGCAGATGACGGGGGCAAGGCGTTAATTCAGCAGTTGATTGCATTCGCTGACGAGCAGGACGTCCGACACCGCATTGCATTTCTGCCGGACTACGACATGGCTATCGCGGCTGACTTGGTCGCGGGCTGCGATGTGTGGCTGAATAACCCGATTCGACCACTTGAGGCGAGCGGTACTTCAGGAATGAAGGCAGCGCTCAATGGTGCGCTGAACCTCTCCATCTTGGATGGCTGGTGGGATGAATGGTTCGACGGTCAGAACGGCTGGGCCATTCCCTCGGCGGACGGTGTCGAGGACCCCGAACGTCGAGATGATCTGGAGGCTGCGGCGCTGTATGAGTGCATTCGCACGCAGGTAGCACCCGCCTTCTACCAGCGCAGCGATGGACTACCACTGCAGTGGCTGTCGATGATGCGGCACACGCTAGGCACCCTTGGGCCCAAGGTGCTCGCCTCACGGATGGTTCGCGAGTATGTCGAGCGCCTCTATCTCCCGGCTGCGACTGCTAGCAAGGTGATGCGAGCCGACGACTTCGCTGCCGCACGGACGGTCTCTGCCTGGTCGACAACGATCCGCACCCAATGGCCGATGGTGCGCGTTGAACACCTCGAGGTGGACGGGATTGACGATGTGACGCAGCAGGGGAGCACCGCAGCCATTCGCGCCTACGTGCACCTGGCAGACCTGCAACCGGCTGATGTGCACGTTGAGGCCCTGATCGGCCGAGTGGACGACGCCGATGAGCTCATCGAGCCACAGATCCTGACCATGGACCCGGTGGAATCCTTGGACGGCAACCGTTGGCTCTACCGCTGTTCCGTGGTGTTGGATCGCACCGGCGCCATCGGCAGCAGTGTCCGGGTTCGACCAACCCACGTACACCTGGCTCATCCGGCGGAACTGGGTTTGCAGGCGACCGGCTGATCGGCCACGTGATTGACTGCCGGCAGGAGATGTGCCGCGGATCTATCCAGAGTTCTCGGTTTCAGAGTTCTCGGTTTTAGAGTTCGCGGTATTTCATAGCGGCGGATGCTAGGGAGGCAACATGAGCGAGAGCCTGTTGTGGTCGGGGGAATTCGTGCGGTTGGAATCCCCGCCCGTTGCCCGGCCCGGATCTGTTGCCGTAATTCGGCTGGAACGCCCACCTATGAATGCGCTCTCGCTTCAGGTGCAGGGGGAATTGGCTGAGGCGGCCCGCCAGGTCGCTGGTCGTCCGCAGATCGGTGCCGTGGTCGTGTACGGCGGCCCAAAGGTCTTCGCAGCCGGTGCCGACATCAAAGAGATGGTCGATATGACCTACCAGGACATGGCGCATGCTGGCGCGGGACTGCAGTCGGCCTTCACCGCCATCGCCCGAATCCCACAGCCGACGATCGCTGCAATCACCGGCTACGCCCTGGGCGGTGGGTGTGAGCTCGCGCTCTGCTGCGACCTTCGCGTCTGCGGGGACAATGCTCGGCTGGGCCAGCCGGAGATCCTCCTGGGCATCATCCCGGGAGCCGGGGGGACGCAGCGGCTCGCGCGATTGATCGGTCCGGCGCGAGCTAAGGACCTGATCTTCACGGGTCGCTTTGTGAATGCGGATGAAGCGCACCGGATCGGGTTGGTTGATCGCGTCGTACTGCCTGATGATGTCTTTACCGATGCGCTCACCTGGGCGGAGCAGTTGGCAACCGGTCCGGCACTGGCGATGCGAGCAGCCAAGGAATCCATCGACCGTGGGCTAGAGACCGATCTTGAGACGGGCTTACAGATCGAGCGAGCGCACTTTGCGGCGCTTTTCGCGACCGATGACCGAGCGATCGGCATGGCCTCGTTTATTGAACAGGGCCCGGGCAAGGCCGAGTTCACCGGTCGCTGAGCACCCCATGACGCTCTCCGGTGAGCAGTACCAGCCGCCATCACAGCAGGAGTTAGACCGCGCGCGTACGGATCCGAAGTTGGCCAATGTGCTGTATCACGATTGGGAGGCTGGCAGCTACGACGCGAAATGGAGCATCTCCTATGACCAGCGCTGCATCGACTACGCGCGGGACCGCTTCGTTCATGTCGTGAGTTCCACGAGCAGCGATGATCGATCCTCCTGGCCCTATGGGCGGGCACTTGAGTTGGGTTCGGGCACGGGATTTTTTCTACTGAACCTCATGCAGGCTGGTGTGATCGCACGCGGCACCGTCACCGATATCTCACCAGGCATGGTTGAGGTCGCCGTGCGCAATGGGCGGGCACTCGGACTGGATATCGATGGACGCAGTGCCGACGCGGAGTCCCTGCCATTCGCCGACGAAAGCTTCGATCTGGTCGTGGGGCACGCAGTCCTGCATCACATCCCAGATGTTGACCAGGCACTGCGTGAGGTTCTGCGCGTTCTGGCACCCGGCGGCAGGTTCGTATTCTGTGGTGAGCCAACGCAGCACGGTGATTTCATCGCTCGGCGCCTGTCCCGGCTCACCTGGTGGACCACCAAACGGGTCACGCATCTTCCTGTTCTGCGTGAGCGATGGGCTCGCCCCAAGACTGAGCTCGATGCGTCATCACAGGCCGCGGCACTGGAGGCCCTGGTCGACATCCACACCTTCGACCCAGATCGCCTTGCCGCCACCTGCATGCGTGCGGGCGCGATCGACGTGCACACCGTGACCGAGGAGCTCACCGCCTCCTGGTTCGGTTGGCCGGTGCGTACCTTCGAGGCGGCCGTAGCTCCCGGTGCCCTGGGTTGGGGGTGGGCGAACTTTGCCTTCCAAGGCTGGCAGCGACTGAGTTGGCTCGATGAGCACGTGCTGGCGAAGGTCGTTCCGGATGAGCTCTTCTACAACGTCTGCGTCACCGGCAGGCGGCCCTAGCTCCACTCCTACACTCGCAGGGTGCGCATCCTGCACCTGTCCTGGGAGTACCCCCCGGTGGTCTACGGCGGGTTGGGCAGACACGTGCATGCCTTGACCCGCACCCAGGCGGAACTCGGACATCAGGTTGCGGTGCTCACCCAGGCAGTCGAGGGATTGCCAACTGATGAGATGGTCGAGGGCGTGCGCGTGCTGCGGATACCCAGTGACGCCCCGTTCGTACCACTCGACGAGACCCACCTGATCGATTGGGTGATGGGGTTCAACAACGGCATCAGCCGGGCTGGCCTACGACTGCTGCGTGAATGGCGCCCTCAGGTGGTGCACGGACATGACTGGTTGGTCGCTCACGCCGGTGTGCTGCTACGCGACGCCGCTGATGTGCCGTACGTGAGCACCATGCATGCCACCGAGGCCGGACGTCACCAGGGTTGGTTGCCCAGTGAACTCTCCAAGTCCATTCACGCAGTGGAGTGGTGGTCGTGCAGGGAAGCCGCGCGCATCATCTGCTGTAGTGCCCACATGCGCGGTGAGGTGCATCGACTCTTCGACACTCCCGTTGACCTCATTGATGTCATTCCCAACGGGATTGATCCGCAGGCCTGGCAGGTCAGCCCTCAGCAACGCCGCCAGGCACGTGAGCGTCATCCAGGGCCGGTAATCGTGTTCACCGGACGCTTGGAATGGGAGAAAGGCCTGCACACCCTGATTGACGCACTACCGGGTGTGCGACGTGCGGTTCCCGGTGCGCGCCTGGTGATTGCCGGGCGCGGCGGTGCCGAGCAGCGGCTGCGTGAGCAGGTTCGTGCCAAGCGTTTGGGCCGGCAGGTGACGTTCGCTGGATGGATGCCACAGGATGCGCTGCGGGCACTGCTGGCTGCAGCCGATGCAGTGGTCGTGCCGAGTATCTACGAGCCCTTCGGCATCGTCGCACTTGAGGCGGCCGTACTCGGAGCCCCACTGGTTGTGGCTCGCACCGGAGGTCTTGCGGAGATCGTCCCCGACGAACACACCGGGTGGACCTTCGAGCCGGGGGATGCCGCCGACCTGACCACCGCATTGACTGACGCGCTCACCCACCCCAAGCGTGCGCGGACCCGAGCACGAGCAGCACGGCTGCGGGTAGAACGTGATTTCGGCTGGCCGGTTATCGCCCAGCGCACCGAAGCGGTCTATCGAACAGCCCAGCGCAGTGAGGTGGCCGAACGCGTCGGTCCGACACGTCCGCTACCGCGTCCTGGCAATTTGTTCACCGGTGCCCTGGCCTAGTCGTGGCGAGGGATCCACGCCAGGCGCGCTTCATCAGTTGGTCGAGTCTTCGCTGGGTCATCCGTCATCGGGCCTGGAGCTGGTGGTACCTGGTGCGCTACGCCCGACTTGCTCGGCTGCGTCTGCGTCACCCACAGGTGATCCTTCGCGGCATGGTGTTTCTCGGTCGCAATGTGCAGATCGAAGCGCGCCGTGGCTATGGACGCATCATCATCGGACGCTGGGTTCACCTGGGTGATGGCACGCGGCTACGTTGCCATGAAGGGTGCCTCACCGTCGGCGACAAAGTGGTGATGGGTCAACAGAACACCATCAACGGGTACCTGGATATCGAGATCGGCGGATCCACGCTCATCGCTGATTGGGTATACGTCTGCGACTTCGATCATGTCACCGAAGATATTCACCAACCAATCAAGGATCAGGGCATTGTGAAGTCTCCGGTGCGCATTGGCCCAGATACCTGGATCGGCGTCAAAGCAACCGTCCTGCGCGGCAGCATCATCGGGCGGGGTGCCGTCATTGCGGCCCACGCCGTGGTGCACGGCGAGATCCCAGACTTTGCCATTGCAGCAGGTATTCCAGCTAAGCCCGTCAAAGACCGCCGTGCCACCTACGAGGCAAATGCGGCGCGACGAGCCGCCCTGGCGGACATTGAGCGCAAGAC
>CAZKFI010000040.1:4892-19615 GCA_964551975.1 uncultured Bifidobacteriaceae bacterium | reverse complement strand
TACGAGGTCGCCCGGCACTACGCGAACCGACTCGGCAAGCGGTGCACCCATCAGGGCCGTAATCGGCTCAGCACCTTCAGCCTCGCCAAGCACGTAGATACCCCGAACCGAAGTTCCCTCAGCGGCTGCCATTGCCACGGGAAGGAACATGCCGATCGTGACGAGGAGGCTGGCACCGGAATCCATCAGTTGCTTGTGGACCTCTTCTGGTGTGTAGGTGGGATTGATCGTGGTCACCACACCACCGGCCATGGCCACACCGTGGAAGACCACCGCATACTCCGGCAGGTTCGGCGCCATGATGGCCAGCACGTCGCCCTTAGTGAAACCATTGGCAACGAGGCCGCCGGCCAGGCTGCGGACTCCACCCGCAAGCGCCCCGTAGGTGAGCACTCGGCCCGACATACCTTCGATCAACGCCGGCTTGTCCCCCAGTGCACCCGCTCGCTCCAAGACGTACTCGGTCAGTGGCAGGCTCGGGATCTCGACATCGGGCAATGGACTGGTGAACATGGACCCTCCAACGTTGGATGCGGCAGGTCCAATGCTGACCGATCAGCGGGCACCCTGCAGGTGAAATCAGCGAAGTCGATCCCGGTCAGCCGCCTCAGCCAGGCGTTCCAAGGCGCCAATCACCGTTCCACGATCCGTGGTGTACCAAAAGGGTGGCATGCTCGCCCGAAGCGAGCGTCCGTAACCGGCGGTGGCTAATCGGGCATCGAGGACAGCGACCACCCCGCGATCGCTAGGGCCGCGAATGAGACGACCGGAGCCCTGGGCTAGAAGTAGGCCAGCCCGCGGAAGACTCACTGACCGAAAGCCAGACCCCCCAGACTGCTCAACGGCCTCCTGCCGTGCGGCCAATAGCGGGTCATCGGGCCTGGGAAAGGGAATGCGATCGATCACCACCAGCAGGCAACTCGATCCAGGTACGTCAACGCCCTGCCAGAGCGAGAGCGTGCCCAGCAGGCAGGCTTCCGGCTCGTTGGCGAAGCGATCCACCAACACTCCAACGGGATCCCCCCGTCGCTGCACAAGAAGCGGAATCTTCGCGGTGTCCAGCCGGACCCGCAGATAGTCAGCCGCACGCTCCACACCACGCCAACTCGAGAACAGGGCCAGCGTTCGCCCTCCTGCTGCCTCGATCAATAGGGCGAGTTCGTCGAGTGCATCCTCGGCGATCCCGTCCCGTCCCGGTGGCGGTAGATCAGCAGCCACATAGAGGATCCCCTGATTTGCATAGTCAAATGGGGAACCCACGTCGATGGTCTGGGTCTCTTCTGCCGTCAGGCCCAGCGCCATCAGGACCGGATCGAAACTGGCACCGGCGGTCAGGGTCGCACTGGTCAGGAGTACTGGATTGCGGCTAAAGAGAGTGTCGCGCAGTAGTGCATCAACCGCCATGGGCGCCATCCGCAGACTTGGCGCTCGCGTCTCCGCCGCATCCAGCCACATGACCGCCTCAGCCCCGGCCGTCAGGAAGCGTCCGGCAACCTCGAAGAGTTCCTCCACGGCCGCTCTCGCGTGCTGCCGCTGGGCGAGGTCATCGGCGTCTTGACCATCTCGGCCGCCGCCGAGCTCGCTGATCCCAGCACGTCCCGCATCCCGAACACTGGTCAAGGCCAGTGTCAGCGAACGTCCCAATTGATGCAATCGTTGCGGGCCATCTGCGGATTCGAGGTGCTCCAGAAGCGCCGCATCCAATTGACCTGCTGCCTCTTCCAGGGCCTGCACAGTCTCCGCACTGAGCACAGATCGGGCACGACGCGTGGCTCGCTCCACCTGACCAGTAGAGAGCTCAACTGCAGCTGCGGTGGTCACACGATCCACGAGTTCGTGACCCTCATCAATGATGACCGCGTCGTGTTCGGGGAGCACCGGAATACCCTCGATCGCATCAATGGCCAACATTGCGTGGTTCGTGATGACAATGTCGGCAGCCATGGCCTGCTGACGACGTAACACCGTGAAGCAGGCCTCGCCGTGCGCGCACCGCGTTTCGCCCACGCACTCACGCCTGCCCACTGAGAGGCTGCGCCAGACACGCGGGTCAATTTCATCCGGGTAGTCATCACGATCCCCGGTCTCGGTTTCCTCCGCCCACGCCCGCACAGCCACAGCCTGCTCACCAAGGGCAGAGCGTGGTGCGCTGAACAGAGCCTCCTGCTCGTCCTCTGGGATGAAGCCGTGGACCTTGTTCAGGCAGACATAGTTATTGCGCCCCTTCAACACCGCATAACGCAGTGGTCGGCCCAGAACCGGTTCGAGCGCCTTCGCCAATCTGGGTAGATCCCGCTCAACCAACTGCCGCTGAAGCGCCAACGTGGCGGTAGCAACGACAATCGGTCGCCCAGTGCGTACCGCGTGCAGAGCAGCAGGTACGAGGTATCCCATGGATTTCCCGGTACCGGTTCCGGCCTGCACCAGCGCGTGGTCACCACCGGCAAGAGTCTGGGCAACCTGCTTGGCGAGGGTGACCTGCCCAGGGCGGTGTTCGCCAACTAACGCAGCCACGACGAGGTGCAGCGCGTCTTCGACGTCAGCGAGATCGACCTGCTGCTTGGCGGGTGGGACTTCAGTGGGCACTCGCCGCTGCTCCCCCGGCACGCAGCAGTTCATCGGCCAAACCCTGCGGCACTCGAGCCTTGATCCAGGTGCCCTCAGCACCGTGATCCAGACTGATCACCTCGCCCTGGGAATAGGTACGTGCGAGCAGATCCCCGCGCGAATAGGGCAGAACGCAGGCCACCTCGGTCCAGGGGGTGGGAAGGGCCGCTTCCACGGCAGCCATCAATGCCTCGATACCTTCACCCGTGCGCGCCGAAACCACCACTGCACCTGGTTCCCGCCGCCGAATGGCTTCGACAGTCTCCTGAACAGCGATATCCGCCTTGTTGATGGCGATGACCTCAGGGATCTTCTCTGCACCCACCTGCTGCAGTACCTCACGTACTGCGGTGATCTGACCGAGGGGATCCTCATCTGATCCGTCAACCACATGCACGATGCAGTCCGCCTCGGCAACCTCCTCCAGTGTGGAACGGAATGCCTCGACTAACTGGTGGGGCAGGTGTCGAACGAACCCCACAGTGTCTGAAAGCGTGATGGCACGACCAGCGGGGGTACGAGCCTTGCGCACGGTCGGGTCCAAGGTGGCGAAGAGCGCATCCTCCACGAGCACGCCAGCACCCGTAAGCCGGTTCAACAGACTGGACTTACCCGCGTTGGTGTAACCAGCGATAGCAACAGCCGGGATATTCGCGCGTCGACGCGCCGCTCGCTGCACCCCGCGGGCCTTGCCCATGTCGCGCAATTGACGACGCAGCTTGGTCATCGACGCGCGGATGCGACGGCGATCCGTCTCGATCTTGGTCTCACCAGGTCCACGCGTGCCCACCCCACCGGTAGCGCCACCGGCTCGACCACCCGCCTGCCGTGAGAGGGATTCACCCCAACCACGCAGCCGTGGCAACAGGTATTCCATTTGGGCCAGCGACACCTGTGCCTTGCCCTCTCGGCTGCGAGCATGCTGCGCAAAAATGTCGAGGATGAGCCAGGTGCGATCCACAACCTTGACTTTCACAATCTCCTCGAGTTGCCGGAGCTGACCCGGTGTCAATTCACCGTCACAGATCACAGTGTCTGCACCGGTAGCCACGACAATGGCGCGAAGTTCCTTGGCTTTTCCCGATCCCAAATAGGTCGCCGGGTCGGGGGAATCACGCCGCTGGATCACGCCTTCAAGGACAACTGACCCGGCCGTTTCAGCCAGTGCGGCAAGTTCGCGCATGGACCTCTCTGCCTCCAGCAGGGTTCCAGCGGTCCATACCCCCGCAAGCACGACCTGTTCCAGGCGGACCTGGCGTACCTCGACCTCGGTGATGTCCTGCAATTCGGTGGACAGTCCAGCCACTCGACGCAGAGCATGGCGATCCTGCAGATCGAACTGCCCGTCCTCACTCATGAACAACTCAACTTGGACTCACCAACGACTCATCAGCTACTCCTGACGGGGCCAGTTCACCGCTGGCAATGAGTACCGCCGGGCCCGTCAACAGCAGTTCCCCACCCTCGCCCGACCGCACGTGAACCACGCCACCCGGCTGCTCAACCTCCACTGCTCCGTCCTGCAGCACGCCGACCGCCCAGGCCACCGCACACGCTCCGGTGCCGCAGGCCATGGTCTCCCCGACCCCGCGTTCGTGGACACGCATGCGCAGCCGATCACTGGCCTCCCGAACCACGAACTCCACGTTGACACCATCCGGGAAGGACGAGGCTGGCCGTACCTGGGGAGGCAGCGTGAGGTCGCCCACTGCACTGAAGTCCTCCACCACCACGACCGCATGGGGATTGGGCAGGAACACCCCGGTGGCGGTCCACACGTGACCCCCGAGCAGTACCTCAGCATTCGGACCAGCGGTAGCCAATCCCATATCTATGGTGATGTTGGTGCCCTCGACCCAGCCGGTGCGCAGTCCACCGCGAGTCGCAATCGATACCGGGCCACGACCAACGAGGCCCTGCTCGGCCAGGTAACGCAACATGACTCGAGCGCCGTTACCGCACATCTCCGCCAGCGAGCCGTCAGCATTCCGGTAGTCCATGACGAAGTCACCCTGCTGTCCCCAGGAAAGGCTCGGGTCAGCCCCCGACCGAACGACGCGAATAACGCCGTCCGCGCCAAGGCCAGTGTGTCGCGCGCAGGCCTGGCTCACCCACTCGGCAGACAGGGTCAACACCCCCGGCAGGTCCGGCACTATGAGGAAGTCGTTTCCGGTGCCATGACCTTTCACGAACGGGACACCACCGGTGGCCCGGGCACCAGAACGCGACACCTGCCTAGCGTAGGTGCCTTTGCGCACCTGGCTCGATTGCGGAAGCGCTGGCTGCTAGCGCCCCCGGTCGAGTACAGCCTGGTAGGCCCGCTCAGTCGCCTGCAGGAGCTGTGGCCAGGTCTGATCCACCGGGGTCTGCCGAGTACTGGCCTGTAAGGCACGAAGTGCAGGCTCGTCGACCGCAAGGTCGGCAAGAACGGTGGCCATTGCCTCGTCAGAGGCAACCAGGCACCCGGTCACACCCTCGGTGATGAACGTGCCACTACCGCTCTGCGACCTGGCGATGACCGGCAGGCCCCAGGTCCTCGCCTCCAAGGCGGCCAGGCCGAAGGATTCCCGAACTGAGGGCTGGACGAACAGATCGGCCTTCACGAACTCTTCCTGGATCCCGAGCCGATCCAACCGCCCGGTGAATCTCACCTGGCAGGACTGCAACCTGCTGGCCTGCCGCTCTGCTCGGTGGCGGTCAGGACCATCACCAATCACCGTCAGGTGCATCCTGTGACCGCTCAGTTGGGCAGCTCGCTCAGCAATACGCAGGAGGGGCAACACACGCTTGCGTGGTGCCAGCCGCAAAACGCTCACCAAGCGCAACTCGGAGTCACGACCATCCTGGGCCGCCGGCTGCTCAGTAGGTCCCCACAGCGCCGGATCGATGGCATTGGGCAGGACCAGCACCGGCACCGCCCTCGGAAGCGCTTGCGCGACTGCATCTGCCGCGACTGCACTGACGGCAGCCAGTCGCACTGGAGGCCTTGCCCAGTGCAGCAATGGTTCGGTCATTCGATATCCAGCACGTGCCAGAGGGCCCCACATGCTGTGCACGGTCACCACGATCGGCAGTTTGAGCTTGTGCGCTGCACGGATCCCACCCCAGGCGAACGGCGAGACAGCCCCTAGGTGCACATGCACAACATCTACCGGAAACTGGCGCAAGAGTTCCTGAATATGGTGCCGCGCGCGAGGATGGATAGGCAGTTGCCAGGGCATGCGCGCCACGACCCGATGTACGTCTGGATTCGGCCGGTCCGACGTGAGCAGACCTAGCTTGGGCACACCGTCACGGGGCACACCCTCCCGGGGCACTACGGGCCTGGGCGCTGAGCCTGCGTCTGCCGTCGCGGTGATAACCGTCACCTCGAACCCTGCTGTCACCTGCTGCTGCACGAGTGCAGCGACCTGGGTTTCAATCCCGCCCGTTCGTGGCAGGTAGCAGTCGCTGATATGCGCCACACGCAATCGCGATGATTCCTCGGCCACGACAGGACGCTACGGCACCCGCCCCAATGGTCAGTTCGGGAGATCCGGTGGGCAAGGATGGGGGTATGCGCAGCGCCAAGACGATCGTCTTCGTGCATGCTCATCCTGACGATGAAGCTCTGCTCACCGCAGGCACGATGGCGCGTGCAGCCGCTGACGGTCAACGCGTGGTCCTCGTTACAGCAACCGATGGGGCCGCAGGGCTGACTGCGGATCACCTGCGCCCTGATCTTGGTGAGCGCCGCCTCGCGGAACTGCACGACGCAGCTGCACATTTGGGTGTTGCACGCCTGGAGTGGCTCGGATATGCCGATTCCGGCCTTCGGGGCGAACACCCCGAAGGTTTCGCTCATCAGGACCCGACCCAGATCGCCACACGAATTGCCCACATACTCGACGAAGAGCAGGCAGAGGTCCTCGTCGGCTACGACCCCTCAGGCGGTTATGGGCATCCAGACCACCTGCAGGTCCACCGCTGCACCAGGCTCGCTGCGGCAGCAGCCACGCATCGGCCCCGACTGTTTGAAGCGACCCTCCCCCGTGAGCCCATAGCCAACGCTGTGCACCTAGCCACGCGCCTGCGACTCACCCCCGATTCCTTCGATCCGACCGAGTTTGATCGTGCCTGGACACCACGCGCGTCCATCACGCATCGAGTGAATGTGCGTCGCCAATTGTCGGCCAAACGCGCGGCGCTTCGGGCGCATGCCTCTCAGGCCACCGCTGACGGAAGTCTTCGAACTCTCGCTGCGCTCACCTGGCTACCTACCCCGGTCATGGGCTTGCTCCTCGGCACGGAGTATTACGTCGAGATACTCGACGAGAGTTCACAAGCCCTGTCAACCAGACCTTCGGTGTCGTAGGGCATCCAGGTGATGCGCTCATCGCGTGCGAACCAGCGCTGCTGGCGCCGCGCGAATCGGCAGGTGGCATCGATCGTCGCGCGTTGAGCCTCCTCTTGACTGCACTCACCCTTGAGCGCACTGAGAATCTGCTGATACCCCAGTGCCCGCGATGCGGTCACCGCGTCTGCAAGGCCTGCTGCTCGAAGTTCCTCCACCTCCGCAACGAATCCTTGCGCCCACATGGCTTCTACTCGTGCCGCGATGCGCGCGTCCAGGGTTGGGCGATCAATCTCGAGGCCTATGCGCAGTGCGGGGATGACTGGGGTGGGTGGAGGTAATCGAGCCACAAACGGGGCTTGCGTTATGGCATTGACTTCCAGGGCCCGAACAATTCGACGCCCATTGGCCGGATCAATGGCTGCAGCAGCTGCCGGATCGATTGCCTGCAACTGAGCATGCATTGCCGCTGGGCCCAACCTGGCAAGCTCCGACTCAAACCGCCCTCGCACTGCCGGGTCAGTAGGTGGAAACCGCAGGTCGTCAAGCACCGCACTGACGTAGAGCCCAGATCCACCCACGACGATTACTGGTTTGTTTCGCCCTTGGATGTCAGCGATGCACTCACGTGCCCGCTGCTGGAATTCCAAGACCGTGACCGTCTGGGCAATCGGCCAGACCTGCAGCATGTGGTGCGGTATTCCACGCAGTTCCCGCTGCGTAGGGGAGGCAGTGCCGATGATCATCCCCTGATACGCCTGCATTGAGTCTGTGCCGACGATCTCGCCGCCCAGGCGCTCGGCTACCGACACGGCCAGTGCAGTCTTGCCCGTAGCCGTGGGACCAACTATGGCCAGGACTGGCTGACTCACGTAACGGCGCGCACCGTGGGCATACCCAGTACAACGGGCTGCGAAGCCGGATCTATGGTCCGGCCACTCGAAACCTGTCCGTTAACGCTGCCATCACTGCCATCACTGTCAGCGGTGCGCAGGTCGCTGCGATGGACGCGATGGATCTCGTCGGCAATCAAGTGGTGCGGCGCCGCGTAGGTTACTTGCGCCTCTACCAAATCCCCCGGAAGGGCGTGGACTCCCCCAAGGTGCACAAGCCGGTGATCACGTGCGCGACCAGAGATACGCGTCGTTGCCGAGTCCTTGCGGCCCTCACCCGGCAGAACCAGCACCTCAACGATCCGACCCACCTGAGCTTGATTCTCCTGCCAGGCGATCTCGTTGATTCGACTCACCAGACGCTCGTACCGGTGCTGCACGACCTCCTTGGGCACCTGTCCATCCATCGTGGCAGCAGGGGTGCCTGGACGAGGTGAGTACTGGAACGTGTAGGCGGAGGAGAACCGCGCGGCCTCGACAACCTGCATTGTCTGTTCAAAATCCTGCTCAGTTTCGCCCGGGAAGCCCACGATGATGTCCGTGGTGATGGCCGCCTCGGGCATCGCAGCACGAACTCTGTCGATGATGCCTAAGTAGCGCTCCTGCCGATATGAGCGTCGCATGCTGCGTAACACTTCATCGGATCCGGATTGCAGGGGCATGTGCAGGTGCGGCATGACAACTTCTGTCGTGGCCATGGCTTCGATGACATCGTCGGTGAAATCCCTTGGGTGTGGGCTCGTGAAGCGCAGACGCTGGAGTCCTTCGACCTTGCCGCAGGAGCGCAGCAGCGATGCGAAAGCACCGGGGGTGCCCAAGTCGATACCGTACGCATTCACGTTCTGCCCCAGCAGCGTCACTTCCACGACGCCATCGGCCACCAGTGTTCGAATCTCCTGAAGGATGGCCTCGGGTTGACGATCACGTTGCGCTCCCCGCAAAGCCGGGACGATGCAGAACGTGCAGGTGTTGGAGCAGCCCACACTGATCGAAACCCAGGCGGAGATTTCAGAATCACGCCGCGCAGGCAGAGTGGAGGGGAATACCTCAAGGGCTTCGGCTATCTCTATCTGAGCCTGCTGCTCAACCCGCGCTCGTTCGAGCAGATTCGGCAGTGCATCAAGATTATGTGTACCAAAAACAACATCAACCCATGGAGCCTTACGCAGGATCTGGTCACGATCCTTTTGTGCCAGACACCCACATACTGCGATCTGCATGCCTGACCGAGCCGCCTTCGCCGAAGCAAGGTGGCCCAGGGTGCCGTACAGGCGGTTATCAGCGTTTTCACGGACCGCACAGGTGTTCAGGACGACAACATCGGCACCCTCAGATTCGCCGCTGGGCTGGTAGCCCGCGGCCTCGAGCATTCCGGCAAGACGCTCTGAATCGTGCACATTCATCTGACAACCAAAGGTGCGCACCTGGTAGGTGCGCACCTTTGGTGATGTCATGGAGCAATCCTAGGCATGATCACCAGTTCGCTGTGATCGTTACCTTCCGGCCGCTCTGGCCGCCCTTGACGATGTCGCCACTGAAGGGCTTGGACGTAATCGAACCCTTGACGCCAAGACCGCGCAGGTATTTGGCCACGACCCGGACCCGCTTCTGGGCGAGCTTGGTGTTGTTGTTGCGGCCCTCCCCTGCTGAGCCTGCGATGTAGATCGTGGGACGCCCATTCATGAGGTTGGCGAATGCCGCGAGACGACTCTTGGCTGTGCCCGTGAGCTTCGCTGAGCTGCCCTTGAAGCTGATCATGCGCTTAGCTGTAGTGCCGGTTGCCTGTAGCTCAACACCCAGTGACATGGATCGGACCTGATTGCTGGTGGTGTAGCCATTGACCTGCACGGTATGGGACCCGGGCAGGACATCCAGCGGTACGCCGACTGATCCATCGAAGGCGCCTTGCGCGTTCGTGGTCAAGGTGCCCAACGTGCGTGCCGTGGAGAACATAAACACGCTCACCTTGGAGTTGGGTTGGAATCCCGTCCCCGCAACCTTCACCAAGCGGTCCGACTGGACCAGCAGGGCACCGTTGGCATTGAATCCCAGCGGCGTGCCACCGGCGGAGGTTCCATAGAGATTCAGCGTGAAGCCGGTGCCGACCACCTCAGCGATACGCGTCGAGGAGTTTCGGGTCACGGTCACCGGCCGTGACTGTCCGTCCACCAAGAGGACCGAGGCATCCGGGCCTGGCGCCGCCGGCAGAGCAGCGTTGGTGCCCGGCTGAATCGGATTCGGTGCCACCGAGACCGTCGGTGCCACCGTTGAGGTAGACGTACTCGTGCCACCGGTCGTGGGGGCCACATAGGTGAAGCCGGACACCAGGCTCACGGTCCCGCCAGCTGCGGTGAGCGCCACATCCACCACCCCCGCGCTACCCGCCGGAGTTACCACCGTGATCTGGTTCGCAGTCACCACCTTCACTGTCGTGCCCGCAACCCCACCGAACGTCACCGCTGTCGTCCCAGTCAGCCCCGTACCGGTGACCGTGACCGTGGTGCCACCAGCGGTCGTTCCGGCAGCAGGCGACAGCGAAGAGATTGTCGGCGCAGCCACGTAGGAGTACCCGCTCGGTAGCGTGCCCGTCCCACCAACTGCCGTGACCGCGACCGCCATGGATCCCGCAGCACCGGCAGGGACCGTAGCCACGATCTGAACATCGGAGTTCACGGTGAATGTCGTCACAGCCACGCCACCGATCGTCACCGCCGTGGCACCGGTAAACCCGGAACCGGTGATCGTCACCTCATTGCCACCATCCAGCGGTCCTGAGGACGGCGAAATCGCTGTCACCGTAGGGCCGGACACATAGGTAAAGCCCGCGACCTTCGAACCCGAACCACCAGGTGTTGTGACTGCGACCGTCACCGGTCCTGCCGGCTTGACCGGTGTCACCACGGTGAGCTCACGAGATGACACCACGGTCAAGCTCATCCCAGCGGTGCCACCAAACGTCACCCCCGTCGCACCCGTGAAATTCGTACCCGTGATCGTCACGGTGGTTCCACCGGTAATTGGGCCCGTTGATGCCGTCACCGAGGTGACCGTAGGAGTCCCGTAGTAGGTAAATGCATCAGTCTTCGATGCCGTACCCGAGGCAGTGACCACCTCGACCTTGACCGTTCCCGCAGCCCTGGCCGGACTCGTGGCGGAGATCTCCCCCGCATTGATCACCGAGAACGTGGCAGTGGTGTCACCGAAGATCACCGAGGTCGCGGCCGTGAAGTTCGTGCCGGTAATCACCACGGCCGTGCCGCCCGCAATATTGCCGCCTGTGGGAGTCACCGCGGTAATGGTGGGGAGTCCGGCGTAAGTGAAGCCATTGAGTTTCGTTGCCGTACCACCGGTCGTGGTCACCACCACGTCTACCGCACCGGCCGCACCACTGGCCGGCGTCGTCGCCGTGATCGTCGTGGCATTGACCGGCGAGAACGCCGCCGGCACACCACCGATCGTCACACCCGTCGCCCCAGCAAGATTCGTTCCCGTCAGGGTGACCGTCGTGCCACCCACCAATCCACCCAAGTTTGGCGAAACCGTCGACACTGTCGGCGCACTGACGTAGATAAAGCCACTCGGTAGCGAACCCGTGCCACCAGGGGTGGTGACGGACACCGTTACCGCAGCAGCTGAACCTGCGCCAGGCGTCACAACCGTGATGGTCGTCGAGTTGACGACGGTCACTGATGTTCCGGCATTGCTGCCGAAGTTCACAGCGGTTGCGCCGGTCAGGTTGGTGCCCGTAATCGTGATGGTCTGTCCACCACTAAGGCTGCCTGATGCCGGGTTCACGCTGGTGATCGTTGGTGACTCTGCGTAAGTGAATGCCGCTGATTGACTTGCGGATCCACCTGGCGTGGTCACTGCCACGGTCACGACACCGGCGGTACGAGCTGGGGTGACAGCGGTGATCGAAGTTGCGCTATTCACGGTAAAACTTGCGGCAGCCGTTCCACCGAAGGTGACGGCTGTAGCACCGGTGAAGTTTGTACCGGTCAATGTCACACTCGTTCCACCCGTCAGTAGGCCGGAAGTGGGCGAAACAGACGTCAGAGTCGGCACGGCAAAGTATTGGTAAGCATTCACCGAGGTCACCGTGCCGCCCGGTGTTGTCACCACGATGTCCTTCTGACCCACGGTTCCAGCTGCAACCACAGCGGTGATACTCGTTGCGGACACCACGGAGTAACTCGTCACGGCAACACCACCGATGGTCACGGCAGAGGCGTTGCTGAAGTTCGTGCCCGTGAGGGTGATGCTTGTGCCACCCGCAATGGGCCCCGAGGCAGGCGATACGCCGGTGATCGTGGGGGCGCTGGCATAGGTATAGGCGCTGGTCTTGCTTCCGGTGCCACCCGTGGTCGTCACCGCCACGGTAACCGCCCCGACACCAGCGGGAGTCGTTGCAGTGATGGACGTGTCACTGGTCGACACGATCGTCGCAGCGACACCACCGAAGGTCACCGAACTGGCGTTGGCAAGGCCCGTACCCGTGATGGTCACGTTCGTGCCACCGCCGGGGACACCGGCGGACGGCGACACTGACGTGACTGATGGAGTCGCCCGGTAGGTGTAGCCACTAGCCAGGGTTCCAGTGCCACCCGGTGTCACTACGTCCACCGCGACCGCACCGGCTGCCTTCACTGGAGTGACTGCGGTGATTGACGTTGCGCTATTCACGGTGAAACTGGTGGCACTGGTACTACCAAAGCGCACAGCGGTTGCCCCAGTGAAGTCGGTACCCGTAATCGTCACCGTCGTGCCACCCGCGGTAGGTCCGCTATTCGGGCTTACCGACGAAATAGTTGGCACCGGCTGGAAGGTGAACGCATCATTCAGGCCACTCGTACCGAATGCATTGGTTACCGTGACCGTAGCTGGGCCCGAAACTGTCGCCGGAGTCGTCACCTGAATACGCGTCGAAGTATTCGAGGTGATCGTTCCCAACACCCCATCAAACTCCACGGATGTGGCATTGCCCATTCCAGTGCCGGTAATCGTGATGCTGGTTCCACCACTGGTGGGACCGGAGGTCGGTGACACCGAGGCAACCGACGGCCCCGCCACATAGGTGAAGGCTGAGGTCTTCGTTCCTGTACCGCCGGTAGCCGTCACGACAACATCGACCGTTGCAGCCATGGAACCCTTGGGTGGTACCTCAGCGGTGATACGCGTATCTGAGTCGACGCTAAACGAGAGTGCCCCCGTCGTACCGAAGGTGACGGCTGTCGCCCCGGTGAAGTTGCTGCCTGTAATCGTGACCGTTTGCCCACCAGCTTCGGCGCTCGTTGACGGCGTGATCGCCGTGATCACCGGAGCTGCCTGGTACGTGAAAGCACTCGGGAGCGAAGCGGTGCCGCCAGGTGCAGTCAAAGCGACCGTGACGGTACCCGCGCTTCCCGACGGCGAATTGACGGTTACCTGCGTGTCGCTGACCACCGTGACGCTGCTACCGGGAACGCCGCCGAAAGTTACTGCCGTCGCTCCAGTAAAACCGGAGCCGGTGATCGTGACGGAGGTGTTGCCGGTTGTGGGTCCGCGATTCGGGAGCACGGTTGAAATGACCGGAGCCGCCAGAAACTCGTAGGCAGAAAGCCCCGAAGTTGCCGTCCCACCAACTGTGGTCACCGAGACAGCAGCACTGCCCACCGGGCGGGCGGGAGTCTGCGCCTGAATGCTCGTCGAAGACACCACACTGAATGAGGCGGAGACGCCACCCACGGTCACCGATGTAGCACCCGTAAACCCTGTGCCGGTGATCGTGATCGAGGTACCACCAGCTGTCGGGCCAGCACTTGGGCTGACGTTCGTGATTGTGGGCGGGGCGAGGTAGGTGTAGGCAGAGGTTTTGGTTGCAGTTCCACCACCTGGCGTGGTCACCGAAACGTTGACTGTTCCCGCCGAGGACGCAGGTGTGTAAGCAACAATCTGGGTCGATGAGTTCACGGCGTAGCTGCTGGCTGGGGTGCTCCCGAATGTCACGGCAGAAGCATTCGTGAAGTTCGTTCCGTTAATCGTTACGGCCGTATTCCCGGAGGTGCCACCTGAAGTGGGCGTCACCGTCGTGATCGTTGGTGCAGCCACCGTCGTCACGGAAATCGTGGTCGAGCCGGAAAGCGTTGGCGTTGAGGCAGGAGTACTGCTGTCGGGTGCTCCGCCGAATTCGACAATGTACTTCTGGTCGTTGCTCAGCATCGCGTCGTTCCAAGTTGCAGCTGGGCTTGTTACGAAGAGGATGCCATCCTCGTCACCGGATTGGTTGGGTTCGCCGCTATTCCAGTAGTTGTACTGGCCGGTGGATGAGCAAGTACCTTTCAGGCCCGCTCCGCAGGCCGAGGTCCAGAAGGTTGTGCCTTGCTCTGGGCCGGACATCCACTTCCAGGTGCCTTCGGTCACGATATCCGAGCCCGCGATCCAGGCTGCCGTGTTCACCTTGTCGAAGATGAACTGGTTTTCGGTCGCTGAAGTGGAAGTTGCCAGGTAGCCGATGAGGCCATTGAACGTACGGTCCTGCCGTGTGTAACCGGACCTGGGCGTGCACGCACCATTGTTGTAGTCGTAGCCACTGCCAAGGCCGGAAGTTATCGGTGTGCTCGATCCGCTCGCGTAGAAATTCCATCGAGAAAGACAGAACGCCGCACCCCAACTAGATGCGCTCACCGGACTCCCGTAGTAGAAGCGTCCGGTTTCAGGTAGGTATGAAATGGAGGAGTAGTTGATACCTCCTTCGGTTCCAGCACCAAGGACTGTGGAGATGGTGACCGGGGTAGCCGCTTGGCTGCCGTCGGGTTGGGTGTACTTGCCGCCTTTGTTGACGGAAAGGTCGGGGTTCATGCCGACGTAGTTGTTGTTGAGCGCCTTGATGCGGGTGTGCGGTTTTGCGCCGG
>CAZKFI010000040.1:0-4882 GCA_964551975.1 uncultured Bifidobacteriaceae bacterium | reverse complement strand
GGCCGCATTCTGATAGGTCAGAGTTGCCAGTGCAGCATTGACATTGGTCTGGGACCCAGTGAACGCAATCTGGGAGGCACCCGCGGTCCAGTCACCTGAGGGGTAGCCGGTCACAGCACTGAGGCCCGCCACCGTGCTGATCTTGATTTTGCCAGCTGACGCCGTGATGGTTGTGAGCACGATGTCGGATCCGCCGAAGCCGGATACTGCACTGGCTCCGATATTGAGCGATTGATATGTCGCGCCACCCAGCACCGAGATCGTGGTACTGGTGGGGGTGATGACCACAGCTGCATTGGCCGGCGCGCTGTTCGCGACCATGCCACCGGCGAGGAGTGCTATCGCGGTGAGCCCTCCGAGAGCCCTGCGGGCTTTCGACGCGATCCGGCGGTGAGCCATCATCGGCATGCTCCTTGGTTGGTCGTTTCGACGGGTCGGCTTGTGTGCGCTCATCAGAAGGTCACCGTCACGGTGGTGCGCTTGGCACTCACGCCCTTCTTGAGGACCTTGCCGCCGTAGGGCTTGGTGACGAAGTCACCGGCCAGGCCGCGGGATTGCAGGTAGGAGATCACCGCGGCGAGGCGTGCGCGGGCCAGTGGGGTGGCGTTGCGCTTGCCCGGTCCGACTGACCCGACGACCAGCGTGGTGACGGCGGTGGCTTTAGTTCTGGCCACGAGACTGTTGAGTCTCTGCTTGGCCTTGTTGGTGAGTTTGCTGGTGCTTCCCTTGAATGTGACCGAGGCGCTGGCATTGCGTGAGTCGCTGCGCAGCTCCGCTGCCATGGACAGGGAGCGCACCTGCCCGGAGGTGGAGTAGCCGTTCACCTGCACTGTGTGTGCACCCGGTGCCACGGTGGGCGGCACGGGGACAGCGCCGGAGAAGTTCCCGAAGCTGTCCGTGTTGACGGTGCCCAACGACACCGGTGTTGAGAACATGTAGACGCTGACGGCCGAGTTGGGTTGGAAACCGCTGCCCTCGATGCGGACTTGGCGGTCCTGCTCGATGACCAGTGCCCCGGATGAGGTGAACCCGAGGGAGCTGCCTTCCGGTGACGTGCCATACAGACGCATGGTGAAACCTGGACCGGAGACATCGGCTGCCTTGGTCGAGGAGTTACGTGTCACCGTCACCGGTGTTGATTGTCCGGCCACCAGCAGTACGGAACTGCCAGCACTTGGGGCAGCCGGCAACGCTGGAGTGGTACCCGGAGTCACCGCAGGCGGCGGCGTCGTGGTGCCAGTGGTGGTGGTCGGTGTCGTGGTCGTTGTCGCCGCTGTCGGAGTGACGTACGTGTAAGCGGAAGTCCTAGTGCCCGTTCCGGCCGGTGTGGTGATGGAGACGTTGACGGCACCCGCGGCACCCGCCGGTGCCAGGAAGGTGACCTGGGTGCTGGTCACTGCCCGCATTGACGTCACCACACCAGAACCAAGAGCAACCGAGGTGGTCCCCAGCAGGTTGGTGCCAATGATGGTGACGAGGTTGCCGCCGGCAGTCGTGCCGGCGCTCGGTGACACCGTGGTGATCGTCGGCTCGGCCGCGTAGAGGTATCCGCCAGTGCGCGAGCCGGTACCGCCAGTTGCGGTTACCGAGACGGTGACCGCACCTGCAGTTCCGGGAGGCGCGGTTGCAGTGATCTGGGTATCGGAATCGATCGTGAAACTCGTTGCTGCTGCCGACCCGAAGGACACGGCAGTTGCTCCAGTGAAGCCCGTACCAGTCAAGGTCACGCTCGCCCCTCCGGCCAAGCCACCGCCGGTTGGGGAGACCTTGGTCACCGTGGGTGCCGCGCGGTAGGTGAACGCATCCGCGAGGGATCCTGTGCCGCCCGGGGTGATGACTGCGACCGTCACCGCACCGGCCGGTTTACCGGGCGTCGTGCAGGTGATGGTTGTGGAGTTGACCAGCGTGACATTCGTTGCCGCTGTGCCACCGAAGGTGACGCTTGTGGCCCCATTGAGATTCGTTCCAGAGATTGTCACGGTCGTGCCACCTGCAATTGGTCCACCAGAAGCCGTGACACCGGTAACCGTGGGCACTCCGTAGTAGGTGAACGACGCAGCCTTGGTTGCTGTGCCGCTGGCCGTGGTGACCTCGACGTCATAGGTCCCCGAGGTCTTGGCTGGCGCGGTGGCAGTGATTTCCGTCGTGGACTCCACCGTGTAGGTCGCAGCAGTACCACCGAACGTGACTGCTGTTGCACCACCGAAGTTTGTGCCGCGGATCGTGACGACAGACCCCCCTGCCACGGGTCCACCACTGGGTGTAACGGTGGTGATCGTGGGAGCACCGACGTAGTCAAAGCCGTTGATCTTCGTCACCGATCCCCCGGAGGCGGTGAGCACGATGTTCACCAGTCCGGTTGTCTTCACCGGCGAGGTGACTGTCACCGACACGTCGCTGTTTGCCGTGAAGCTCGCTGCGGTGCCACCAAAGGTCACCGATGACGTCCCGGCGAGGTTCGTCCCCGTCAGCACCACGGTCGTACCACCACCCGTGCCGCCGGAATTCGGCGACACCGTCGAAATGGTCGGCGCACCGACGTAAATGAATCCGGCAGGCAGCGATGCGACACCACCCGGTGTTGTTACCGCAACAGTGACCGCACCGGCTGCCTTCGCTGGCGTCACCGCAGTCACTGTCGTGGCATTGACCGCAACCACACTGGTTGCTGCTGTGCCACCGAACGTCACCGCGCTCGCGCCAGTCAAATTCGTGCCGGTAATGGTTACTGCGGTACCACCGGCCAGCGTTCCCGAACTGCTGGCCGGAGAGCTGCCCGTGACGACGACGCTGGTGACCGTGGGCTGGGCAGCGTAGGTGTACGCACCCGCCTTCGAAGCCGTTCCACCGGGGGTGACCACCGAGACGGTCACCAGGCCGGCGCTTTCTGCTGGCGCAGTGGCGGTGATGCTGGTGGCCGAGTTCACGGTAAAGGTGGCGGTGGAATCATCGAATAGCACCTGGGTTGCACCCAGCAGGTTCGTCCCGGTGATCGAGATCGTCTCGCCACCACTGAGCCCACCAGATGCTGGCGAGACTGCGGTCACCGTAGGCACCGCGAAGTACTCATAGCCTGCCGCCAGTGATCCGCTACCTCCTGGAGTGGTGATAGCTACAGTCACCGCGCCGGATGTCTTTGCGGGAGCCACTGCGGTCACGGTTGTCGCATTCACCACGGTGACACTCGTTGCCGCAGTGCCACCGAACGTCACTGCAGTCGCGCCACTGAGGTCAGTACCAGTGATGGTCACGGTTGTTCCACCCGCAATGGGGCCAGACGCTGGTGACAAACTCGTGATCGCTGGCGAGTTCGCATAGGTGTAACCGCTAGCCCTGGTACCCGTCCCACCCGGGGTCGTCACGGCAACTGTGACCGCACCTGCAGCACCCGAAGGTGTCACGGCCGTGATCGTGGTGGCATTCACGACCGTGAAACTGCCCGCTGCGACCCCACCAAAGGTCACACCGGTTGCCCCCGTGAAGTCTGCACCGGTAATCGTCACCGTCGTACCGCCCGCCAGGCCACCGGATGCCGGCGACAGGCTCGTCACGGTAGGCACGTTTGCGAACGTGAACCCATTCGTCAGCGTCCCCGAACCACCGGGCGTGACGACCACGACATCAACCGCACCCGCAGCACGAACTGGGGTCACCGCCGTAATCGTCGTGGCATTCACCACCGTGAACGACGCCGCATTTGTGGCACCAAACCGAACGGCTGTTGCTCCCGTGAACCCAGTACCGGAAATCGTGACAGAGGTACCCCCACCAGTGGGCCCTGTCGCTGGAGTTATCGCCGCGATACTCGGTGCCTCGACGTAGGTAAACGCTGCCGGCTTACCAGTTGAGCCAAAGGCATTCTCGACACCCACCGTCACCGCGCCAGCAACGTTGGCCGGGGACTGCACCACAATCTGCGAGGCCGTGTTAGAGGTCACCGTGCCAGGCACTCCCCCGAAGGTTACGGCGGTCGCGCCCGTCAACCCTGTACCCGTAATGGTTACTGAAGTGCCACCTGCAATTGGGCCGCTTGCCGGAGAAACAGTGCTGATCGTCGGACCGGCCACATAGGTGAAGGCACTGGCTCTGGTGCCGGTGCCACCAACAGTGGTTACGGTGACGTTGACGGTTGATGCCATCGCACCCTTCGGCGGTGCCTCCGCAGTGATCTGCGTATCCGAGTCAACGGTGTACGAGAGTGCCGCTGTAGCTCCGAAATTGACGGCCGTTGCCCCGGTGAAGCCAGAACCAGTGATGGTGACCTGCTGCCCACCAGATTCAGCACCGGTTGCTGGGCTCACCGCGGTGAGCGTGGGTGCCGCTCGATAGGTATAGGCGTTATTGAGAGAACTTGTTCCGCCTGATGTAGTCAGTGCAACCGTCACGGTGCCGGCTGAGCCAGCGGGTGCAGTCACAGTGACGGAGGTGTCACTGGTTGCCGCCACTGTGCCCGGCACGCCACCAAAGGTGACACCGGTAGCGCCAGCCATGCCCGAGCCGCTGATCGTCACCGACGTACCACCCGAGGTCGGCCCTGACGCCGGTGTGATGGTCGACAGCGCTGGTGGCGCCAGATACGTAAACGTCGAGGAAGCCGTTCCACCCACTGTCGTGACGACAACGGTCGCCGCGCCTGCCGGGCGAGATGGCGTAGTGATGCGAATCGAAGTGTCGCTCAGCACTGTAAACGACGCTGCTGCGCCGCCAACTGTCACGCTCGTCGTGCTAGAGAAATTCGTACCGGTGATGGTTGCGATGGTGCCACCGGCGATACCACCGCTAGTCGGGCTAATGCCGCTAATCGTCGGTGGAGCAACATACGTCCACGCATTTGCCGCCGAAGTGGCCGTGCCTCCCGGAGTCGTCACAGCTACAGTGCCCG
>CAZKFI010000039.1:0-19814 GCA_964551975.1 uncultured Bifidobacteriaceae bacterium | reverse complement strand
ACGACAGCGCGCATCGAGGCCTTGGCGTCCGACTTTGCCTTGCGCACCAAACTCAATGCGACGCCCACGTCACGCACCATCACCGGATCGGTTGCCGGTGCTCGAGAGGCGATCGCATCGGCAGTCGGCCATTGCTGTTGGTGGATGGATTCGCTATGGGACCAGGACCACACTTCCTCCGTAGTGAATGGCAAGAAGGGCGCGAACAGGTGCAGCACCGTCTCCAAGATCAGGTGCAAGGTGGCCTGAGCCGAAGCGGCGGCAGGTCCGGAACTGTAGGCACGCTCCTTGACCAACTCCACGTAGTCGTCAGTGAAGTTCCAGAAGAAGCTCTCGGTGACCTCAAGTGCTCTGGCGTAGTTGTAATCCTCGAATGCGGCTGTTGCCTGTCGTACGGTCTGGGCAAGCGTGGCCACTGCGGCGGCATCGAGGGGTTCAGTGATCGGACCGCTCGAAAACGCGATTCCCATCGTGAACTTGCTCGCGTTGAGCACCTTGATTGCCAGGCGCCGGCCGATCTTCATCTGACCTACGTCGAACGCGGTGTCAGTGCCAGGACGACCCGACGCCGCCCAATAGCGCACGGCATCGGCGCTGTATTCGTCGATCAGGCCCATCGGAGTGACGACGTTGCCCTTGGACTTGCTCATCTTTTTGCGATCAGGATCCAGAATCCAGCCGGAAATTGCCGCTTGACTCCACGGCAGGCAGTGCTCCTCGAGGTGCGCGCGCACCACAGTGGAGAACAGCCAGGTGCGGATGATCTCGTGCGCCTGGGGGCGTAGGTCCATCGGAAATACCCGGGACCAAAGATCGGGATCGCGTTCCCAGCCGCCCGCGATCTGGGGGCTCAAGGAACTGGTCGCCCAGGTATCCATCACATCGGGGTCACCGATGAAGCCACCGGCCACGCCGCGTTGCTCAGCCGTGTAGCCGGGTGGCAGATCGGAACTTGGATCGATCGGGAGATCGGCCTCGGCGGGCAGTATTGGTTGCTCGTAGATGGGTTGCGCATCTGTGTCGAGCGGGTACCAAATCGGAATCGGCACCCCGAAGAAGCGCTGCCGCGAGATCAGCCAGTCACCATTGAGTCCCTCGACCCAATGCTTGTAGCGCACCTGCATGTGCGCCGGATGCCAGTCGAGTTCGCGACCACGGGCCAGCAGCGCTTCGCGCAGCCCCGGCTCGCGGCCACCGTTGGTGATGTACCACTGGCGAGTGGTGACGATCTCGAGCGGCCGGTCGCCCTTCTCGAAGAACTTCACCGGGTGGGTAATCGGTCGGGGCTCGCCATCGAGGGCACCGACCTCGCGCAGGATCTCCACCATGCGTTCACGCGCCGTGTGGGTCGTGGCCCCGGCGAGGCGCTGGTAGAACTCCTGCGCCTGCGGGTCCTGGACCCACGATGGCGTCTCGCTGAGGATGCGACCATCCCACCCGATGATGGGTCGAGTGGGTAGCTGCAGTTCGCGCCACCAGGTGACGTCGGTGAGATCGCCGAAGGTGCAGATCATCGCGATACCGGAACCCTTCTCCGGATCAGCGAGATGGTGGGCGAGGATTGGCACGCGCACGCCGAAGCCAGGTGACATGACCTCGGTGCCGAACAGTGACTGGTAGCGCTCATCCTGCGGGTTGGCCACCAGTGCTACACACGCCGCTACGAGTTCCGGCCTGGTGCTCTCCACATAAATCGGGCTGCCGTCGTCAGTGCGGGTGAAACTGAACCGGTGGTACGCACCGGGCCTTTCCCGATCCTCCAGTTCGGCCTGCGCGACGGCGGTGCGGAACGTCACGTCCCAAAGCGTGGGCGCCTCGGTCTGATACGCCTCGCCACGCGCGAGGTTGCGCAGAAAGGCCAACTGGCTCGTGCGCTGCGCATTGCGGTCGATGGTCTGGTAGGTGTACCGCCAGTCGATGCTCAAACCCAGTCGGCGCCACAGGTGCTCGAAGGCAACTTCGTCCTCGACGGTGAGGCGTTCGCACAGCTCGACGAAGTTTCGCCGGCTGATGGGCAACTGGCGATCAGGATCGGGTTGTTCCGGTGGGGTGAAGTCGGGGTCGTAGGGCAACGATGGATCACAACGAACACCGAAGTAGTTCTGCACGCGGCGTTCGGTGGGCAGGCCGTTGTCGTCCCAACCCATGGGGTAGAACACCGTGGAGCCCTGCATCCGCTTGTATCGGGCGATGCAGTCGGTGTGGGTGTACGAGAACACGTGGCCCACATGCAGGGAGCCGCTCACAGTCGGCGGCGGGGTGTCGATCGAATACACCTCAGCTCGCGGCCGGGTGCGGTCGAAGTGGTAGGTGCCCTGCTCATCCCAGACCTTGGACCAGCGGTCCTCCAAGCCTTCCAGTGTTGGCTTCTCAGGGATCTGCGCGGAGGGGGTCACGTTTGGGAATCCTAGGGCGCGCGCAGCCGCCTAGACTCCTGCAGTGGACCCGGCGGCAGGTGGGCTCGCGTCCGTCTGGACGCAGTTGCTGGCCCGTGCCCCGGAAGACCGCATCGAGCCCTCGCTCACGCGCATCCAGGCGCTGATGGATCTACTCGGTGAGCCGCAGCGCACCTACCCGGTGATCCAGGTTGCGGGCACTAACGGCAAGACCTCCACAGCGCGGATGATCGACGCGCTGCTTCGCGCCTTCGGAATTCGCACCGGTCTGTACACCTCCCCGCACCTGGTCGACCCGACTGAGCGCATTCACATCAGCGGCGAACCGATCACGTCGCAACGATTCGTCGCGACCTGGCAAGACATCGAGCCCTACGTGCAGATGGTGGACGATCAATCGGCTGCTTCTGGTGACATTGCAATGTCGACCTTCGAACTGCTCACCGCGTTGGCGTACGCGGCATTTGCTGATGCGCCGATCGACGTCGCGGTGATCGAAGTCGGCATGGGTGGACGCTGGGACGCCACCAACGTTGCTGATGCGCAGGTTGCGGTCATCACTCCCATCGGTCTTGACCACTGCGACTACCTGGGTGACACCATCGACCTCATCGCAGGGGAGAAGGCCGGCATCATCAAATCTGGCGCCATCGCGGTGCTCGGGGATCAGGTTCCTGGTGCTGCGACGGTGCTCCTAGATCGATGTGCGGACGTTGGAGCGACGCCAGCCCGGTTCGGCGTGGAATTCGACGTCCTGCGCCGTGACCAGGCGGTCGGCGGTCAGTTACTCACTTTGCGTGGCCTGGCGGGTGCCGAGGTCGACGAGATCTTCCTGCCGCTTCTCGGACGCCACCAGGCGACCAACGCGGCAACTGCCCTTGCTGCCGTCGAAGCCTTTCTCGGTGGGGGCTCGGAACCACTGGATCCCGTGTGCGTGCGACAGGGTTTTGCCGCGGTGACGTCCCCCGGGCGCCTTGAGGTACTGGCCAGCGAACCAACAGTGCTGGTGGATGCTGCCCATAACCCGCAGGGTATGCAGGCCCTTGCTTCAGCCATGGAAGAGAACTTCGCCTTCGACACGGTCATCGGCGTAGTGGGTGTGCTCGCCGATAAGGACGCCCGCGAGATGCTCCTTGCCCTGGAGCCAGCATGCGAGTTGCTGGTGGTCACCCAGCCGGGAAGCCCGCGCTCGCTCCCCGTTGCAGAGCTGCGCGAACTCGCGCTGGAGATATTCGGGGCAGAGCGCCTGGTCGGCGCATTCGACTCTGCTGACGCGGCATTGGCCGCGGGGATCGAACTGGCGGGCAGCGGCCAATGGGGTGATGCTGGGGTGTTGGTCACCGGATCGATCGTTCTGATCGGTCAGGTGCGAGCGGCGATGTCAGGTGGAGGAGAGTTTCGGTGAAGACGCTCGGCACGGCGGTGCTGGCCATGGAAATCATCGTGATGCTTCTTGCGGTGCCGATTGCCGCGACCAATGGCTCACTGCCGGATGCCCGCACCGCAATCATCGGTGCATTAGCCATCATGCTCGTCTTGATCATTGCCATCGGTGCGTTGCGTCGAGGCCCGAAGGGGATCTGGATCGGCTGGGCAGCCCAGGTACTGGTCCTGGCATGCGGCTTTGTCGTGCCGATGATGTTCATCGTGGGCGGTATCTTCGCAGTGCTGTGGTTCGTCGCTCTGCGCCTGGGCAGGCGTGTGGAGGCAGACCATTAGGCTCTCGTCCCGTGACTGAGCAGACGTTGGTTCTCATCAAGCCCGACGGTGTCGAACGTGGCCTGGTTGGCGAGGTACTTGCGCGAATCGAACGACGTGGCTATCGCATTGTTGCGATGGACATGCGCACGATCACCGCTGAGGTAGCCGGCCAGCACTACGGCGAACACCGCGACAAGCCATTCTTCGCAGACTTGGTGGCCTTTATTACCGGTGGACCGCTGGTTGCCGCCGTGATCGAGGGTGAGGGCGTCATCGGCGCCTGGCGCACCATGATGGGAGCGACCAATCCGGTGAATGCGGCCCCCGGCACGATTCGCGGTGACCTGGCAACCTCTACGCAGACCAACGTCACCCACGGCTCTGACTCGCCGGAGTCGGCAGCTCGCGAGATTGCGCTGTTCTTCCCCGGACTGGTGGGCGCCTGAGCAGGCTCAGCCGAGGTCTGCCGGCACTGGTCATTGGCGCTGCGGCTGGCCTGGCAACCTGGCGGGCCGCAAGCGGTCCCACCCTGGTGCCCTGGCCGGCGAATGTCCGGCGGATATTCCCAATTGCCGTCGGGGCCACGGTCGGACTGTTGAGCGCCGGAGCAACGGCAGTGGCCTCGGACTTGGTTGCAGGCTCTGATGAGTCGGTGGACCAGCAGCCGCGCGCCGATGTGAGTGGGCGCCTGGTTGCCGGTGCGATCGCTGCCGCAGGTGTGCTTGCTGCGGTGTCTGCCGGGGGATGGGTGGCTCGCCAGCGCCTGCTCGCCCGCCTGATCGAATCCAGTGCCGCGCTGGATCTTGCCCTGGCTAGTCAGCCGTCAGCATCGCTGGTCAGTGCGGGACCGAACTCTCTGCAGCAGGTAGAGGAACTGGGTCGCGAAGGCGCCAGATTTGTGCACTGGGCAACCCAACCGGCTGATGTGACTGCGGTACTTGGCCCCGCGGTACTCGGCGCCGATGTGCAACAGCGTGAGCCGATTCGAGTATTCGTGAGCGAACTCGCCGCACCCACGGTTCAGCAGCGAGTCGGCCTGGCCGTCGCGGAGCTGCGCCGACTCGGGGCATTCGAACGTTCGACCCTGCTCGTTCAAGCGCCAGCCGGCACCGGCTACGCCAACAGCACCCCGGCCGATGTGCTCGAACTGCTGACCGCTGGGGATTGTGCGTCCGTTGCGGTGGGGTATGGGTTGCTCCCGAGTTTCCTATCGCTGCGTTCGGTACCGGTTGCTGCGCAGACGCAGGAGCAACTGTTTGCCGCCATTGCAGCCGAACGCGACCGCCTGGGGTCGACCACCCGGGTCATCGCCTACGGCGAGAGCCTGGGCGCCAAGGTGCAGCAGGTGGCCTTGGCCAACGGCATCGCCGACTTGGATCGCTGGGGTATCGATCGGGCCCTGTGGGTGGGGACTCCGGGAGGAGTGCAGGCCGATGAGTTCCGCAGGAACTGCGGTACCCAGGGTGTTGTCCTTGATTCCCCAGCGGATCTGCCGGAAAACCGCAGTGAATTCCGCATCTGGTTCCTGCAGCATGACGGTGATCCGGTTGTCCGCTTCCGGCCCGATCTGCTGTGGACTCGGCCGGACTGGCTACCTCGAGACGGGCGCAGGGGCCGCAATGTTCCGACCCAGATGCGGTTTCGACCTGGACTGACCTACCTGCAAACGCTGGTCGACACCCTGTTCGCGACCAACGTCAAGCCCGGCGACTTCCAGAGTCTGGGTCATGACTATCGGGCTGACCTGGGCGCCGTGGTCACGGCTGCCTTCCAGCTGCCGGCACCCGGTGATCCAGAGCCTGACGAGGCCACCATGAACCGGCTGGATGATCGGCTGCGGGCGCTGGAGGTTGGGCGAGCAGCCCGGGTCGAGGAGACCGCGTAGGATAAGGGGAGAGTTCCGCTCGTCCCATAAACCTCGCTAGTCACAGTTGTCTCACCGGAGGGAGTCACATGGCCCTCGCCCTGACCGGCTCCTCGTCCCTGGTGGGACGAGATATGGCCGTGGATCTGGGGACGGCCAACACGCTGGTCTACGTACGCGGCCGTGGCGTGATCCTCAATGAGCCATCCGTGGTGGCCATCAATAACTCCACCGGCGGCATCCTGGCCGTGGGCTCGGAAGCCAAGCGGATGATCGGTCGTACCCCCGGGAACATCGTGGCGATTCGTCCACTCAAGGACGGTGTGATCGCCGACTTCGACACCACCGAGCGCATGCTGCGCTACTTCATCCAGAAGGTGCACCGCAGGCGTCACCTCGCCAAGCCTCGATTGGTCATCTGCGTCCCCTCCGGTATTACCGGTGTCGAGCAGCGCGCGGTCAAGGACGCCGGATATGCCGCTGGTGCCCGCAAGGTCTTCATCATTGAGGAACCGATGGCCGCGGCTATCGGTGCGAACCTGCCCATCCACGAGCCCTACGGCAACATGATCTGCGATATCGGCGGCGGTACCTCGGAGGTCGCCGTCATTTCCCTCGGCGGCATCGTGACGAGCCTGTCGGTGCGTGTTGGCGGGGATGAACTCGACAACGCGATCATCTCGTACATGAAGAAGGAGTACTCCCTGTTGCTCGGTGAGCGCACGGCTGAGGAAATCAAGATCGCGATTGGCTCAGCGTTCCCGACCCCTGACGAACCGCATGCCGAGATTCGTGGTCGTGACCTGGTCACCGGCCTGCCGCGCACAATCGTTGTCTCGGCGGAAGAAATCCGCCGCGCCATCGACGAGCCGGTGAACGCGATCATCGACGCCGTCAAGGCCACCCTGGATCGCACACCCCCGGAACTTGCAGGCGACATCATGGACCGCGGCCTGGTCTTGACCGGCGGCGGCGCGCTGCTGCGCGGGTTGGATGAGCGCCTTCGGCATGAGACCGGCATGCCGATTGTGATCGCGGATCGTCCACTTGATTGCGTGGTGCTCGGCTCGGGCAAGTGCGTGGAGGAGTTCGAAGCCCTGTCGCAGGTGCTGATCGCTGAGCCTCGGCGCTAGCCCGCGATGCGTTCGCGGAGTGCGACGTCATGATCTCCAGGCGAGCCCGGATCATCCTTGGTCTGCTCATCGTCGCGTCACTAACCCTGGTCATCCTTGATCTACGTGGCGGACGGGGACCATTCGCGACGGTGCGTACCGCACTATCCAGCGTTATCGGGTTTGGTCAGCAGGGAGCGGCGGTCGTTGCATCCCCCTTCGTCGGAGCCGTGCAGTGGTGGGGGACTTGGGCGGACCAGCGTGAGCGCATCGCCGAATTGGAGCAGGAGAACTCTCGACTGGCCGCGCTCGTGCAGCGCTCTGCTGAGGATCGCGCCCGCGCTGATGCCCTGGATGGTGTGCTCAAGGTTGCCGGGGTGGGTCGCTACCGCATCATTCCGGCGGAGGTGATCGCGGTAGGTCCGCGTCGTGACTTCGCCTGGACTATCACTATTGATGCTGGTCGTGCGGACGGTATCGAGACCAGCATGACCGTCATCAACGATCGCGGTCTGGTCGGTCGCGTATTGGAAGCTACTCGCAGTACCGCCACAGTCGTGTTGATCACCGATGCCTCGGCCTCGGTCGGCGTGCGGGTCGCAGGTACCGAGGAGATCGGCATTCTCTCCGGCACGGGACGTCAGGACTCATTGGACCTGCAGCTATTGGACCCACTGGCCCCATTGGATGTCGGAGATGTGTTGGTGTCGTTCGGCTCCAAGGAAGGACGGCCCTATGCGCCGGGCATTCCGATCGGTGAGGTTGTCGATGTCAGTGGTACCGCCGGACAGTTGGCTCGTGTTGCCACGGTTCGCCCATTCGTCAACGTCTCGGCACTGACCATCGTGGGGGTGGTTGTGCGGCCACCTCGAACCGACCCGCGTGATTCCGTGCTTCCGGCGATACCTGATTTGGCAACGCCTATGCCGTCAGCCTCGGTGGGCGCTGGCAGTTCTGCGGGTGTCGACGATTCGGTGCCAACGGGCGGCGAAGACCAGCCGGGTGTCGAGCAACCGGCAACTCCGGCCCCCAGTGCCCAGCCCAACGTAGGTTCGGCGGGATCGACAACCGATGGCGAAGACGGCGAGCCCCGCGGTGAGCCGACCCGGAATCAGAACCCCTGATCGGCGATGCGTACCCGCCAGGTCCTCCTTATCGACACCGTGCTGTTCCTCGCTGTGCTCATCCAGACCACCCTGCTGAACCGCATTCCCTTCCCAGGGACAACGCCTGAACTCATGCCGGTACTCGTGATCGCTATCGCCATGGTCTACGGCCGCATCCCGGGGGCTGCAGCGGGCTTCGCCGCGGGCCTGCTGGTGGACCTGGCACCACCAGGAAATGGCCCCGTCGGGGTGAGCGCCCTGGTGCTCGTCGTGGTCGGGTTCGTTGCGGGTGCCTATACGGACCCGCGCGACCGGACATTGCCGCTGCTGCTCACCGTGGTGGCAGCAAGTTCCGCCGGGGTCACCTTGGTGTCGGCGGCGCTTGAGTCCATTCTCGGGAGCCCGCGCGTGCCCTGGGCGGAAATTGGTGGGGTCACTGTGGCTGGTGTGTTGTACTCGCTCCTTATGGGGTTGCCCCTGATCGGGGCGATCGCCTGGGCGGCCCGCCGACTCACTCCCGAGGCCGTCCGCTAGTCGACATACGCCGCGGAACGCGGCAAGCACCCGGGCCGTCGTACCGTAGGAGCACAAGCGATGAAAGGGGCGAGTGCCGGGTGAGTCAGCGATCCAACCTTCGAGTGGTGATCCTCGGAGTGCTGATCTTCTCCCTCTTGGGGACCCTGCTGGCCAGGTTGTACTACCTCCAGATGCTCTCCGGTGACATGTATCGGGCCGCGGCAGCCAGCAACACGCTGCGGGAGGTGGCAAGTCCGGCCGTTCGGGGCTTGATCCTGGATCAGGCGGGCCGACCCGTCGTCTCCAACCGCACAGCCCTAGTGGTGACGGTCGATCGCGCGATCCTGCAGCGTGAACCTGACCGAGGTGCAGACGTCATCGAGCGACTTGCCGCGGAACTTGCCGTCCCAGCCGAACAGATCAGTGATCGGTTGAAGACCTGCGGCACCGAAGGTGCCAAGCCTCCGCCGATCTGTTGGAACGGCTCGCCGTATCAGCCAATTCCGGTACTGCGTGACATCACCGAAGAAAAGGCTCTGTTCATCATGGAGAACCGAACTGAGTTCCCCGGTGTCGCAGCACGCCTGGAGGCAATCCGCACCTACCCAGCGCCCTACGCGATGAATGCAGCCCACCTCCTTGGCTACCTCGGCCCGGTCACCGAAGAGCAACTACAGGCCCAGGGTGATTCGGAGGCCTTTGATCGACTGCGCCGTACTGACGTCGTTGGTCGCTCTGGACTGGAGTCGACCTACGACGACATCCTGCGCGGTAAGCCTTCGGTCACCACCTTGGAGGTGGACACGGTCGGACGAGTCACCGCGACCTTGGATCAGCGGCCAGCTGTGCCTGGCAACTACCTCATCACCAGCATTGATGCCCGCTTGCAGCGCTCCGTTGAAGAGGCACTCTTGGACGCGGTGCAACGTGCGCAGGCGCAGGGGTATCCAGGTGACACCGGTGCCGCCGTAGTCCTAGACGTGCGCACTGGACGCATCCTTGCCATGGCGAGCTACCCCTCGTACGACCCGGAGATCTGGGTCGGCGGTGTGTCGTCTAAGCAGTTCAAGCAACTCATGGATGACAAGGCCCTGTCGTCCTATGCGGTGCAGGGCTTGTTCGCGCCGGGATCCACCTACAAGGTGATCAGCACTGCCGCCGCGGGTCGCGAGGGGTTCAACCTGTACGGGCAGTATCGCTGCCCGACGCAGGTGAAGCTGGGCAATCAGGTGTTCCGAAACTTCGAATCTGCCGGCTACGGACTCATCTCGCTGCGCCGCGCCCTGGAGGTCTCCTGTAACACCGTGTTCTACGGCATTGCCGACAAAATGTGGACCGATGCCGGTGGCAATGATGCGACCAAGGACTCCCCAGATCCGATCGCCGAGACCGCCGCAATGTTTGGCCTTGGGGCTAAGACCGGGGTGGACCTGCCCAACGAGGCGGGTGGGCGCATTGCCAGTCGCGCGTTCAAATTGAAGAACTGGGAAGACAAGCGCGATTCGTGGTGCGCGAATGCCCTAGGCGGGTATCCGGAAACGCGAAAGACCGACCCAGAGTTGGCAGACTTCTTCACTGCGTTGGATAAGGAGAACTGCGCGGACGGTTTTCGATGGCGCGAGGGTGACGCACTGAATGCCTCTATCGGTCAGGGTGACACGGCAGTGACACCACTGCAGATGGCGATGGTCTACGCAGCCATTGCCAACGGTGGCACGGTGTACAAACCACAGGTGGTGAAGGCGGTCGTTGCCGCTGACGGGCAGATCATCGAGCGACGTGAGCCGGAGGTGCTCTCCACGGTCGACGTGCCGGACTCCACGATCAGGTTCCTGCAGGACTCACTACAGGCGGTCACCCGCGATGGCTCGGGTAAGTACGCCTTTGAGGGATTCCCACTGGACCAGATCCCAGTGGCATCCAAGACTGGCTCGGCCCAGGTGTCCGGCGGGAAGGTGTCGACCTCGTGGTTCGCCGCCTACGCACCGGCGGACCGCCCGAGATACGCAGTCGTCATGATGGTCACCCAGGGTGGGACCGGTGGGCGAACGGCCGGGCCGAGTGTGCGAACGATCTTCGACGCCCTCTTCGGTGTACGTGGCGGAACGGTCGATCCGCAGGCCAGCGTGTTGATGGGCGGGCAGCCCATGCGTCGGCTCCCCGAAGTGCGTCCAGACGGCACCCCGGTTGCGCCCGCGGGGAAGTGGTCAGGTGTGCAAGGCGTGGAGGATGAGTCCCAAGCGGCTACACCGGCCGGGTCGAATGCTGACGAGGAAACCCCATGAGCCGCTACCAGCCCGCTGAGGCGACCCTGCGCACCGCGCTGCCCGCCTCGCCAAGGCAACGCGGTGCGACCTACTGGCGGGAACTCGACTGGGTCCTGCTCGCGGCGACCCTAGGTGCCACGGCGTTCGGGGCAATCCTGGTGTGGTCAGCAAGTCGCTCCGATATGGCCCTGGAGAGCGACCCGCAGTCGTACCTGAAGCGGCATTTGGTGAACGTTGCAGTGGCCTTGGTGCTGGGATTCATCGTGTCGAGGTTGAACTACCGCTGGCTGCGGGCCTACACGCCGGTGCTGTACGGCGCATCCCTGGTGCTTCTGGTTATGCCGTTCGTTCCTGGCATCGGTACGTCGATTGCAGGTGCGCGCTCGTGGATTGATCTCCCGATCGGCTTCACCCTCCAGCCGTCGGAGTTCGTCAAAATCACATTGATTCTGATGATGTCGGCAGTGCTCTCTGAGAAACGTGATGCCGAGACTGAGCCCGGTGTTCGAGATGTGCTCGTCGCCCTAGGTCTTGCTGCGCTGCCGATTGCCATAGTCCTGGTGCAGAACGACACCGGAACGATCCTCATCATGGCTTCGATTGCGATGGCCATCGTGGCGGTTTCGGGTGCGTCGACGCGCCTGGTCCTCGGACTCATCGGTGGTGGAGTCCTGGCTGTCCTCGTGGCCGTGCAGGTGGGACTGTTGCAGGACTACCAGGTTGCTCGACTCACCTCCTTCCTGGATCCAACCGCTGATGCCGGTAGTGCATCGTTCAACGCCAATCAGGCGCGCATCGCGATCGGTGGTGGAGGGCTCACGGGGTACGGGTTGTTCGAGGGTCCGCAAACGCAGGGCAAATTCGTTCCGGTGAATGAGAGCGACTTCATCTTCACTGTTGCCGGTGAAGAACTTGGGTTCATTGGCGGCGCCCTGCTGATCCTGCTGCTTGGCGTGATCCTTTGGCGTGCCCTGCATATTGCGCTACGAGCTGATGATCTCTACGGTCGCCTGCTTGCAACGGGTGTGGTTGCCTGGTTGGGCTTCCAGATGTTCGAGAACATCGGCATGAGTTTGGGCATCATGCCGATCACCGGCATTCCACTGCCATTTGTCTCTGCTGGTGGCACCTCGATGATGGCGACCTGGGTGGCGGTTGGACTGTTGGAGAATGTGCGCTTGCATTCGATGCGCAGCCAGCCCTGATGCCGGCAGGTACGCTCGCTGAATGACATCGACCATGGCGGATCAGCGGCGCGGAGCCTCGCTCTTTGACTCCCTGGAGCCGCTCCTGGCTCAGGTCACCAAGCCGATCCAGTATGTGGGCGGTGAATGGAATGCCGTCTCGTCTCCGTGGGAGAGCGCGGACGTGCGATGGGCCTTGATGTACCCAGATGCCTATGAAGTCGGTGCGCCCAATCAAGGCTTGCAGATCCTCTACGAGATCCTCAACGAGCAGCCCAGAGTTCTTGCTGAGCGTGCCTACGCAGTCTGGCCGGATCTGGAAGCGCTGCTGCGCAGCCATCAGCTGCCGCACTTCACCGTCGATGCCCACCGCTCCCTTTCTGATTTCGACCTCCTCGGGGTCTCGTTCTCCACTGAACTGGGTTACACCAATCTCCTGACGGCCCTTGATCTGGCGGGTATTCCGCTCCACGCGGCGCACCGAAGCGATGATCACCCGGTCGTGATCGCCGGCGGACACGCGGCATTCAATCCCGAACCGATTGCGACGTTCATTGATGCCGCGATCCTCGGTGACGGTGAAGAGGCGGTGCTGCTGGTCACGGACCTGCATCGACAGTGGCAGCAGGCCGGGCGTCCGGGTGGTCGCGAAGGGTTTCTGCTCTCGCTGGCGCAGACCGAGGTGGTCTACATCCCGGCTTTCTATGACGTGGAATACCTACCGGACGGACGCATCCAGCGAGTTGCGCCGAATCGGACCGATGTTCCCTGGCGAATCCGCAAGCACACCCTGATGGATCTGGACTCCTGGCCCTATCCGAAGCGACCCTTGGTGCCACTGGCTGAAACGGTGCACGAGCGTCGCAGCGTGGAGATCTTCCGCGGCTGCACCCGAGGCTGTCGGTTCTGCCAGGCGGGCATGATTACCCGCCCGGTCCGGGAGCGCAGCATCACCGGAATCGCGGCAATGGTCGATGAAGGTCTCGCGGCCACCGGGTTCGAAGAGGTTGGCCTGCTGTCGCTTTCCAGCGCCGACCACTCGGAGATCGGCGACATCGCTCGCAATCTCGCGGACCGGTACGCCGAGAGTCAGACCTCACTCTCGCTACCCAGTACGCGCGTCGATGCGTTCAATGTCGATCTGGCAAACGAGCTATCGCGCAACGGGCGACGCAGCGGACTCACCTTCGCACCGGAAGGCGGCAGCGAGCGGATGCGTCGAGTCATCAACAAGTTGGTGACCGAGGAAGACCTGGTTCGAACGGTGACGACGGCCTACCAGGCCGGCTGGCGGCAGGTGAAGCTGTACTTCATGTGTGGCCTGCCCACCGAGACTGATGATGACGTCCTGCAGATTGCCACCTTGGCGCGCGAGGTGATCAAGGCCGGTCAGGCCGTCACTGGGCGGAAGGACATTCGCTGCACGGTGTCCATCGGCGGGTTCGTCCCCAAACCACACACGCCATTTCAATGGGCTGCACAACTGGACCACGTCACCACCGATGCCCGTTTGGCCAAACTCCGTGACGCCCTGCGTGCTGACCGGCAGTACGGCAAGGCCATCGGCTTGCGGTATCACGATGGCAAGCCCGGCATTGTCGAAGGGCTCCTATCCCGCGGGGACCGTCGTGTTGCGGGCGTTATTGAGGCTGCCTGGCGACGTGGCGCGCGTTTCGATGGCTGGAGCGAGCACTTCTCGTTCGATCGGTGGATGCAGGCCGCAGCCGAGGCCCTCCAGGGGGTTGACGTTGATTGGTTCACCACCCGCGAGCGCGAGCGAACCGAAATCCTGCCCTGGGACCACCTGGATTCCGGGCTCGATTCTGAGTGGCTCTGGGAGGACTGGCAGGCGGCGCTGGACGAGGTAGCGGTCGAAGACTGCCGCTGGACCCCCTGTTTCGACTGTGGTGTGTGTGACCAGATGGGCACCGAGATTCAGGTAGGCCCAACCGGCGTCACCGACCTGCCGCTCCCCGCGCTACGGCAGCCAGCGGTACCTAGCTCAGCGACCACCACGCCCCCAAGTCGTCCATAGCGTGGCTCGCCAGGCTCCACAGCGGGATCTGCCACCCGCCGTCCAACGACTGCGCCTTCGCTACGCCAAGCGCGGGCGATTGCGCTTCGCCAGCCATCGTGACTTCCAGCGAGCCTTCGAACGTGCCCTGCGCCGGGCTGAAATCCCCATCGCCTTCAGTGCCGGATTCAGCCCGCATCCGCGAATCTCCTATGCCAATGCGGCTCCCACCGGGGTGGCCAGTGAGGCCGAGTACCTGGAAATCGCGGTCACCCGCGAGCTAGATCCGCACTGGCTCCAGGCAGCACTGGATGCCAGCCTGCCCAGCGGCCTGGACATCGTCGAGGTCGTACCCGCCCTCACCCCAGACTTTGTCGAACGCCTCCAGGCCTCCCGTTGGGAGGTCCGTCTCGCGGGCCTGGAGCCGGTACTGGTTGCCCAGGCAGTGGACCGACTGCTGGCCTCCGACGAGGTCCAGGTGCAGCGCATGACCAAGTCGGGGCTGCGCACCTTCGATGCTCGGGGACCTGTGTTGGAGGCCCGGCTGGTGCCGGATGAATCGGACACCGACTGTGCCATACTGGCAGCGGTCGTTCGGCATGCAGTTCCGGCTGTGCGACCCGATGACGTCCTTGCCGCCCTGCGGCAGGTGGCCGACCTCGTGCCGCCGGTTCCCCCTCGGATCACCCGGCTGGCACAGGGGCCACTAGGACCGGAGGGCACGGAGATAGGCGATCCGTTCGCCGAGGACCGAGCCGCCGCCAGGTCGGCATCGGCCTAACCACTGGAGTCCCGGACTCCGAAGAGTTTCCGGTGGCCCGAGTGCCGCGCGACGAACCAATCGCTGCGCACCGGCCACCAACCCAGGCTTGCTGGGCGCACCACTGGTGACGTCCAGCCGACTTGCCCGCCATCGTGCGCGGGCGCGTGAAGGAGTGCGACCCCATGGTCGACGATCAGACTGACCCCTCGGCAACTGAGGAATCCCGACCCACCCGCCGGCGCCGAGCCGCCGCGCGACCTGCCGGACCACCGGCTGAAACCGTGGCTACTGACGCTCCGGACGGTGGCGATCAACCGGTCAAGGCAGCCAAGCGCACCAGTCGGAAGTCGACCGCTGCCAGCGCTGTCGAGGCCGATCAGGAGCCGGCGGCCACTGCTAGCCCCGCATTCATCGCGCCAATCTTTCAGGCGGCCGAACCCGCACCCGCCCCCCGCAAGCGGGTGGCGAAGTCCACCGCAGCCGCTGTCCAAGGCGACGAGGACGGCTCTGCGGAAGGTGACGCAAACGACGATTCCGATGACGAGGAGGGCGCCGGCGCTCGCCGGCGTCGCCGCCGGGGCGGTCGTGGGCGGCGCCGTCGCAGTGACGCCGATGGTGCTGATGCAGGCCAGGGGGAGCAGGACGGCGAACTCGGTGATGGTGATGACCAGGACGGCGAGGCAGATGGTGACCTCGGGGACGACGACGAGGGTTCCGGGACAACGCGCCGGCGCCGCAGGCGTCGTCGCAGTGGCGATGCCGAACCGCTCCCGGACGACCCGCCGAACACGGTCGTTCGTGTCCGCGAGCCGCGTGCCAAAGGTGACGATGTCGGGTCGCTCCGTGGGTCGACGCGCCTGGAGGCCAAGAAGCAGCGGCGCCGCGAAGGTCGCGAGGCCGGTCGTCGTCGCGCCCCAATCCTGACCGAAGCCGAGTTCCTCGCACGCCGTGAGGCGGTTAACCGCATCATGGCGGTGCGCCAATCCGGGGAGCGCACGCAGATAGCCGTGCTCGAAGACGGCATCCTGGTAGAGCACTACGTCACCCGAGGAGCCCAAGGCTCCCTGGTCGGCAATGTGTACCTGGGTCGAGTTCAAAACGTGCTCCCCAGCATGGAAGCCGCCTTCGTGGACATCGGTCGCAAGCGCAACGCCGTGCTCTACGCCGGTGAGGTCAACTGGGACGCTGCCGGTTTGGACGGGCAGCCCAAGCGCATCGAATTCGCGTTGAAGACCGGTGATCCGGTCTTGGTTCAGGTCACCAAGGATCCCGTTGGTCAAAAGGGTGCCCGACTGACGAGCCAGATCTCGCTGCCTGGACGGTTCCTGGTGTACGTACCGGATGGCTCGATGACTGGAATCAGTCGCAAGCTGCCCGATACCGAGCGCAGTCGACTGAAGGGCATTCTCAAGCGGGTTATGCCCGAGGAGGCCGGCGTCATCGTGCGTACGGCGGCCGAGGGTGCACCGGAGAATGCTTTGGAGCAGGACATCGCCCGACTGCAGGCGCAGTGGGAGAGCATCACTGCGTCGGCGAGTACGGCTACGCCTCCGACCCTGCTCTACAGCGAACCTGATCTGGCCATCAAGGTCGTGCGCGATATTTTCAATGAGGACGTCAATTCGCTCATCGTGTCCGGGGATCAGGCCTGGGATTCGGTGCAGGGCTACGTCACCGCGGTCGCTCCGGATCTCGGGGATCGGCTGCAACAGTGGAATGAACCACGTGATCTGTTCACCGAGTATCGGGTCGACGAACAGTTGGCCAAGGCGTTGGACCGCAAGGTGTGGCTGCCCTCCGGTGGTTCCCTCGTAATCGACCGCACTGAGGCCATGACCGTCATCGATGTCAACACCGGCAAGTTCACCGGCCAGGGTGGCAATCTGGAACAGACGGTCACGCGGAACAACCTGGAAGCAGCCGAAGAGATCGTCCGTCAGCTACGCCTACGCGACATCGGCGGCATCATCGTCATCGACTTCATCGACATGGTGCTGGAGAGCAATCGTGACCTGGTGCTCCGTCGATTGGTCGAGTGCTTGGGTCGCGATCGCACCAAGCACCAGGTCGCCGAGGTGACCTCGCTCGGGTTGGTGCAAATGACCCGCAAGCGCATCGGTTCAGGGCTCATTGAATCCTTCTCCACCCCGTGTGAGGCCTGCGCTGGCCGCGGTCTTCGGGTATCGCTGACTGGCGACCATGACCATGACCATGACGCCTCACCACGTCATCGGCGCCCACCCAATGCAGTGGATCCGGCCGACGTAGCCGCACGTATGTTCGAGACCGCAAGCGTGGATGACGAGTTGGCGATTGACCCGGAAGTGGACCTGCTCGAGGTTGTCGCTGATCGGCCGGATGACTTCACCGGTGAGGTCGTGGATGCCTCCGACGCCGTGGGTCACGAGGATGACCTAGAACACGGGGATGGCTCCGACGGTGACGCGGACGATGCCTCTGGCTCGCGTGGCGGCCGCGGTTGGTGGCGGGCCCGCTAGTCGGCGAACCTGATCCCCTCGCCGGATCGGGCGAGGGGTGAGTGACGGCCTCGTTTGAGACGGCCTAGGTCGGCAGGACTAGGTGATAACGACCTGGCGCTGCGCACGCAGGGACATCACCAGTGCCACGATCCAGCCGATGATCGTCCACCCGAGCAGCAGGTTGATCCAGAAGACCAGCCAGTGCGGGACATCCCGTACGGCCGCGATAGCCCAGGGGAGCATGTAGCCGGCCGTCAGGATGGCCACGATGACCGCGACGACCTTGGTCACGGTCCATGAGCGAGCAGCGGGTTCGATACGCATCTGTGACATGGGCCCATCGTAGGAGGCGGCGCACGGGAGCAGCTGGGCGGCCATTTGGCTCGCCGGCCCAGATCCCGTAGGCTAAGCCGACCCAGACAGGGCTTTGCCGGGGTTGCCTGCAGCCCACGGCCTTGGGATTCACCGAGTAAGTTGGGATTCACCGAGTAAGGATGGACGGAGAGTCATGTACGCGATCGTGCGCGCTGGTGGGCGCCAGGAGAAGGTGAGCATCGGCGACACCATCGTCATGGATCGTGTGCCCGGTACCCCTGGCAGCACCGTCTCCCTGCCGGTTGTCCTCCTGGTGGACGGCAACAAGGTGACCTCTGAGGCCGGTGCCCTTGCCAAGGCGGCGGTGACGGCGACCATCGTGGACCACCGCCGCGGACCCAAGATCAACATCCTCAAGTACAAGAACAAGACCGGCTACCGACGTCGGATGGGCCATCGCTCTGAGCTCACCGCCGTCACCGTGACCGGCATTTCGACGGGATCCTGACCATGGCACATAAGAAAGGTGCATCCAGCACCCGCAACGGCCGCGACAGCAACGCCCAGCGCCTGGGTGTGAAGCGCTTCGGCGGCCAAGCCGTGAATGCTGGCGAGATTCTGATCCGGCAGCGTGGTACGCACTTCCATCCGGGGAACAACGTTGGGCGCGGCGGCGACGACACGCTGTTCGCGCTGGCCGCAGGCACGGTGTCCTTCGGCACGGCGCGTGGACGGCGCGTCGTGAACGTGGTGCCCTCCGGTTCCTGACACTCACATCGCCCGGCAGGTCGCATGACGACCTTCATTGACCGCGTGGTTGTGCACGCCCGCGGTGGCAATGGCGGCAACGGGTGCGCATCTATCCTTCGCGAGAAGTTCAAGCCCCTCGGCGGCCCCGACGGCGGTAATGGTGGTCGGGGTGGTGACGTGGTCCTCGTCGTCGACGCCAACGTGACCACCCTCTTGGACTACCAACACGGTCCCCATCGCGCCGCAGCAAGTGGGCGCCCCGGCCAGGGTGGGCATCGCAATGGCGCCAACGCCGAAGACATCCTGCTGCCGGTACCAGCCGGAACGCAGGTTTTCGACGACAAGGGCAACCTGCTGGTCGATCTGGTCGCGCCCGGTTCGGCGTTCGTGGTTGCCCGCGGTGGACGTGGCGGCCTTGGCAACGCAGCACTGGCGTCCCCGCGCCGCAAGGCCCCGCAGTTTGCTCTGCTTGGTGAACCTGGGCAGGAACGCTCGGTCACCCTGGAACTGAAAACCGTGGCTGATGTTGCCTTGGTCGGGTTCCCTAGCGCGGGAAAGTCCAGCCTGATTGCCGCGATGAGTGCGGCGCGTCCAAAAATCGCTGACTATCCGTTCACTACGTTGGTACCGAATCTCGGAGTGGTGACGGCCGGTGACACGGTGTTCACCGTCGCGGATGTCCCTGGCCTCATCCCCGGCGCCAGCAGTGGACGTGGCCTGGGACTTGAGTTTCTGCGCCACGTCGAGCGCTGCAGTGTCTTGGTCCACGTTCTGGACTGCGCGGCAATGGAATCGGACCGCGATCCGCTGGCCGACCTCGATGTGATTGAGGCAGAGCTCGCGGCCTACGGCGGGCTTGCGGATCGACCGCGCCTGGTTGCGTTGAACAAGATCGATATGCCAGACGGTCGCGTCCTTGCCGACATGGTGCAGCCACTGCTGCAAGAACGTGGCCTGCGCGCCATCCCCGTTTCGGCCGTCTCCCGCGAGGGGCTACCCACCCTTGCCTATGCCATGGCTGAGCTGGTGCGTGAACATCGCCAACAGGTCAACGTCGAACCGGTGCGAGTGGTCATCACCCCACCGGCCGTTGATGCGGCGGCTTTCACGATCGAGCCGGTCCCAGAGGGCTATCGGGTGCTCGGCGAGCGCCCTGAGCGTTGGGTTCGTCAGACTGACTTCAGCAACGACGAGGCGGTCGGCTACCTCGCCAGTCGCCTGGCGCGACTTGGCGTAGAAACGGAATTACTCCGCATGGGAGCTACCCCCGGGTGCGCGGTGATCATCGGCCCCGAAGAGGATGCCGTGGTGTTCGACTGGTATCCAAGTGGCTCAGGTCAGTGAGT
>CAZKFI010000038.1:17192-20559 GCA_964551975.1 uncultured Bifidobacteriaceae bacterium | reverse complement strand
CTTCATTGCAGTCCTTCCGTTCTTTCACATCTACGGGATGCAGGTACTGATGAACACCGGGCTGCGTGCTGGCGCAACGGTGGTCACCATGCCGCGGTTTGACCTCGAGGAGTTCCTGCGACTGCACCAGGACTACGGCGTGACTCGATCCTTCGTGGCACCGCCAATCGTTGTTGCGCTGGCCAAGCACCCATCCGTGGACAACTACGACATGTCGAAGTTGGAACAGGTGTTCTCCGGGGCGGCGCCGCTGTCGGCCGAACTCTCCCTGGAGGCCGGGGGGCGGTTGGGCTGCGAGGTGGTGCAGGGGTTCGGCATGACGGAACTCTCCCCAGTTTCACACCTCACCCCGCCCGGCCAATTCAAACCGGGATCGGTTGGGGTGACGGCCCCGAACACCTCCACTCGCATCGTGGACCCCGCGACGGGTGCGGATCTTGGAGTCGACGAGGACGGTGAGGTGCTGGTGAAGGGACCGCAGGTCATGCTGGGTTACCTCAATAGCCCAGAGGCGACCGCAGCCACGATCGACGCCCAGGGCTGGTTACATACCGGCGACATCGGGCACATGGATTCCGACGGCCACCTCCACATCGTCGACCGGCTCAAGGAACTCATCAAAGTCAAGGGCTTCCAGGTCCCACCAGCCGAACTCGAAGCACTCTTGCTCACGCATCCGGCGATTGCCGACGCTGCGGTGATTGGTCGAGCCGATGATGAGTCCGGTGAGATCCCAGTGGCCTTCGTGGTGCTGCGACCAGGGAGTGAGGCGACGGCAGAGCAGATTCAAGAATTCGTCGCGGGCAAGGTCGCAACCTACAAGCAGGTTCGCGAGGTGGTCTTCATCGACGCCATTCCCAAGTCCGCGTCAGGGAAGATTCTTCGTCGAGTTCTTCGCGACCAGTAGGAACCGGAAGGGTTGAGTTCAGGGACGGTGGAGCCGGTAGAGGTCGGGTCGTCGCTGCGCGAGGTAGTTCAGATCGGTGTCGACAGCATCCCTGCCAGGGAGCACTGAGGCTTCGGCATGACCCGGGCCAGACCCGGCGCTAGCCAGGATCTCGCCGGTGGCCGAGACGATGCAACTGTGTCCCAGAAAGCTGAAGCGCGGTCCATCGCCCACCCAATTTGCCACGACGAGTGGGATGTTGTTCTCCATCGCCCGTGCCTTGGCGTAGGTGAGGTGGTAGTCGGTATACGGGTGCATGTTGGCCGAGAGCACGACGAATAGCTCGGCACCGCCCAAGGCCAAGGATCTCGCTACTTCCGGAAATTCAATGTCGTAGCAGATGGCCACGCCGAGGTTGCCGATTGAGGTGCTGATCGGCTCAATGACTGATCCGGGTACGAAGACGCGGGATTCACCAGCAAACAGGTGCGTCTTGCGGACGATGCCAGCAATAGATCCATCGGTGTCAATGACCAAGGCGCTGTTATATAACCGCGCATCACCCTCGCGCTCAGCGAACCCCAACACCACGACAGTGCGTACCCGCGCAGCAGCCTGTTGCAGGGCCAACACATCCGGATCACCTGGTTGAGGTGCGGCCTGCGACAGGTGACGGCGGATGTCGTACCGAGTCGTTGCCAATTCCGGAAGTACCAGCAGATCGACATCGGCAGCCTCGGAGATTGCCGCCAAAGCATCGCCCATTGCCGACGGCACATCCAGAGCTCCAGCCTGTGGCTGGATCGCGCGTACGCGCAGGAGCCCGTTGCCCACGAGATGAGGCTAGAGCCGGCGCAGGACCGTCACCACCTTGCCCATCACCTGGGCGTGGTCACCAAGAATCGGTGCGTAGGCGGGGTTATGCGGCATCAGCCACACGTGACCATCCTGCCTCTTGAACGTCTTCACGGTGGCTTCATCATCGAGCAGTGCCGCGACGATGTCGCCATTGTCCGCGGTGGACTGGCTACGAATAACCACCCAATCGCCATCGCAGATGGCTGCGTCGACCATGGAGTCGCCGACCACCTTCAACATGAACAACTCGCCCTGCCCAACCAGATCACGGGGGAGCGCGAACGTGTCCTCGACCTGCTGTTCGGCCAGGATCGGCCCGCCCGCAGCGATTCGACCGAGGAGGGGTACCTCGATGAGATCCGTCCGAGGCTCGGCGGGTGTGAGTGGACCGGAATCCGGGCCGTCTGCAACCACCAGCGCTCGGGGTCGATTGGGGTCTCTGCGCAGGTAGCCCAGCCGCTCCAGTGCCGTGAGTTGGTGGGCCACGGAACTTGGCGACGTGAGTCCGACACCTTCTCCGATCTCGCGAACGCTGGGGGGATAGCCACGCTCCTCGACGGTGCTACGGATCATCTCCAGAATGGCTCGCTGCCGGCTGGTGAGGCCCGCCTCATCGGCTGGCCCGTCGGGCAGTTCGGTCACGGTACCCATTGCATACCTCCGCTAGTTGGCGCCGGATGGGGGCAGAGGGTCACACGGGAGGCCTTGACCCCAGTGGCCCAGTCGATCCCAGGGGGTTGGGAGTCGCTCAGGCACCGGAGTGTCTGACCCCCGGCCCACCATCGGCGCATGACTGGACGCTACAGCGAGCAGGACACGAAATCAAACATGTGTTCGATAAATCCTGGACGTGTCGCCCCAAAAGTGGTAGACATCGCACAGGTGTACGATCGAACAGGCGTTCGACTCCATCGGTACTTGGAGGCCAACAGGTCGGTGGCTCCTGATCGGGAGCTCTCGGCGTTGGCAGGTGGACACCAGCGGTGGATGCGGCAGGAGGGCGGAGCGATGAGGGCCGGGACATTGAGAGCGGAATCGTTGAGGTTTGAGGCGATCGAGATGCCGGCGACGGGTTATGCCCGGCGGGCGGATCAGATCCTGGTGATCCCGGGGATTCAGGCGCAGGCCAGGCCAGCGCGTCGCCGAACAGGATGGAGCCTTAGGGCGCGGCTCGTGGTTCTCCTCATGGTGACCGGCCTGCTGCTTGGCATCAACGCGCTGCTGGGTGGGATGCCTGCCGACGCAGCCAATGCGGGGAGCATGGGTCAACTCGGACCGGGTGAGGTGGTCATCATCGTTCAGCCGGGCGACTCGCTGTGGAACCTGGCTCAGGCGGCCGCCCCGGATGTGGATCCCCGGGCGGCGATTCTGCAGATTCGTCAGGCCAATGGGCTTACTGACTCAGGCGTGATGGCAGGACAGCGCCTTGTCATCCCTGCCATCAGCTGATTCAGGCTCGTGAGGGTCGAATCGGGGACCGACACGCCCGTAAAGCGGCTTGCACGGTAACCAACCCCGGGATAGTGTCTCGCCCTACATCTAGTAGTCACAACGGTGTGATTTGTCCACAGGTTGTGGTCATCCCGGTGGAAAAGTCCTCCGGCGGTGCCCCCGCCCCTGTGG
>CAZKFI010000038.1:7289-17182 GCA_964551975.1 uncultured Bifidobacteriaceae bacterium | reverse complement strand
CCGTACTGCAAGCAGGACGACTCACGCGTTGTCGATTCCCGAACCGTTGATGAGGGCACGTCCATCCGGCGGCGCAGGGAGTGCACCGGCTGCGGTCGGCGTTTCACCACCTCGGAGTCCTCGGTTCTGCTGATCGCCAAGCGGTCGAGCGTGGTGGAGCCCTTCAGTCGACAGAAGGTCATCAACGGCGTCCGCCGCGCCTGTCAGGGGCGCCCAGTGAGCGAGGATGCGCTCGCCCTGCTGGCCCAGCAGGTCGAGGACCACCTGCGCTCCACGGGGCGTGCCGAGGTTCCCTCCCAGGAGGTTGGGCTGGCGATCCTCGGGCCGCTGCGGGAACTCGATGAGGTGGCCTACCTGCGGTTCGCCTCCGTCTATCGCTCCTTCGACACCATCGAGGACTTTGAGGCCGAGATCGCACTGTTGCGGGCCGAAGGCGAGCCTCTCGGCCGTGAACCAGAACTCCCAGCTTCGCTGCAGACCTAGCCGAAAAGAACCATCCCAAACCAAAAGGGCGACCCAATCGCACAACAGTCTTAATCCAGCACCTGTGCCAACAACCCAGGGCACCCGAAACCCAGCAAGGAAGAAGAGAGGCCACGACATGACGATCACCAGCCCAGCAACGGGTTTCGTGCACAACACCCGATGCTGTCATGGTCCGCGGATGGAACGGATCTACACCACTGCGGGTGTTCATCCCTACGACGAGGTCACCTGGGAACGCCGTGACGTGGTGCAAACCAACTGGAAGACCGGTGAGGTTGTCTTCGAGCAACGCGGAGTCGAGTTCCCCGACTTCTGGAGTGTGAACGCATCGACGATCGTCACCACAAAATACTTCCGTGGGGCGGTGGGCACCCAGCAGCGCGAGTGGAGTCTGCGTCAGCTCATCGATCGAGTTGTGCTTACCTACGGACGCGCCGGACGTCAGCATGGGTACTTCGCAACTGATGCCGACGCCGAGGTCTTCGAGCACGAACTCACCTACATGTTGTTACACCAGGTTTTCAGCTTCAACTCTCCGGTCTGGTTCAACGTCGGTACCAACGCACCACAGCAGGTGAGCGCCTGCTTCATCCTGGCGGTCGACGACACCATGGATTCGATCCTCAACTGGTACAAGGAAGAGGGCCTGATCTTCAAGGGTGGCTCCGGCGCGGGGCTTAACCTCTCGCGCATCCGCTCCAGTAAGGAGTTGCTGAAGAGTTCCGGGGGCACGGCATCAGGACCCGTGTCCTTCATGCGCGGTGCTGATGCCTCTGCCGGAACCATCAAGAGCGGTGGGGCCACTCGGCGTGCGGCGAAGATGGTCGTGCTCGACGTGGATCATCCCGACATTGAGGAATTCATCGAGACCAAGGTTCGCGAGGAGGAGAAGATCCGAGTCCTTCGTGACGCGGGCTTCGATATGGACCTCGGTGGCAAGGACATCGCGAGCGTTCAGTATCAGAACGCCAATAACTCCGTCCGAGTGTCGGATAGTTTCATGCGCGCCGTGGAGTCCGGCGAGCCGTTCGGGCTTACAGCGCGGACCAACGGTGAAGTGATCGAGTCCGTGGATGCCCGCTCACTGTTCCGCAAGATGGCTGAGGCCGCGTGGGCCTGCGCAGATCCAGGAATCCAGTACGACGGCATCATCAACGACTGGCACACAAATCCGGAAACCGGACGTATCACGGCGTCGAATCCCTGCTCTGAATACATGAGCCTGGACAACTCCTCCTGCAATCTGGCCAGCCTGAACCTGTTGAAGTTCCTCAGGCCTGACGACACCTTCGATGCAGAGCGCTTCGCCAAGGCGGTCGAGCTCGTCATCACCTCCATGGATATCTCGATCTGCTTCGCCGACTTCCCAACGGCCGCGATCGGTGACACCACACGTCGATACCGGCAATTGGGCATCGGGTACGCCAACCTAGGCGCTTTGTTGATGGCAACCGGGCTTCCCTACGACTCTGACGCTGGCCGCGCCTTCGCGGCCTCGATCACGAGTCTGATGACCGGAACGGCCTATCGGCGAAGCGCTGAGCTCGCCGGGATCGTTGGGCCGTACGAAGGGTACGCCCGAAATGCGGAGGGCCACTCCCGTGTCATGCGCAAGCATGCTTCGGCCAATGACAACGTGCGCTCCGTCTCATCCCTGGATACCGACGTACTTCGGTTAGCCCGCACTGCTTGGGCTGACTGTCTGCGCCTTGGTGAGTCCAACGGCTGGCGTAATGCTCAGGCCTCAGTGCTCGCACCTACCGGCACTATCGGCTTCATGATGGACTGCGACACCACCGGAATTGAACCGGACTTTTCTCTCGTGAAGTTCAAGAAGCTCGTCGGTGGTGGCTCGATGCAGATCGTCAACCAGACGATCCCTCGTGCCCTCAGTCGTCTGGGATACACCCAGGAAACCGTCGAGGCGATCATCGAGTACATCGGTGAGAACGGGCACGTCATCGACGCTCCCGGACTCAAGCAAGAGCACTACGCCATCTTTGACACGGCGATGGGTGCGCGAGCAATATCCCCGATGGGCCACGTGCGCATGATGGCCGCGGTGCAGCCATTCATCTCCGGGGCCATTTCCAAGACGGTCAACATGCCAGAAACAGCAACCGTTGAAGAGGTCGAGGAGATCTACTTCCAGGGCTGGAAGCTCGGGCTCAAGGCGCTGGCCATCTACCGCGACAACTGCAAGGTTGGCCAGCCTCTGTCGGATGCCAAGGCCAAGAAGGCCGAGGAGCCGGTTGAGGTGGCCGTTGTGGCCGGGCAGCCCGTGCGCCGTCGACTCCCGAAGTCCCGCCCAAGCCGCACCACGAGTTTCTCCGTGGCCGGTGCCGAGGGGTACATGACCGCGGGTAGTTACCCCGATGACGGCCTTGGCGAGGTGTTCCTGAAGCTCGGTAAGCAGGGTTCGACCCTGGCCGGTGTTATGGACGCCTTCTCCATCGCAATCTCCATCGCCCTGCAGTACGGCGTGCCGCTGGATGCCTTCGTTGGCAAGTTCGTGAACATGCGCTTCGAGCCGATGGGCATGACGGATGATCCAGATATTCGCATGGCGCAGTCCATCATGGATTACATCTTCCGTCGCCTCGCCCTGGATTACCTGCCCTACGAGCAACGGATCGGTCTTGGCATCAAGACCGCTGACGAGCGTGCGGCGGAACTGTCCGCGGCGGCGACATATCCGGTTGAGGTCGCCGAGGCACCCGTCATTGACCAGGCAGCTCAGGCCACCACGGCCGCAGACATCCCACCAGCCGCGCCGCCGGCCCAGGTGCACTCCAGCGCAGAACTGCTCGAGGCCATCACCGGCACGGCCAGCGATGCGCCCCTGTGCATGACCTGCGGTACGAAGATGCGTCCGGCCGGATCCTGCTACGTGTGTGAAGGTTGCGGGAGCACCTCCGGCTGCAGCTGATACCACGTTGCGAGTCGGGCAACTCGCCAGGGTTAGCCCGACTTGCGGCGAAACTCCCGTTGGCCACCGGCGCGGTCGGCGTGTTCTTGGCCCTTGCCGTCTGATGTGACGGGACCGCGTGGCGACGAGGAACGTGACTTGCCGTTCTTCGCCTCAAGGGCCTTACGCATGCGTTCCTTGATGTCCTCGTTGTCGCTCACCGCGTCAGTGTTTCACGCCCCCGGGTCACCGTCTCCAGGGTCACACCAGACGGGCCCACTGCGGGAGCGAGTCGTGCTACCCGTCGGTGTGGTGGAATTCCATCGTTGCCGGGCCGATTCCAGCGCGCCGCAATACAGTTAACGCACCGTGTACGCCCAGTGAGGGGATCGAACCATGCTGTCCAGTACGTCCTGCTGCCATCCCAAAGGACTCGTCACCGAGCAGGTTGGCCCTGCGCTTGCTGGTGCGTCTGATCAGATCACCCCCGCTCACCATGGGGCGGCGCGTCCCACCGGACCGACGGCGGACCTCCTTGTCCTGGGTGACATCGTCACGAATAACCCAGCTGCACCGACCGCTGAGGCCATGGCGATTTCCGGGGGACGCATCATCGGCATCGGTTCAAAGTCTGATGTAGAGGGGCTGGTCACGGCAGCGACTACGACGCTGAAGCCGGGCGGATTCATCCTGCCAGGCCTAATCGAACCCCACATGCACATCTGGTCCTCGCTGGTGAACTACCCGGATGTCGATGTCTCGCATGAACTGTGCGCGACCTTCGATGACGTGACGGCGGCAATCAAAACCGCGGTAGCGAAGGCGCCGAGTGGTCAGGCGGTCTGCTTCAAGAACTTCGACCCCAGCCTGTACCCCGGGGAACCTAGCCTGACCCGCACGATCCTGGATCAGTTGGCGCCGAGTAACCCGGTGTTGGTCTGGAACGCCTCCGGGCACTTTGTCTACGTGAACAGCCTGATGCTCACGGCAGCGGGGATCACTGATCAAACTCCGGATCCGGCTGGCGGAGTATTCGAACGTGTCGACGGCAAGATGACCGGCGTAGTCGGCGAGCCGCCGGCAGAACTCCTCGTTCTCAAAGGCCTGCCGAAGCCATCAATGAGCGATGTGGCCACCTACGTTCGCGAGATTCTGACGGCCTGTGCGGCTCAGGGTGTCACGTCAGTTCGCGAGGCTGGCACGGGCATGCTCGCCGGCCCTAAGGAGCTGGCCTTCCTGCACCAGTTAAACGGCCAATCTCGATTCCCGGTGCGCATGTCGACCGCGCAGTTTGCCGTGCTGACGGGCTACACCCCGGTTCAGGTCGCGGCCCTGTGGAAGTCCGCGGGAGTGACGCCGTTCAGCGGGGATGAAATGCTGCGCGCCGATGCCTGGAAGGTGGTGTCGGACGGATCAAATCAGGGCCGCTCGGGTTACTTCCTGCAGCCGTACCTGGGGGAGGACAACGGAGGCAAGGCGGACTACACCCCGGAGAGCCTGCGTGCCGCTCTGAAGGCTGGCCTCGATGACGGCTGGCAGGTCATGGTGCACACCAACGGTGATGCGGCCGTGGAGTTCGTGCTCGAGGCACTCGAAGAACTCCTTCCCGCCTACGGCACGACGGATCTGCGTCATCGGTTCGAGCACTGCTCCTTCACCATGGACGACCAACTCACCCGTATGGCGGCATTGGGCATCTCACCAAGTTTCCTGATGAATCACCTGTACTACTGGGGTGCCGCATTCCGCGACACGATCCTCGGACCCAAGCGTGCGGGACGACTAGATCGGGTTGGGTCTGCCTACCGTGCAGGTTTGCGTCCCTCACTGCATTCGGATTACAACGTCACGGCTGTTCATCCGTTGCTGAGCGCGCGTACGGCGGTGCTGCGTCAGACCAAGGCCGATGGCCAGGTGCTGAACGCCGCTGAATGCGCAACGCCCGCTCAGGCGCTGGCCGCGATCACCACCAATGCCGCCTGGCAGATCCACGCGGATGACCGCGGCACCTTGGAAGTCGGCAAAGCGGCGGACTTCGGGATCGCCGATGGCAACCCCTGGGGCTCGGATCCATCCACCTGGGCCGACATCACCTTCCAGGCCACCTATGTGGACGGGAGCGTGGCCTGGCAGTCCTAGGTAAGCCTGGCGCGCAACTACCAGGTGGCGGGGTTGGTGCTTGCGGGCGTTCCATTACCTATCTTGTTAGTGGCGCGGGCTTGAAAGGTGTAACGCGTGCCAGCTTTGAGCCCGGTGATGGTGCAGCTGGTTTGCTTGGTCGTGCACTTCTTGCCACCAGGCGAGGCGGTGACGGTGTAGCCGGTGATTTTTGCGCTGCCCGACCAGACGGGTGTCTGCCAGGTCAGGGTTGCAGCGTTGTTGGTGGCCTTGCTGATCTGCAGGTTCTGGGGTGCGGAGGGGGCGAATTTCGTTCGTAGGGCCAGCACGGTGACCGAGTTTGATCCGTAGTTCGGCACGTAGAGGCGGGCACGGCTGGAGTCCAACGCGGGTATCGATGGGCCAGATCCGGTCTTCAGGGTGGCTACGACCGCATTGGAGGCCGTATCAATCACCGGCACGGTATTGCTGTCATCGTTGGGAACGTAGAGGCGATAGTGAGTTGGATCAATGGTGGTTCCCCACGGCTCGCCGCCGACGGGGATGGTGGAGATGACTGTGTTTGAGCTGGTGTCGATAACGGAGACCGAATCCCCGCCGACATTGGCCACGTACAGCCGGTTGCGGGCTACGTCAAGAGAAGGATCCCATGGGCCACTTCCGACAGGGATCGTTGCAACCACGGTATTGGCCGCGGTATCGATCACGGAAACGGAGTTGTCGCCGTTGTTAGGCACGTAAAGGCGAGCCGTGGCCGTATTGATCTCACTGGGCCAGGGTGAGCGACCTACGGCAATGGTTCCCACAACTGTCAGGCTGGAAAGATCAATCACACTGAGTGATGCACCCTGAGAGTTCGGCACGAAGAGCTTGCCGCGCGTTGAATCCAGGGTTGGTGTGCGGGGCGCTGCACCAACGGCGATAGTCGCCACGACACTATTGGTGTTCAGGTCGATGACTGACAGTGAATCGGCGTCAGTGTTTGGCACGTAGAGGCGCATACGGTCGGTATCCAATGCTGGGGTCAGTGGGTGAGTTCCCACCGCTACATTGGTGACAACCGTATTGGTATTTGTGTCAATGACTGAGACCGAATTTGATGCGAAGTTTCGTACGTACAGACGACTGCGTGCACTGTCCAGAATTGGCGTGTTCGGATTTGAGCCAACCGGGATCGTTGCGATCACGGAGTTCAGCTTGGCGTCCACAACAGAAACTGATGCCCCATGGCGATTAGCAACGTATAGGCGCTGTTTACCAGGGTCCAGCACAACGCTGTCGGGCCCCTCGCCAACATCAATTGTTGCGACAACGTCACTGTTGGCTGCGAATGCTGGGTTCATGGTGAGGCCGACTATGACGAGTCCGGCAATGCCTGCCGTCAGGGTTGAGCGCAACATAGTTTCTCCTACCAAGTGGTGGGGCTTCTACGGGCGGGCGTTGCTGTTGCCAGCGGCTGCAGGGTAGCCATTGCCACGAGGACTCCAGTGACCGCGAGCGGTGCGCGCAGTCTTGCCGTCATGAAGTTTCCCCAATCAGGCACGTTCCGTCCGACCTGCTGCGGGGATTCTAGGCGGGGGTCATCGTTGAAGGTGGGTTTTCGGCGGTGCTCGTCCCCGTTTGGGCTGGTTCCGATTTGGACTCGTGAACCAGCCCCAGGGTAAGTGTTGGGCTGAGGGCAGTTCGAATATGTACCCCCAGACTGGCGGCAAGCGTGGCTGACTCGTCAGCGGTGCCTTCCAGACGACCGTCGGTGAGGGCCTGTTGGAATGCGACAAAATCGAGTTGGACCTGCTCCGCGTAACGTTGAGCGAAAGCCAGCATGGCATCGTCGAAGGTGCCACCAGAACCGAGGTAGCCGGTCATGGCCACGCTGTCACCGGACCTGGCATGCGCCCTGGCGAGTGTCTGCCCGCAGGCGGCAGCAAGGCCGCGCATTCCCGCGGGGCTCATAGTGCTGAGATCCGGTGACCACTTCATGTCGCGCAACTGGCGAAGATAGTAGTCGCGACCCAAGGGTCCTGAGGTCCAGCCTAGGAAAATGTCAGTAGCGGCCTGCATGAGTCGCTGACCGTTCACGACCCTCGCACCCTGATGGGTGGGGGCATCGGCATGAGGCAATGCCGTGGCCACAACGCTGGCGACAGCTTCTTTAGCTTGAAGGACAAGAAGGTCCTGATCATCGCGACCCTGTAGGAGGATCACGTAGGCGCGCAGACCGACGCTCCCCACGCCGACGACCTTGTGGGCGAAATCAACGGCTTGATATTGACTGAGCAGATGTTTCCTATCTGCGGGCAGTGAGTCGAGATAGTTGCTCATGGAACCTGAGAGAAGCTCCCACCAGGCTGGATCACCACTGAGTGGAATGAGCAGTGGGGGCTGGTCAACGAACCGTCGACCCTGATCGGTAATTGTGGTGAGCTTGCGGATTGCCGACCATCGATCGCGCTGCATAGCTGCACGCACGCCCTGGGTGATGGCCGTTTTGGCTATGACGCCCGCTTGAGCCTTGCCGATTGCTGTCAACATCCCTGCATCGACTCGGCTGTACCAGATGTCGAGATCGGTCATCTCGGCGAAGGCGGCCATGGCTTGCCGATACGAGGTCACGGCAAGGCGAGTGATCGCCTCACTTTGACGCGCCGTGAAGTTGTTCTCCCGAGACGCTAAGAGCAGCGACGTGGCTAATCGTGCAACATCCCACTCGAACGGGCCTGGGTACGTCTCGTCGAAGTCGTTGACGTCGAACACCACGGAGCGCTCGGGGGATGCAAACAAGCCGAAGTTGGCAACATGAGCGTCACCGCAGAGCTGTGCTGTCAAGCCCGTGTTGTCAGTTCCGGCCAGATCCTGGGCCATGAGTGCGGCGGTACCGCGGAAGAACGCGAAGGGGGAGGCGGACATTCGTGAATATCGGATTGGCAGGAGGGCAGCAACGCGCATCTCCCCTTGCTTATCGATGACTGCGACAGGGTCGGGCCGGGTTGACGCCGGTTCCCATCGTGCCAGCGTCGTACGAGGACACGACGCACGCCGGGCCTTGCCGGCGGTAAGTCTCTCGGACACGCTAAGCCCAGGTGCCCGAAGAATGAACGTCTGCGTAGTCACGTGTCGCATTATCCGGTCCGGCGCTGTGGGTGATACTGGGACGTGCCCCAATTCGTTCGTGGACGCTTCGTTGCCCTGGTCGCCTTCCTTGGGCTCGCCCTGGTTGCCACGAGTTTGACCTCGTTGGCGTCACCGGCTGCTGCCAGCCCGCAACGGCAGTCAATTGCCATGGCGCCAGAGGGCCCCGTCAAGGATCCGAAGTGGCCCAAGCTCATCGGATGGAAGGGGTGCCCGGCTCCTCAATGGCCGACTGCGCTCAATACCGGCGAACCGGGGCAGGGGCGTCGCGTCCTCATCATTGGCGATTCGCTCACAAGGGACTCACGGAAAAGGACGATTCAAGAGCTCCGCGCATCAGGTTGGACGCCAACTGTGCGCTGTTGGGGGGGTAAACGACTGGACTGGGCCAGTGCTCAAATAGCACGCGCTAAGAAGCTTGATCAACTTCCCGGTGTTGTGGTGCTGGCTTTCGGTACCAACGACATGCGCTGGATATCGCGTTCGGTTACCGAGCAGCGCGTTGAGCAGGTCTTGGACCAGCTAGGACCCAACCGCTCGGTTCTGTGGGTGAACACCCTGGCTTCGCCCTGGGGTGGCGACCGATTCTCCCGAGCTAAGCAGCGTTGGTTCAACCGCATGTTAGAGCGCGTAGCCAAGAAGCATCCCAATCTGCAGGTGTTGGATTGGGCGGCGTTTGGTTTGGCAAACAAGGTGCGTTTTTCGAGCAGTTTGCATCTGGATGCTCGCGGCAATCGCCTGCGCGCCAAATTCGTTACCGATCAGGTCAACGCCATCGCACCCTGAAGCATCCGGAGCCAAGGCCAGGGTTAGGTCTGCGGGTTCACCAAGATCTTGGGGCCTGGGCCTGCATCTGGTGGGCGCCACCCACCAAGCACCGCACCGACCTGATCCATCCCTATCGTTGCCGCCACCAACGAATGTGGGTCTACCGCCCCGCTCGCGAAGGCCGCGATGGCGTCTGGCAGCCCGTAGCCAGCCCCAAGGATGCTGACGGCAGTGAGGTCAGCAAAGACCAGTTTGCGGGAGTCAATAGGACTCGGTACCTCGGCAAGCCCGATGTAGACGACCCGGCCGCCCGGTTCCACCAAATCCAGAATCAAGGCAGGTACTTCCGGCGCCGTCGACGCATCGATGACAGCCGGGAAGCTGCTCTTCGGGAGGGTCTGCCAGGTGTGAACCCGGTCGAAGCCGAGTGATCGGGGAAAGCTTTGATTCGCTTCACCCTGTGCCACCAGATGCACCGTGATTC
>CAZKFI010000038.1:3095-7272 GCA_964551975.1 uncultured Bifidobacteriaceae bacterium | reverse complement strand
GGCGATCATGCCGATGAGCAGTCCGATGGTTCCGGTACCAATGACGCACAGATCCTGACCCGGCCGCAGACCTGACGCATCCACGCAGCGCACGGCGTTGCCACCAGGTTCAGCAAGTGCCCCAGCGGCATCGTCCACGGAATGCGGAAGCAGGTGTAGGGAACCGATAGGCATCACATGGAGTTGAGCCAAGGCCCCGGGTTTGCCAGTTCGAACCCCAATCTCGTATCTACGGTCACATACATGCCACCGTCTGGTTCGACACCGCTCGCAGTTACCGCAACCGATCATCGTGTCGCCGCTGACCCGCTTCCCAAGCCATCCGGTGTCCACGTCCTTGCCAACGTCGATCACCGTTCCTGACCATTCATGGCCAATTTGGAGCGGATAACTGGTGTGCCCTTGGGCGTAGTAGGCCATCTCGCCGGTGAAAAGCTCAACGTCCGTTCCGCAAAGACCTACGCGATGGACCTCAATCAGCGCCTCGCCGCGACCAGGAGTCGGGTCTGGAACTTCCTCGATTCGCCAAGTACGCGGGCCCGTGAGCGCAAAAGCGCGCATGCTCAGCGCGGCCCGACCACCTGTTGCCGTGCCGTTCCCAACCCGGTGATGCCCAGGGTCATGACGTCACCGGCATTCAGGTAGATCGGTGGCTTGTGACCCAATCCGACACCAGGTGGCGTACCGGTATTGATCAGGTCACCGGGCTCCAGAACGAGGAATTGGCTGCAGTAGCGCACGATCTCCAAGGGCGGGAAGACCATGGTGGCGGTTGAACCGGTTTGGCGCCGAACTCCGTTCACATCAAGCCACATGTCCAATGCGAGGACATCTGCCAACTCGTCCGTCGTAGCAAGCCAGGGACCAGCGGGATTGAATGTCTCGGCGGACTTCCCCTTCACCCACTGACCACCACGTTCAGTTTGGAAAGCCCGCTCGCTCACGTCGTTTACCAGGACGTACCCGGCGATGGCATCCTGCGCCGCAGCATGGTCAGGAAGGTAGCTGCATCGCTTGCCGATCACGATGCCCAGTTCCACCTCCCAGTCAGTCTTGGTGGATTCACGCGGGATGCGCACATCGTCGTCGGGACCGACCAAGGTGTTGGGCGCTTTATTGAACAGAATCGGCTCGGCTGGCACCGGCTGACCGGTCTCGGCTGCATGATCGGAGTAATTCAGCCCGATGCACAGAATCTGGTGGGGACGGGCGATGGGAGCTCCGATTCGTCGACCCGCCACCGGCACAACGCGCCCGGCAGCCACACGTTCGGCCACGAGTGCTTGAAGTGCGGTCAGGCCATCGTTGGCAAAGAAGTCCTCATCGAAGTCGGTGAAAGCATCTCCGACCTCGACGACCTGCCCATCCTCGCGTGGGTCGCCTGCCACGAGAACCGCGGGCTGCTCCTCGCCGTACGGCCCTAAGCGCATCAGTCGCATCGTTAGACCTCGTTGAAATCGTCAGGATTTGGACCGGTTCGCTTTCCAGACTCAAGGCCAGCGATCTTGGACATATCGTCGGCGTCTAGGGCGAAGCCGAAGACGTCGATGTTCTGGCGAATGCGCTCCGGAGTGATCGACTTCGGGAGCACGACGTTGCCGAGCTGAATCTGCCAACGAACCATGACCTGCGCGGCAGTGCATCCGTGCTTGGTCGCAATTGACCCGATGACCGGATCGTCGATGAGCTGTCCGGAGCCGAGGGGACTCCATCCTTCAGTGAGGATGCCCAACTGTGTGTCCACTGCGCGAAGGTGCGTCTGAGGGAGCCACGGGTGCAGTTCGATTTGGTTGAGAACCGGAATGACTCCGGTCTCGTCAATGATGCGCGTCAGATGTGCCTCGTGAAAGTTGGATACACCGATCGAACGTGCGCGCCCAGAGGCGTGCAGATCAATCAGCGCCTTCCAGGTGTCCAGGTACAGGTCACGCGCCGGAGTTGGCCAGTGAATGAGATAGAGATCGACCTCATCGATTCCCAGCAGATTCAGGCTGTTTTCGAAAGCGCGCAGGGTTTGCTCATAGCCCTGACGGTCATTCCAGACCTTGGTGGTGATGAAGAGGTCATCCCGATCAAGCCCGCTGCGCGCGATTGCCTCACCCACACCGCGTTCGTTGCCATAGATCGCGGCCGTGTCCACGTGCCGATAGCCGGCATCGAAAGCGGCCAGTGTTGCCGCGGTCACGATGTCATCGGGTACCTGCCAGACGCCGAAGCCGATCTGCGGTATGTAGCGCCCATCGTTCATGGGCAGGAGGGGAACGGTGGTCATTGGGGCCCCCAATCGTGGCTGGAATGAGTCGATCGCTGGGAAGAAACTACCGTTCGCCGGGAATGAGGGCACGACCAGGATTGGCCATGCCAGGATGCGGGCATGCCGATACTGGATCAATACGTTCCTGACCCTGATCGATACGACGGGCGCATGCCCTACCGGCGCTGTGGCCGCAGTGGCCTAGTACTACCGGCCGTCACCATCGGCTTGTGGCATAACTTCGGTGATGACACGCCCATTGCGACTCAGCGGGCGATCCTGCGTACGGCCTTCGACTTGGGAATCACGCACTTTGACCTAGCGAATAACTACGGGCCGCCGTACGGCACCGCGGAGATTAACGCTGGGCGCATCTTGCGGGAGGACTTCGCCAACCTTCGCGAGGAACTTGTTATCTCCACGAAGGCGGGCTGGGATATGTGGCCGGGGCCCTACGGTGACCTGGGTTCACGGAAGTACATCCTGGGGAGCTTGGATCAAAGCCTGAAGCGGATGGGCCTGGATTACGTCGACATCTTTTACCACCATCGACCAGATCCGGATACACCGCTGGAGGAGAGCATGGGGGCATTAGCCACCGCCGTGCAGTCCGGTAAGGCTCGATATGTAGGTATCTCGTCCTATTCACCCAGTCGTACCGAGCGGGCGGCGAGCATTCTGGCTGATCTGGGCGTGCCCCTGCTGATCCATCAGCCCTCGTACTCCATGCTCAACCGATGGATTGAAGATGGGTTGCTGGATGTCCTAGGGCGCCTCGGCGTTGGATGCATCACCTTTAGTCCGTTAGCTCAGGGCCTGCTCACCTCGCGGTACCTCGGCGGGGTTCCCGAGGATTCCCGTGCGGCCCAAGGGAAGTCCTTCGACCCGCAAATGGTGAATGAGGAGACCCTGGCCAGGGTGCGTGGACTTGCTGCCATCGCTGAGCGGCGCGGACAGACGCTGGCTCAGATGGCTGTCGCCTGGACTCTGCGTGATCCACGCGTGACCTCGACCCTGCTTGGGGCCAGTAGCCCCGCACAGCTGATCGAGACGGCGGCTGCCGTCGCCAACACCAGCTTCACCGCCCAGGAGCAGGCCGAAATCGACACCTTCGCCGTGGAGTCGGACATCAACCTGTGGGCATCTCAGTCCCGGATGCCCTAAATCCCGGATGCCCTAACTCCTGGACGTTCTAGGAATCAGACGCCCCAACAATCTCGACACGGAGGCTTTGGATGAAGGTGACCTTGCAACAGCGATTGCGGTATCGCGTTGACAACGCCCTCGCTCGCGGACTTTGGGTCGTGCTCTTGTGGCTCGCTGGTCTGACGGCAGTATTCGTCAGCCTGGTCGCCTTCGCCATCTGGATCAGCGGGGTTGGACCGGGGGATAGTGGAACGTCCTTCGGGGATGGCATCTGGCTGGCCATCACTCGATCCCTGGACCCAGGAACCTTCAGTGGGGATGAGGGTTCCCGGTTTCGACTCGTCATGCTGCTGGTCACGATCATCGGCATCTTCCTCGGTGCCACGATCATCGGCTTGATCTCCAGCAGTATCGACTCGCGACTGGAAGAACTGCGACGGGGCAGGTCATTGGTCGTCGAGCAGGGTCACACGCTCATCATTGGCTACAGCGACAAGCTCCCCGTCATCATTTCCGAGTTGGTCGAGGCGAACCGCAGTGAGCGGGGACGTGCGGTCGTGGTCCTTACGAGTCGTGACACAGTCGAGGTAACGCAGGAGATCCGACGCGACGTGAAGGACCTCGCTACGACTCGCCTCGTCGTACGATCAGGCACCCCCACACGACTCAATGACCTAGCCCGAGTCAGTCCCCAGACCGCCAAGGCTGCCATCGTGCTCAGTGAGGAGGGGCCTGAATCAGCAGCCGAGGTCGTGAAAGTAGTACTGGGGCTGCATC
>CAZKFI010000038.1:0-3085 GCA_964551975.1 uncultured Bifidobacteriaceae bacterium | reverse complement strand
TGATGGCACCTGCACCATCGTTGCCGAACTGGACAACACCGATATTGCCGATGGCCTTCGTGATGCCATAGGCGAGGGCCTGATCACCGTCACCCCATCCCAGGTTGTCGCGCGGATCACGGCTCAGGTGTCCCGCGCCTCCGGCCTAGGGGCGATTTATCAGGAGGTATTGGACTTCGACGGCGATGAGCTCTACGCAAAGCCCATCCCTGCCTCACTACACGGCATGTGCTTTGGGCAACTGGTGATGGCCAGCAGTCTCTCCACGATCATTGGGATACGGAAGTTGGATGGCAGGGTTTTCGTAAATCCACCACCGGATACACCCATCGAGTCGGGTGATTTGGCCATTGCAATTGCCGAAGACGATTCCATCTTCACCCTCGATCGCGTACCCGAGCCATGGCAGGTACCCGATGATCGCGCCTGGAAACCCCTCCCAGTGCGCACCGAGCGCGCACTCATCATCGGATGGAGTCAGCTCGCGCCGCTCATCATTCGAGAGCTCGAGACCCACGTCGCCCGCGGCTCTGAGCTCGTCATTCTGATTGATGAGGCATCGCATGAAATTGATGATGTGATGGCAGATCTTCGGCGACTTGATCTGGCTAATCAGGTGGTTTCCGTACGCACGGGCGATCCAATCTCTCGCGGCTCAGTCAATGCCGTACTTGAGGAGGGTCCGTACGACCACGTCATGTTGCTGTGTGATCGCGAAAACTTCGGGGTTGACCAGGCCGATGCCCGGGTGCTTCTCACCCTCATGCAGGTGCGAACGTCCGATCACCCCGCCCAAGGCAACGTCGTTGCGGAACTCCTGGATCCCAATGACGTGGAGTTGGCCACTCAAGGAGACCGTGACGACTTCATCGTGTCCCAGCGCCTTATCAGCCTGCTCCTTGCTCAACTGAGCCAGAGTCCGCACCTCGTCGACGTGTTTGACGACCTCTTCGATTCCGAGGGCACCGCAATCGCCCTGCATCCCGCTTCCCGCTATCTCCCGGTGGGTCAGGCCACCTTCAATGATGTGGTCGCGGCAGTGAGATCCTGGGGGGTAGTGGCAATTGGCTATCGCAGTGCAGCGGCGTCTGGCCGCCCGGACTGTCTACCGGGCGGGGTGAGGGTGAACCCGAGTAAAGACGAGGTGATTCACCTGGGTGACGGCGACCAGATCGTCGTCATCACGAACACCCGCTAGTACGGCGTACCGAGCCGACTCGTGGTTTAGGTGCTCCTGCGCCTGCGCCGCAGGAGCCACCAGATCAGGGGCGCCAGGACGATGGCGATGACGATGGTGAACGGCACCAGGAAGCCTGCGACGGTGATGAGCAGACTGCCGAGGTTGAGAAGTGCAGACCAGCCGGTTTGCAGGCCAGGTATGAAGCCTGGGGGAGACCATTCCGCAGTGCCGGCCAGTGCTGAAATGCTCACCGTGACGGTCGACATCGCGACCTGTTCACCGATGGCCTTTCGCTGCGCCAACAGTGAGTCCAGTTCCGCCTGTCGAGTCGTACGCTCCGTTTCGATAGCGATCAGATCCGTGACATTCGTGGCCTGCGCCAGTAGCTCATCAAGTCGTGCAATCGATGCCTGCAGCGCCGCGACCCGGGCGTCAAGGTCCACGACCTGCGTCGTTACATCCTGAGCGGTGACGTTAACCGAATCCACGGTACCGAGACCCTTTACGGTTTCCAGATACGCATCCAGACGATCCGCGGGTACCTGTGCGGTGACATTGGCGTACAAAGAGTCACCCTGCCCTGAGAGATCCTCGGTCACAATGACGCCGTCCTGGGCCTCGGTGGCCTTGACTAACGACGCAACGGCATCATTCACGTCGACGACTCGGATACTGAGGTAGGCCGTCCGGATGATCTCGCGCTCCACCTTGGTGACGGCCGCTTCGTCCATCATGGGCATGCCCTCTGCGGCCATACCCTGCTCGGTCATCGGGGCAACGGAAGACGCGGTCATCTCGCTCTCACCGCAGGCCACCAGGGCCAAGGCAGTCACCCCGACCATCGCAGCCAAACCTGCGAGTCGTGCGATGGGTCGATTGCCGCGCACTCGACCTACCTGCTGCCCCGCCCGTGATGTGCGCATCCCTATCCCTTCGTTGAATGCAGTGCGTCATACCCTGCTGTGACGCGGTCACCGGACTGCCGGTTCCGGCCCGGTCCAGGTGCACCGAGGCGCAGCCGCTGGATGCAGACGCACATCAACCGTGAACGCCTGCGCAGGCGATGACTCCCAAGAACAGTAGCCTGGCACCATGGCGGGAAGCGAGGCATCAACCTGGCGAATTGCCGTCATCGTCATCGGAATAGCCATTCTGGTCGCTTATGTCGTCCTTTCCGGGCGTTGGGTAACCACCGGGGACAGTTGGTACGTCGACCTTGAGAAGCCCTGGTGGCAGCCACCGTCGTTCGTCTTCGGCCTGATCTGGCCCTACAACTTCCTAGCCCTGGGTGTCGGGGCGGTGATGGTGGGGCTTCGGGCACCGGTGGGAATCGCGCTAGCGTTCCTTGGCTTCTTCGCTGCCTCCGTTGCCTGCGCGATCACCTGGGCCTGGCTGTTCTACGTTCCTCATCAGCTACTCGGGGCGGCAGTTGCCCTGTCCCTAGCCGCCCTGCTCACCCTCGGAGTTCTCGTCACGGCGTATCTGACACAGCCCTGGCTGGGTTGGGTACTGCTGCCCTATCAACTCTGGGTGCTGATCGCCGCGTCGCTCTCCTGGGGCTATGTGTCGCTGGCAACCCCCCTCTAGCCCCTTGCATCCATGTCCCTGACGTCGGGTGCGAACTCAGGGCAGGTGGCGACCGGCACGATCGAGTTGCTGCGGGCCTACCAACAGACCTTGGTCGTAACTAGGGGACCACATGGGTGGCGGCCGGTCGCGGATTGGTGTCGGCTGCGCGGGCGTGCTGCGCTGGTTCTCACGGCCTGGAATCCGGGGTTCATGCGACCGGACGTGATCACCAACGTGCGAGCCAACGAGGCTATGGCCACTGAACTCAGCAAGCTTGCTGCCGCCGGTGAGGTGTGGCCAGCCGATGGCAGGGCTATCGGGCAGGGGGAGTTGGGG
>CAZKFI010000037.1:17680-20721 GCA_964551975.1 uncultured Bifidobacteriaceae bacterium | reverse complement strand
GCTACTGAGTTCATGGCATGCAACGGATCCGACTGCCATTACTTCACAATCACGGCAGTGCGGGTCATGACAACTGCTGAGCCCTGCTGAGCCCCGTCCAGCGGTGATCAGTGGGCGATTGAGAATCTGGCCAAGCTTGCTACGTCACGAACAACGTGAGTTGGAGCCCAATCGCCCAAAGTCGATGACGCGACGCCGAGTCAGCATGGCCTGCGGAATCATCGCGATCCCCCCGCAACGGCAGGGATGATCGCCATGCTTGCCCCGTCACGCACGGGGGTGCGCACGCCCTGCAGGAAACGGACGTCGTCATCGTCGACGTACAGGTTCACAAAACGACGAACCTCGCCGTCGGTATCCAGCACCCGGGTTCGAATTCCGGGGAAGCGTCGCTCAAGGTCTTCCAACACGTCGCTTACCGTGCCACCGGTTGCCTCGACCTGAGCCTGCCCCCCTGTGCAATTGCGAAGGATTGTCGGAATCCGCACCTGCACGCTCATCGCTCACCTCCCACGTGCGTGGCAAGGAAAGCGTCCAACGTGGGGTCTATGGTCACGGTTGGTCCGCTCGTGGACTCAACGGCTACCAAGGTCTTCAATCCGTCGCCGGTATTCAGGAGTACGACCTCGTCGTTCTCGCTCAGCAAGCCTTGGGCCAGCAGTCGCCCGTAGGTGGCCACGACGACTCCACCAGCAGTTTCCGCGAAGATTCCTTCGGTTCGCGCCAGCAACTCGATACCCGCGACGATCTCTTCGTCGCTGACATCCGCAATCGCACCACCTGAACGGCGCACGGAATCCAGGGCGTAAGGCCCATCAGCCGGGTTACCTATTGCCAGGGACTTGGCAATAGTCTGAGGCTTCACCGGACGCACCACGTCGATCCCCTCTTGGAAAGCCTGGGAAACCGGTGAGCACCCGGTGGCCTGGGCACCGAAGATCCGCACAGGATGCTCATGCACCAATCCGGCCTTGGTGAACTCCCGAAACGCCTTATCGACCTTGGTCAGCAGTGAACCCGAGGCCACCGGAGCGACTACCGCATCAGGCAGGCGCCAACCGAGTTGCTCGGCTACCTCGAACCCAACGGTCTTGGAACCTTCGGCGTAGTAGGGGCGCAGGTTCACATTGACGAAACCCCAATGCCGGTCGGCCGCGACCTCAGAGCAGATCCGATTCACATCGTCGTATGTCCCCCGCACGGCCACCACGGTTCCGCCGTAGATGGCAGTCGCCACAACTTTGCCCGGCTCCAGATCAGCCGGAATGAACACCACCGACCGCAGACCGGCGCGCGCGGCGGCTGCGGCAACTGCGTTGGCGAGATTGCCGGTCGAGGCGCAGGCGATCGTGCGGTAGCCCAGCCGGCGAGCATTCTCCAGTGCCACGGCGACGACTCGATCCTTGAAGGAGTGGGTCGGATTTCCTGAATCGTCCTTCACCCAGAGTCGTCGCACACCCAGTGCTTGAGCGAGGTTGTCAGCTCGCACCAGTCGGGTTAGGCCCGGCTGAAGACCGGGACGGGAAGCTGCACCCGGTGCCACTGGGAGGAATGGCTCGTACCGCCACATTGAAGCCGGACCTGCCTCAATGGCCTGCCGTGTCACATGCTCCGGTACTCGGTAGCTGACTTCCAGCGGACCGAAGCACTCGTGACAGGCGTATTCAGCTTCCAGTGGGACCTGGCAACCACACTCCCGGCACTGCAGGCATAGAGCGGATCCCAGTTCCCCGGTTGCCGAGACTTTTGATTGTGCGAGATCTATAACAGTCATGACGAGGCCCTTTCAGCTCATCTGTCCTGAATCAGGTCGGATTTGGCACCTGGTCAGGAGGCCTCGCGAACGAGAACACTGACTGGTTGCCGGGGCTTCAACGGGCCGATCCCTCTGCCCCTCTTGATGAGGTATTCAGTTGTGGCGGAATTACATCATGTGCGCTGAGGAGACGTCAACCTCCGCGACTGAACAAGCTCACGGCCGAATGAAGCGCGGTGCCGCAGCCGGTTGAGTGATGCCATCGGCCGTGACAAAGGTTCCGCGGGCCACCAGATGCGGATGCTCGGCTGCCTCCACGAGGGTCAGTACTGGAGCCACGCAGGCGTCGGTGCCTTCGAACACCTGCCCCCATTCCTCACGCGTCCGTGTTGCAATGCACTCAGCGATCGCGGTTCGCAGGGCAGGCCACTGCGCCTGGTCATACTGCGCCGCACACCAGGATTGATCCAAACCAGCCAATGCAACGAATTCGGCAAAAAATCGTGGTTCAAGCGGCGCGACGGCAAGCCAGCGATCATCCTGCGTTCGGTAGACGTCATAGAAGGGAGCACCGGAGTCCAAGAGGTTGACTCCGGCTTCCAACGACCAGGCACCCGAAGCGTGCAGACCACGAACGAAAGCGCTTAGCAGCGCACAGCCATCCACCATCGCCGCATCAACCACCTGCCCGCGTCCGGTGCGCTGCGCCTCCCACATTGCCGCAAGCACCCCGACGAGCAGCAACATCGCACCACCGCCGTAATCAGCGACCAGATTCTGCGGGGGCGTAGGCGGCGCACCTCGACGACCGATGTGCGCCAGGAGTCCCGCAGTGGCCAGATAGGTCAAGTCGTGCCCGGCGCTGTGTGCCAGGGGGCCATCCTGGCCCCACCCCGTCATTCGACCAATAACGAGCGATGGTTTGCGCGCAAGGAGCACGTCGGGTCCGATACCCCTGCGCTCCAAGACACCTGGTCGAAAGCCCTCGATCAATAGTTCCGCGTCATCCACGAGTTCAAGGATCTCGGCCACGCCGCTACCGGATCGCAGATCGATCTGCCGAACTGTTCGCCCGCGCCGCGTGATGTCATGTGGAATCGCACCGAGGGCGTGTCCGCCTGACGGGTTTTCGATCCGAACCCCCTGCGCCCCTAGGTCGGCCAACACCATCGCCGCAAATGGGCACGGGCCGATACCGGCCAGTTCGATGAAACGCAATCCGCTAAGTGGACCAGGCGACGTCATGATGTAGCGCGGGATTTGCGCACTGGTGCCTTTTTCGCCG
>CAZKFI010000037.1:5587-17580 GCA_964551975.1 uncultured Bifidobacteriaceae bacterium | reverse complement strand
GTGCCTTCTTAACCGGTGCCTTCTTAACCGGTGCCTTCTTAACCGGTGCCTTCTTAACCGGTGCCTTCTTGGGGAGCTTGGTTGACGGCGGCGCAGTACGGGTCAACGGCGTGGCTTCAGTTGCCTGTTGCTCTCGGAGCAGCCGATGCAGGGTGAGATCCGGATCGCTGCCACTGCTCACACCCCAGTTGCGCATTTCGCGGGTCACTGATTCACGAGCGCGCGACAGTTGCTCGCTCACCACGCGCCGCTGCGCCCACTGCAGTTCGCGCTCACGAAGTGCTCGCTCGACGCGCAGCAACTGTTCTGCCGTCACGGGGAGGTCATAGGCCTGCGCGACGAATCGAGCGATGTCCTCGCGATAATCGTGTCCCCGTCTCCCAAAGACACCCGGCGTCACTTCCATCGCGTTGAGCAGGTCGACGCCAGTGAGTACGAAGGTCGTACCGGGTCGCCAGGTGCTGGACTTCGGGACGCCGCGCGGACGAGACTCCGGTGGACCAAGCCACCAGGGCCTTCGCATCAGCAGGTTGGTGCCGAACTTCGGTATCGGGTCGTCATCGTGGCTGACGAGGAAGTGCCGGGCAGTTACTCGCCGTTCCGCGGGCAGCGCAAGGAAGTCGCCGAAACCATCGACTTCAACGATGGCTCCTTCCGGATCAATCCTTGCCGGGGCGAGTCGCCAGCCCTTTGCGAATTCGGTGGCCGAAGGTGTTCCCAAGAACAGTGATGCTGCCACGAAGTCGCGCTCCATAGCCTCAACGGTGCGGTGCTTCCACAGATCCAGCATGGTGAGCGCGCCAAGACTTTCGCCAAACAGGACGAATTTGGGACGGCGCCCCTTGGGCATCCCACGCAGATATCCGGTGATGGCATGCATCAGGGCCCGGTTCTGCTCTATCGCTAAGCCAGTGCGGGTCAGGGACATCGACGAAGGCAGCAGGGAGTACTGCATGGTGGCGATGGCGCTGTTCCCCAACGTCAGGTATTCGATGGTTTCTGCAGTCACATAGTTGATGTAGCCGGAGCCGGTGGGTGAGGCGAAGACCAGCAGTTTTCTCTCAAACGCTCCCGTGCGCTGCAACTCATCCATCAGCAGGTCAACGCGGTCCTCAACCTCAACTGCCGAGTCCAGCCCCACGAACACTCTGATCGGGTCATGCGCAGCCCGCTGCTGCATGACCTCTTCAATTTCCTTACGGGTCAGCGCCATGTTCACAAAGCGGCGTCCTTCGCGTGACAGTGAGGTGAACGGCACATCACTGCCTGGGCCCCCGGACACAAAGCGGCTGGTAGGTGCACTGGCATAGGCGGGCTCGATCGCCGCCCCGCCCTGTTCCACGCGCCGCACGACGTACTCGTAGCCGCCGTACAAGGCTCCACCGAGAACTCCGAGGGCAACCGCGTGACCTATCGGGTTGGAGACCACGTCGTAGGACGGAGCGATCCGCGCGATGCTGCGGGCAACACCTCGGGCGAGCAGGCGCTCCCCTGCTTGCAGCCCAAGTACCCCGGCGCCTACCGCACCAGCGATCAACGTTGAGTTTCGCGTGGAGACATTGGCAATCGTGGTGTCACCGGCCTGCTCCGCCCGTCGATGCACCCGATTGATCTGCACAGCCGACATCAGGAGACCAGCTGGGAGTGCGATCGGTACGTCATTCACCCACCGCAGTTTCGGCGAACTTGTCGCGATGGCATCCAGAGAGCCGATAACGCCGCTGAGGCCTGCCCCAACAGCCGCCACACGGGCAACCCGCTGCGCTGCCACCCGCGCCAGTCCGCGGCGCGGTCGTTCATCCTCGCGCGGGGGTATCGCGCGGGCAACGGCGTACATGCCTGCACAGACCGCAGCATTGGCACCCACCGCAAAGGCAATGCGCGCCGTCGGTGAAGCCTGCTGCAGTCGTCCCCGACCGATCGAGCGTGCCAGCGACTCGATCGCACTCTGGGTCACCGTGACGGCAGACAGGGTGGTCGCCGAGATGACGCCAGTAGCGATTGCCTGGTCAATGGTGCGGCGCGGTTGCAGGCCCGGTTCGAATGATGGTCCGACCGCTGCGGCGGCGGCAAAGAGTGCCGAGCGCTCCGCGACGGTGCGGTGAGGCCCTAGTGCACCAATGAATCGAGCTAAGCCGCGCACAGGCTTGGGGGCATCCGCCTGCTCCTGAGCCATGGCGTCATCCTGCCAGTGCCCGGCAGCAGTCAGCGAATGACTGCGATGGACTGCAGGTTCTCCACCGCGAGTCGGCCATCTGCGGTCCAGAGTCGTCGCACCTCTGTGGTGAATCCTTCATGTTCAGCCAGCAGTTGACTTTCGAACAGTAGCGGCCCACTCGGTACGGTCGCGGGGTTCACCAGCAGGTGCGCGGTGAAATCAACGGTGGCCATGGGTCGCAGGGTCGGCAGCGCCACGAGGACGCAGGGCCACCAGGCGTCCACTACGGCCAGCAGTCGGACCGCATCCCAGGGGTGCCCGTCGGGAAGATCGATCCACCCCGCGCAACGCGGTTCACCAGCACTGAGCGGCACACCGACGATGGGGCGAAACTGCAGATGCTGCGCGAACACCGGACCCAGTGGTGGCGCCACGGGAATGACCGGCACCTCGTCTGCAGGGAGCGCTTCGGGGCACCTGGCCAGTCCCCGCGGGCTGGGAAAGTCGTCCAATGTTCGCGGCACGGCCAGCAGCACAGTGGCGCTGGACAGTAACGACTCATGCCCAACAATCCGTGAGGACCAGGTAGACATTCCTGAGCCCTGGCGGAGAGCGGCTAGCTCGATCGAGTGGGCTCCGACGGGCACGGGTGCCGGTATCTGGCAGGAGATGGTGCGGATGTCACGGTGTGGGTCCGCTGCAAGAACGGCACGTAAGTGTGCAGCTACAACGAGACCGCCCCAAGCACCTCGTCCCTGTTGCCACCCATCGGGTACCTGCCAGTGACCGTCGATCACCGCCGACGCATTCTCAAACCCTGGCGTGCCCGGACTCATCAGGTCTGCCAACTCACGGACAAGTTGCTGCCACGCCCGGCGGAGCGAGGTCGCACGGAGATCCGCTCGGTGATCGTTCGCTGCATCTCGGTGACATGACTGATCACTCCGACGGTGCGACCATCAGCGCGCAGCCGCGTGAGTTCACCCATCACGTCGTCAAGTCTCTCACTATCCAAAGAGCCGAATCCTTCGTCCACGATGAGCATGCCGATCTCCACCCCACCGGCATTAGCCCGGACTGTGTCAGCCAGGCCGAGAGCGAGCGCCAAGGAGGCACAGAAACTCTCTCCGCCTGACAGGGTCTGCGGCTTGCGGATTGCTTCAGTAGCCAAATCCCGTACCGCGAGCCCCAAACCCAGCAGTCGTTCACGCCCGGTGGCCTCTTCAGTACTGACCAATGCAAAGCGACCCCCGAGCATGGCCTGCAATCGATGGTTTGCTGCTGCTACGACCTCCTCGAACATCTGCTGGACCACGAACGTTGCGAGCGGCTGCTGAAGACGGTTCGGCATGCGTCCATTGAGCACATCTGCCAACCGAATGATCGCGGCGTTCTGCGCGCGCAACTGCTCGCAGCGCTCACTGGCTTGCCGCAGGTTATGTCCAAAGGTCGCAGTGGCAGTTGCTAGGCGTTCCATTTGGTCTGCAGCGCTGACCGCTGCACTGTGATCCTGCAATGCAGTTTCCACAGCGACGCGCACCCCATCCATGATCGTGTCACTGGCATCCGGGGGTGACTGACGAACCACCGCAACGGCCTTGGCCTGGCGCTCAGCAGCAACTTGCTCACTGTTCGTCGCCTGGATGACCTCCTGCGCCGCTGCCCGCACTGCCTGCAGGGCAGCCATGCGCTCGTCCAGAGAAGAAAAGGGTGCCGCCGCCTGCTGACACTCCTGCTGCAACAGCTGTAGTTCGTCCTGCCGACGCTGCCGCATGGCCTCGCACTGCGCAAGTTGCTCTGTCATTGTGCTGCGTTCGGCATCAATTTCTATGAGGCGCTGTTGGATCTGCTCCAGGCGCCGTGGCTGGAGGTCCATGGGTTCACCTTCATTGACGTTCCCTGCTGCACCAAGTCCGGCTACCACAGTGTTGACCGCCTGCAGATCCGCCTGAGCACGCCCGGCGTCTTCCTGAGCCTGCTGACGATGAAGGTTGGCGCGCTCTAAATCCTCCGCGCTGACCAGAGCACCGCTTGGCGATGCAGGCACCGGATGCTCAACTGAACCGCAGACCGGACATGGCTGCCCCGGATGCAGATTTGTTGCCAAGGTGGCCGCCATCCCTGCCAGATGTCCGCGCAGGGCAACCTGTTCGGTCTCATGCGCAATCTGTGCCTGTGCGGTCGCCTGATCTGATGCTTTCTGCAACTGCGAAACAATCTCAGCCAACTGCGCAGGTATGACGACGCTGCGCTCATGGGTCAGCTGCTGGAGCATCCCGGCAACGCGCTGGACATCTCGCTCAGCGCGTTCCATCTGCTGCTGTAGATCACCCGCGCCAGCTGCGCGCTCGAGTAGTGCCTGGACACTCCCACGCTGCTGATCAACCTGGGCGCTCACAGTCGCCGCATCGGTCTGCTCCTGCAGATCCAAGCCTGGGTAGTCGATCAGGCACTGTCGAAGCCCATCCGCAGATTCCTTCAGGGCGGCACGAGCAACGTCAAGTGCGACGGTGGCCCCTTGGAGTTCCTCCTGCGCCGAACGCGCCTCGCGCAATCGCTCAAGAGCCTGTTGTTGTCGCACCAGTGCCTGCTTCGCAGTTTCCACCTGCTGGCGAGCGTGGCCGGCAGCCGTTGCAGCTTGCTCCGCTAGATCATCGACTTCAGCCAACGTTGCCGTGGCCTCCTGAGTGCCTGGTTGCAAGGTAAGCAGTGACTGCTGCCAACTGGCAACATCAAGCTGAGGGGGCAGATCCTCCTGGAGCCGGCCCACCAGACGGTTGGCCGCATCGCGCAATGCACGATCGGCATCCTCGAGCTCTTGCTCGGCTTCTTTGCGCTGCTGATCGCACCACTGCTGGATGCTCCGGTACATGCTTGTAGCAAAGATCTTCTCGAGAATGACTTGCCGATCAGAGCTGCGGGCGCGCAGGAATTCAGCGAACTCACCCTGCGGTAGCACGACTGTTTGCAGGAACTGCGACTTGTCCAAGCCGACGGCACGGTAGATCTCTGCATCAGCCTCCTGGTGCTTGGTAGAAACTGATTGCCAATTCCCCGGTGATGTTGCCTGCCAAAGCTGCGTCGTAGCCCGCTCGACGGTTTCCCCTGTTCCCTTCCGCTTGGGTCGAGTGAACTCAGGCGTGCGACGGACACGATAGGTGCCACGTGAGGTACTGAATTCCACCTCGGCGAACGACGGATCTGAGGGATCGGCGAAGTCCGAGCGCAGGCGCTGCCGGTCCGATTCACTACCAGCCACATCACCGTAGAGCGCAAAGACCAATGCATCCACGATGGTGGATTTCCCTGCCCCCGTTGGTCCCTCGATGATGAATAACGCTCCATCACCTAGCGCGTCGAAGTCAATCGTGTGTTCATCCGCGAATGGGCCCAGCCCCGCAAATGCCAATCGATGGATGCGCATCAGGCACTTCGCGAGCGTTCATGGGCTTCAGAGGCTTCATAGGCACTGCGAAGGAGCTCAACTTCAGCAGCACTGGGCTCGACATCAGTTACCTTGCGGTAGAAGTCAGCGAGCACGTCCATCGGATCACGTCCGCGGGCATCCCCCCGCTGAAATTGTCCTAGCGCTGATCCACCGTCAGGACGATGCTCCTTGGTGAGCGGGTACCTGAAGGCACTGTCGAGCCTGGCATACATTCGATCGGGGTAGATCGGATCAGTGACGATGAGCTCGACAAAGTCCTCTCGCGCGTTCACGCAATCTGGACCCAATAGCCAGTCGAGACTGCCACGGAGTCTGCGCATGGCGCGTGGTTGCGGTATCTCCTCAGTGAGGACAGTGGGCTCCGTGCCGGGATCACCCAGCTCTATCAAGGTGATCGTTTTGACGTGGTCGGCCTCGGAGAGCGAGTAGCGCAAGAGAGAGCCGCTGTAGCGGATGACTGGGGACTGATTCACCGTATGCGGTCGGTGAAGATGTCCCAACGCCACATAGTCAATGCCTCGGTTGGCGAATGCTCCAGCCCCAACCGCCTGCACTCCGCCAACACTGAGGTCACGTTCACTGTCACAAGTGTCGGTCTGCGCACTGCCATCAGCGGTGACGAAGCCATGGCCGATCACAACGCTTCGTGGTCTGCCTTTGTCGATGATGTCTGCCTGAATACGGTCCAGTGCGGCATTCACCACCGCCTGATGGGAACGTTCAAGTGGGCCGTGGTCGTCGGAGAGTTCTGTTCGCGCAACATCCGGTTCTAGGTAGGGCAAGGGATAGAGCAGGAGCGGTGCTCCACCTGATGTCGACTCAAGTCGTACTGCGTGTCCAACCGTCTGCAACGACCCCACCAGATGTGTTCCCGGTTGCAGCAACGATGCGTATGTGGCGAGGCGATCACCACTGTCATGATTGCCTGCGGTAACCACGGTGACGATCCCGTGTTCGGCCAAGGTGGCAAGGGCTTCATTGAATAGCCGGAGTGACTCGATCGGTGGAATCGCTCTATCGAAGACGTCTCCGGCAACGATCAGTGCATCAACGTGCAGGTCAATGGCACGTTGCACTATCCAGCGAACCGCGGTTTCCTGCGCCTCATGCAGGCCATAGCCATGCAGGCTTCGTCCAAGATGCCAATCCGAGGTATGCAGAAGTCGAAAGGGTGCGCTCACGTCACGATTAGGCGCTAGCCGGTGCGTCCACTTGATCGTCCTCAACGATCTCGGGGACACCGGTGACGCTGCCCAACGCGGAACGATTCAGCCACTTATCCCAGGGGACGTTCCATAGGCCACCCGGTCCATTCGACGGGGAGACTGTACGTCCTCCAGTGTTCTGATAGACCACCACATCACCGGGCACGGTCTTGTCGTAAATCCACTTCGCATCGGGGATGAACATATTCGTGCACCCGTGCGACCCATTCCAACGACCGATCCGCCCATACGCCCAGGGGGCCGCGTGAATGAACTCTCCGGAGGGTGTGATGCGGGTGTTCCACGGAATATTTGGCAGGACGTAGTAGTCCGCCGGATCAGTGATGCCCAGGGCAGCGCTGGTGTAGGTGTGTCTGGCTAATTTTGAAGTGCTGATCACCTTCACACCATTGGTGGTGTTCCATCCATTACTGCCAAGTGACACCGGGAACACCTTCACCTTTTTCCCGTCGATGTGCACCGTCATTCGGCGGGTGGCACCGTCGACGCGAGCAATGAACTTGCGGGTCGTACGGAAGGTCCAACGCTTCGCCAGGCTCGGACCTCCCACCAACGCGGTGGCGCCAGACTTGCCGAGCACCGCACCATCCATCGTCGAAGTGATGGTGATCCTCGCGTTACCCGGCCAGTAGTCCTTGGGCCGGAACATCACGGTGCGGTTATCAAGCCACCCCCATGCCCCGGTGATCGGAATGGCCTTGCCCTTCGCATCGGTGGCGGTGACCTCAAGATGCCGCTCGACCGCCGCCTTGTTACTGATGGCCCGCGAGAACCGGATGCGCGGCAGTGTGCCCACCCCGAGCAGCGCCTTTTCACCGGTGACGCCAAGGCCGTTACCCGCGGCGAGGAAGCTCGCGGTCACCGTGGTGCGCGGCTTGGGTAACTCGGCCGGCTTGTCGGGATCGGAGTTCGTGACAGGACGAGTCGGTGTTGCGATGACCTGCCCACTGACCACACCGGGACCGAGGTCGTTCACGGCTCGAAGAACGATCGCATAACCGCGGCCGTTGCTCAGATTGCCCAGTGGGCAGGCTCCATCAAGACCGGCGCACGGGTACCAAGTGACGCCGGAGTCAATTGACACCTCGACGCGCGTGACGGGCGTACCACCGTCATCCGTAGGCAACGAGTAGTTGACGATCAATTGACGACTGGCCTGTCCGCTGGTGACCTCGGTGATGTTCGGCGCCTGAGGAGTGGTCGCAGCGTGGGCCGCGGTCAGTGGAGCGGCGAAGGCAAGCAGACTGCCGAGGATGAGCCCGACTGTGGCTGTTGTGACCCGCCTTGGCACGGATGTGGTGACGAGGTCAGACACACGGTCAGTGGCGGCATTAGTCGCGGCGAACGCCCGGCTTGTCTCAGGCATGTTGACACCATAACCCCATGAGCGACTCCGCGAGCCAACCTGGCAGGTAAGTTCCAGTCGACGGCACCACCACGGCGCACAGCCGCCTTCGACCGGTCCATCCCCCGATTTGTTCCATCTAGGCTGGCGGGATGGCCGGGCTACCCATCACGGTGTCCGAACTCACCAAGTCCTTCGGCCGCGGGCGTTCCGCGCACCTGGCCGTGCGCTCGTTGAGCTTCACCGTCGAGCCGGGCCGGATCACCGGATTCCTCGGACCCAACGGTTCCGGAAAGTCCACGACCCTGCGCTGCCTCCTCGGCCTGGTGACCCCCACCTCCGGCGAGGCACGGTTCGGGCAACAGCAGTACCGGGATCTCGCCAATCCCACGCGTCAGGTCGGCGCGGCATTGGAAGCTGCGGGCTTCCACCCCGGGCGCACCGCCCGGGATCACCTACGGATCATGGCCCGAGCTACCGGCCTACCGATGACCCGCACCGATGCTGTCCTGGCCGAAGTTGGCTTGACCGATGCTGCAGGCCGACGGGTTGGTACCTATTCATTGGGGATGAAGCAGCGATTGGCCCTTGCCGGCGCACTCCTAGGTGACCCGCAGGTCTTGGTCTTGGATGAGCCAGCAAACGGCTTAGATCCAGAGGGCATGGCCTGGCTACGAACCCTGCTGCGCAACAGAGCGGCGACAGGGGCCACGATCCTGGTGTCCAGCCACGTACTTGCCGAGGTACAACAGACTGCGGACAACGTCGTGATCATCGCCAACGGCTCCTTGATTCACTCTGGACCCATTGCCGACCTCGCATCACGAGCACGTACCCAACGCGTGCGATTCCGCAGTCCGCAGGCTGCAACCTTCGCCACTCAGCTGCAATCCAGCAACCCTGAGATTCTGACTGAGATGCCAGATGCCGATGACCCCAACACGCTGCTCATCACCGGTGCCACCACGGATTCAGTCGGCGAGCAGGCCCACCGTGCCGGAGTGGTCGTGCACGAACTCACCACACTTGGTGGCGATTTGGAGACCGCCTACCTCGACCTCACGGGCACCACGGGATCGCAGGCTGACAATGCGTGATCTTCCGCGCCTGACAGTGGCCGAGCTGTTGAAGGCGGCATCGATTCGGAGCACCTGGGGCCTCGCGGTCGCCGGCATCGGCCTGGCTGTCGCCAACCTTGGTGTGCTGCTCCTTTTGACCGCGCCGTCCCTGGACAGGGAAGGGCTGGCACTGTTGGCACTTCAGCCGGATGCCCAGCGCGCGGTGCTGGGAGCAGCCTCACGTGCAGCACTATTTGCGCTGATCATCGGTGTCATCGCGAGTACCGGTGAAATGCGACATCGCACGTGGTCCACAACGTTGCTCGGCACCCCGCAGCGTTGGCCGGTACTCCTGGCCAAGGTCAAGGCCATGGCAGTGGTCGGGATCCTGCTCGGCGGTGGCACCATCGTCGTTCTGGAGATCGTCGCGCAGGTTGCCCTCATGGGGGCGTTGCCGGTGGATTTCGCTGTCATCGGTCAGATGCTGCTGGGAACCTGTCTGGCTTTGGCGCTGTATACGGCGCTTGGCACCTGTCTGGGTGCGCTGGTGCGCGGTCAGGTGGCCGCCATTGTCATCGTGCTGGTCGGGAGCCTCGCGGTCGAACCACTGATCAGCCTGCTGTGGCCGGAGGCAGATCGATGGCTCCCCGGATCTGCGGTTGCGCTGGTGAGCGATTTCGGGGTGACTGAAGGATCTGTGTTCCTCCAAGCACTGGGGGTCCTCGTCGGCTGGACGGTTCTACTCGGCTTCGCCGCGAGTGTGACGAGTCTGCGACGTGATGTCACGTGATGTCCGGACTGGGCTGTTACCAGGGAATCGGCTGACGGTCTTCCCAGAGCAAGCCGGTGGGTGCTAACTCACCAGATGGCAGGGCAGCCGGCCGGGTTGCCAGCCAGACGATCGTGTCGGCTCCCTCTGCGGCTGAACGCGGTGCATCGGGCCCGCCCATGTCCGTGCGGCAGTGATTGGGGCACATGGCATCGACCAGGACTCCTCGCTTGCCGAACTGCAATTCGGCAGCGAGGTTGCGGGTGAGTGCATTCACCGCCGTCTTGGAAATTCGGTAGGGCGCCAGCCCACCCCCCAGACCTGGGCCGGTGAACCTGCCCAGGCAGGCCGAGACGGTGATCACCCGCCCAGACCTTCGCTCCACCATGCCCGGCACGAAGGCAGCGACGCAGTGGAAGACGCCGTCCAAATTCACCCCCATCACCCGCTGCCATTCCTCGGGGCCGGTGCGCAGCGTCTTGGCCATCCGCTCGCTCATTACGCCAGCACTGGCGATCAGCACATCGATCACCGACGTATCAGGATTCTGCTGCAAGGTCGTGGCCAAACGGGCGACATCCTCGGCCGATGCCACGTCGCAACCGAACCCATAGGCGTCGATCCCTTGATCACGCATGCCGACGGCCGCAGTGTGAGCGCGTTCAGCATCCCGACCAACCAGGATCACGCGATAACCCATCGCCCCCAGTGCATCAGCGGCTGCAAGGCCAATGCCGCGGGATCCCCCAGTGATCAGAGCCGTTCGAATACCGTCGTCGCTGCCAGCCATGCCTCAACCATGCTGCCTGAGATACGCTGGCGCAAGACAGGTGTTCATGTGCCTCATTCCGGGCGTGCAGGGGATTCGGTGACCAGCGATCAGGCAAGTCAGTCATGACGAACGACGCGGGGATGGATCGGTTCGGGCCCAACGAGTGGCTTGTTGAGGAGCTCTACGCGCAGTACCAGCGTGACAAGACTTCGGTGGATCCTGCCTGGTGGCCGTTCTTCGAGGACTTCCGATCAAGCGATAAGGCGCACGGCAAGGCCTCGGCAGCGCTGACAACATCAAGCGGCGCACCGGCAGGCGCACCGATTCAGGTGCCCGCAGAAACTGAGCCCAAAGCCACACCCACTCCCGTCGCGCAACCTGCAGGTGCGCCGCCTCGCGAAGTCGGCAAGGTGTCAGCGACGAAGGCGCCAGACGAGGATTCGGTGACCGTATTTCGTGGGCCGACGCTGCGCGTGGTCGAAAATATGACGACAAGCCTGGGCGTGCCCACTGCGACGAGTGTGCGCGCCGTACCTGCCAAGTTGTTGATTGACAACCGCACGGTGATCAACAACCACCTGGCTCGTGGTCGCGGTGGCAAGGTGTCGTTCACGCACCTGATTGGTTTCGCGGTCGTGCATGCCCTGCGCGAAGTGCCGGGCATGAACGCAATGTTCACGGAAGTAGACGGCAAACCAGCCGTCGTGGTGCGCGCCGACGTGAACTTGGGCATAGCCATCGACCTCGCCAAGTCAGATGGAACCAGGCAACTGCTCGTGCCCAATATCAAGGGTGCCCAAGCAATGGATTTCGAGCAGTTCTGGTCGACCTATGAAGACGTCGTTCGTCGCGCACGCGGCGGCAAACTCACCGCAGACGACTTCGCCGGCACGACGCTCTCCCTGACCAATCCCGGCACCATTGGCACCAATCACTCCGTACCTCGATTGATGGCCGGGCAGGGCTGCATCGTGGGCGTCGGTGCCATGGAGTATCCAGCCGAGTGGCAAGGGGCCTCAGAGGAGACCATCGCACGAAACGCGGTGTCCAAAATTCTGACCCTCACCTCGACCTACGACCATCGCATCATCCAGGGTGCACAGTCCGGTGACTTCCTTCGCCGCATCCATCAACTCCTGCTCGGCGAGGATGACTTCTACGGCGACGTGTTCAGAGCCATGCGCATCCCGTATGAGCCCATCCGCTGGGCGCGAGAT
>CAZKFI010000037.1:0-5577 GCA_964551975.1 uncultured Bifidobacteriaceae bacterium | reverse complement strand
CTGCAAGTCACGAGACGGATCTCGACAAGACCGTTCGAGTCCAGGAGATCATTCACGCCTATCGGGTGCGCGGACACCTCATGGCAGATACCAATCCACTGGAGTACGACCAGCGGATGCATCCCGATCTCGACGTGCTCTCCCATGGCCTGACTCTGTGGGACCTGGACCGGGAGTTCCCTACCGGCGGATTCGCCGGCAAACCATTGATGAAGCTGCGGCAGATCCTCGGGGTTCTGCGCGATACCTACACCCGCACTGTTGGTATCGAGTACATGCACATCTCCGATCCAGAGCAACGGCACTGGATCCAGGAACGCGTTGAGGTTCCCCATGCAAAGCCCGATCGCGAGGAACAACTTCGTATCCTGCGCAAACTCAATGAGGCAGAGGCACTGGAGTCGTTCCTGCAGACCAAGTTCGTGGGCCAGAAGCGCTTCTCGTTGGAGGGAGCCGAATCCCTCATCCCGCTCCTCGACGCAGTATTGACGGCGGCAGCTGACGCCGAATTGCTCGAGGTAGCCCTGGGAATGCCACACCGGGGCCGGTTGAACGTACTCACGAACATCGCTGGTAAGTCATATGCCCAGATCTTCCGTGAATTCGAAGGGCACTTCGGCGAGGAATCCGTTCAAGGTTCAGGCGATGTCAAGTACCACCTGGGCACCACCGGCACCTACACCGCTCCGAGCGGCAAGACCACCGACGTCTACCTCGCAGCCAACCCCTCGCACCTGGAGGCAGTGGATCCCGTGCTCGAGGGCATCGTTCGCGCCAAGCAGGATCAACTCCCCAAGGATCGCGCAAACGACATCCTCGCCGTACTGATGCATGGGGATGCCGCATTTGCCGGTCAGGGAGTCGTAGCCGAGACCTTGCACATGTCGCAGCTCCAGGGCTACCGAACGGGCGGCACCTTGCATGTGGTCGTGAACAACCAGGTGGGTTTCACGACCAGCCCGCGCTACAGCCGCTCCTCGCAATACGCGACGGACGTGGCTCGCATGGTTCAGGCACCCATCTTCCACGTCAATGGTGATGATCCCGAAGCCGTCGTTCGGGTCGCACAACTTGCCTTCGAATTTCGTCAGGCATTCCACAAAGACGTTGTCATCGACCTGGTTTGCTACCGCCGCCGCGGCCACAACGAAGCCGATGACCCCTCACTCACTCAACCTCTGATGTATGCGGTGATCGACAACAAGCGCTCCGTTCGCAAGAACTACACGGAGGCACTCATTGGCCGAGGCGATATCAGCGTCCAGGAGGCCGAGGAGGCACTGCGTCACTTCCAGGCGCACCTGGAACACATCTTCCAGCAGACCCAACAGCAGAACAGTGAGCCTGCGTTTGGATCCGCCGCCCAAGAGGTCATCGAGCAGGGCAGCCGGGAATTGGAGCGGCAGGGCCCTTCAACCGAAGTCGATACGGCTATTACCCCAGAGCAGGTTGAGACGGTCATCGCCTCGCAGTTGACGATGCCTGCGGACTTCAGTGTGCATCCACGGCTGGCCCCGCAGCTGCAGCGCCGGGCCCAGATGGTTGCCGACGACGCGATTGATTGGGGCATGGCCGAAGCATTGGCCGTGGGCTCGCTCCTCATGGATGGGCGTACGGTTCGGCTCTCCGGGCAGGACTCCCGTAGAGGAACCTTCGGTCATCGCCACATGGTCATCGTCGACAGCCAGACGGGTTGGCAGTACAAGCCCCTGAAGCAGTGCTACCGCGATGGAGCCAAGCTCTACGTCTATGACTCGTTGCTCAGTGAGTATGCGGCAATGGGCTTTGAGTACGGGTACTCAGTCGTTCGCCCCGATGCACTGGTCATGTGGGAGGCGCAGTTCGGCGACTTTGCGAATGGTGCGCAAACAATTATCGACGAGTTCATCAGTTCTGGGGAGCAGAAGTGGGGTCAGCGTTCCGACGTCACGCTCTTGCTGCCACATGGCTACGAGGGGCAGGGACCAGACCACTCATCTGCACGTATCGAGCGATATCTCCAACTGTGTGCCCAGGACAACATGACGGTGGCCGTGCCATCGACGCCCGCCTCGTACTTCCATCTGCTGCGCTGGCAGGTACTCAGCACCTTGGTGCGACCGCTCATCATCTTCACCCCAAAGTCCCTGCTTCGCGCCAAACAGGCGGTGTCGAAGCGTTCAGACTTTGAAACTGGCCACTTTCAGCCAATCCTTGCCGATCCTGGCGCTGATCCCAGCAAGGTGCGTCGTGTGCTGATGTGCAGCGGCAAGGTCTACTACGACCTCGACGCCTACCGCCGGGCGAACAATCGTGAGGATGTGGCGATCTTCCGCCTCGAGCGCCTCTACCCACTGCCCTATCGAAAGCTGCCCGATGCTCTTGCTCCTTTCGCCAACGCCCAACTGACCTGGGTGCAGGAGGAGCCGGCAAACCAGGGTGCCTGGACGTTCCTGGCCTTGGCACTGCCCGAGATCATCGGACGTGAACCACAGTTGGTGAGTCGGCCCGCCTCGAGTTCCCCAGCAGTCGGCGCCCACCACCGTCACGAACTGGAGCAGCGGGCGATTGTCGAGCAAGCCTTCACGATGTGATGAACGAAGTCATCAGTAAACATTTCCTCAAGTACCAGCGAATTGAGTGAGCATGTACTACACAGATCGAGGGATCGAGGAACTGCAGCAACGCCGCGGTGACGAGACCGTCACGCTTGAGTGGCTCAGTGAACGCCTTCAGGTGTTCACGGATCTGCACCCCGAATTCGAGGCGGCAATTGATCGATTGGCTACCTGGCTGGCGCGCCTAGATTCCGGTGACGAAGACTGAACAGATGAGACTGAGTGAGGAGATCAGTCGCCGGAACCAACCGTGAGCACGATCTTTCCTCGCAGGTCGCCCGTGTCCATCGCGGCAAAGGCTTCAGCAGCCTGACTCAGCGGCAGCACCCGGTCGATCACTGGTCGCGCACCGGTGCTCTCCAGAATCTGCAAGAGCTCGACGAAATCAGCCCTTGACCCCATCGTGGAACCAACGATGGAGAGCTGCAGAAAGAACACTCGATTGAGGTCAGCGGGTGGATTGGCACCCGAGGTTGCCCCAGACACCACGATGCAGCCACCAGGCTTGAGCGACTTCAGTGAGTGATCCCAGGTTGCTGCGCCCACCGTCTCGATGACGGCAGACACACGCTCTGGAAGGCGCGCTCCAGATTCGAACGCGGCGTCCGCTCCCTGTGCAACTGCCCATTCCCGCTTCTCAGCGCTGCGCGACGTTACCCAAACCCGACGCTGCAGAGCCTTGCCCAGCACGATCGCCGCCGTAGCAACACCACCAGCGGCACCTTGCACCAGGATCGTGTCACCGGGCTGCGTGCCGGAACGGTGCGCGATCATCCGATAGGCCGTGAGGTAAGCCGTGGGGAGACAGGCAGCGTGCTCCCAGCTCAACGACGAAGGCTTGGGTATGAGATTGCCTGCAGGTACTCGCACCACCTGCGCCAACGTGCCTGGATACACCTCACTGAGCAGTGAACGCTTGGGGTCCAAAGTTTCATCCCCATGCTCGCCGTCGCTTCCGATGACCGCATGCACGATGACCTCGCGACCGTCCTCGGTAACCCCTGCCGCGTCCGTGCCCAGGATCATGGGGACGCGGTCTGCCGCCAGTGCCTGTCCTTTCAGTGCCCACAGGTCGTGGTGATTCACGCTGGCGGCTCTCACCTCAACGTTGACCCAGTCCTGCGGCGTGGCGGATGGCTCGACTTCACCGACACGCAGGCAACCAAGTGGGTCCTCGGCATCCGTGCCGGCGGCGTAGGCAGCGAACATCGCGCCAGGCTAGCGCCCGCGGGAGTCTCGCAGTGGAGCGGTAGCGTGCCGCTATGCGCGCCTTGGCCAGTGACAACTACGCGGGTGCCCATCCATCGGTCCTGGAGGCAATGATCCAGGCCAACACCGAGCACATGCCCGCCTACGGTGCCGATGCGCTGACCGCAAGGGCCCAGGAGCTGTTCCGCAGGCATCTGGGTGAGCGGGCGGAGACGTACCTGGTGTTCAACGGCACCGGCGCCAACGTGATCGGCTTGCAGTCGCTGTTGCGCAGCTGGCAGGCCGTGATCTGCGCTAGCACCGCGCACATCAATGTCGACGAAGGAGGAGCGCCGGAGAAGCTTCTCGGTTCAAAATTGCTCGATCTCCCCACCTCCGATGGCAAGTTGACCGCCGAGATGATCGACCAGGTTCAATGGCGAGTCGGTGACGTGCACCAATCGCAGCCAGCCGTTGTGCTCATCACTCAGTCAACCGAATATGGCACGGTCTACTCCCCCGATGAGATTCGAGCGATTGCTGACGCGGCGCATCGCCGGGGCCTCTACCTCTACATGGATGGTGCCCGCATCGCCAACGCAGCAGCCTCATTGGGTCTCCCCCTGCGAGCAATCACCACCGATGCCGGCGTCGATGCACTCAGTTTTGGCGGCACCAAGAATGGCGCGATAGCAGCCGAGGCCATTGTCATACTGAACCCAGATCTGTTGGCGCGGGGCGTTGGTGAACAACTCGGCTACTTGCGTAAGCAGTACATGCAACTGGCGAGCAAGATGCGCTTCGCGGCAGCGCAGTTCATCGCCCTACTCGACGGTGACCTGTGGCTGAGCAACGCCCAGCACGCCAATGCCATGGCGGCCAAGCTGGCTCAGGCCACCGCCGATATCCCCGGGATTCGCATCACGCAGCCGGTGCAGGCCAATGCGGTGTTCGCCACGCTACCGAGATCTGCGATCGCACGGGCACAGGAACACACGCCCTTCTATGTCTGGGATGACGCAGCATGTGAGGTGCGCTGGGTGTGCTCCTGGGATACGCAGGCCGCTGACATTGATAGCTTCGCGGCGGCCCTACGAGTGGCCGTAGCCCAGTAACTCCGCTGGCTGAGTCCGCCAACTACCGCGCGCTCAACTACCGCGCGCTAGCAAATCGCATTAGGACTCGACCCCTAATGCGATCCGGGCTCACCGCTCCGAACTTGCGACTGTCGTCACTCATTGCAGGGTGATCACCTTCAATCCATGCGCTGCCGTCACCCAGCACTTGCCGGCAACGCTTGATCACCAACAGGTCGGGCCGATCGGGGTGCTCCACCACCAGCACCTGTCCCGGCCGTATACGGCGGGTCTTGAGGACGAGGACCAGGTCGCCACTGGCCAATGTCGGCTCCATGGAAGGCCCAACCACCCGCAGGGTGCTGAACATCAGCCCATGATGCCTGATCCCGCCGGCCCCACTACAGTGAGGAATTACCAGGCGTGCTTGTGGAAAGGAAGCATGATGATCACTGTCACCTCGCAGCTGCTGGGACGATTCCTATCGCCTCGTCAGACTGCTTACGCCCACTGCGATCTGCCCTGCGGTGTCTACGACCCCGCTCAGGCTCGCATTGAGGCAGAGTCCGTCAAGGCCTGCATGCAGAAGTACCACGGATCCGAGGATCCAGATTTTCGTGCGCGCGCCATCACAATCAAGGAGGAGCGCTCGAATCTCGTGAAGGAGCACCTGTGGGTGCTGTGGACCGACTACTTCAAGCCCCCGCACTTCGAGA
>CAZKFI010000036.1:21037-23040 GCA_964551975.1 uncultured Bifidobacteriaceae bacterium | reverse complement strand
GAGCCTTCTTCACCGAGAGCACCTTGCCGGGCACCTTCTTGGTGACCTTGGTTTGCGCGGCATCGGCAACGAACGCAGCATGGGCAACTTCGCTGGAAACTCCGCTGAGCACTGCAAGTGCCAGTGCGAACGCCGCTCCGGAGCCAACGAAACGGGAGCCCACGAAACGGGAGCCCACCAATCCGCGCGCACTAGCCCTCATCAGAATCACCCGGCGCCTCGCTACCCGAAACCGACGGAACATCGCTGCCCGCATCGCTTTGATCTGAACCGCCATACCCAGGAGAGTCATCATCGCCGTTACCGACCCACACCGTTCCCCCGCCGGACCCGTCAGGTCCTGAGGACCCGCCATCGTCCCCGCCGTCCCAATCCGATTCCTCGTCGTACCAGTCATGTCCTGACGGAACGCCATCAGTACCCACGCCCCCCTGCCAGGACGGAGGACCCACCGACACCCACGGGCTCGATTCACCATCCCCCTGCCAACCGGAGTCGGCGTCGCCTCCACCATCGCTCCAGGGCGCGTCAATGGACCACAGACTCCAGACCCAACTGAAGAACGCGTGCCAGTCGGCGTCGGTCCAACCTGAGTCGTCCCAATCGGTGACCTCGCCTACATAGACCATGGAGGGGTTGCCGCCACCCGGCGGGCTCGCCACCGGTCCACCGCCGCTGGGGGCAGGTCCTGGACCCGCCCCTTCATCTGAGGGGACTGCTGGATCAGTCTTGCTATCCGGTGAAGTCACCCCGCCGGTTGCATCATCACTAACAGTCGGACCGAGGGTGGGAGGCTTGGCTGGAGTGAGGGTTCCGCCGGGGCCATCTAGATCCACGACTGGGCCGCCAGGTCCGCGTTGGACCGTCCAGTCGAAGATGATGCCGCTGCGCACGTCGACATAGCCGACCACGATCGAGCCATCCCTGCGCTGAACCGTCACCGCCCAGGAGGTAAAACCGTCTCGGCGAGCCTTCTTCACCGAGAGCACCTTGCCGGGCACCTTCTTGGTGACCTTGGTTTGTGCGGCATCGGCAATGACCGCAGCCTGGGCTGCCGGCACCGGCCCCAGGACCGCTTGGGCTGATCCCACCGCACAAACGGCGACCAGTGCGCCTATGACTTGGCGCCGCACAGCTGACTTCCCGTGACGCATGGGGCCTCCTCCCACCGGTACGTGCTCTGTACGACTCCGTGAGCAACGGAACGGTTCCCTCGTTTTGACGGGATTCAGGAGATTCGCGGAAGGTCCCCGGCAGCGTCGAACAGGTATATCCGGGAGGGGGTGACGCGCACCGAGTCCCCAATGCGGGGCAACTCACGACTGCGGGCAACGAGCGTCACTGCGGTCCCATCGGCTCCTGGGACGGTGCCGTAGACATACGTGTCAGCGCCAAGGTTTTCCACCAGGCTGACCGACATCGGTGCACCGGAATCACCAATGATGAGATCCTCGGGGCGCACACCGAGCCAGACGAACTCCTTGCTAGCACGCCCGAGGACGGCTCGATCGACTGGCAAGGTGATCCCGTTGAAGAGCACTCCACCATCGACGATCGAGGCCTGCAACAGGTTCATAGAGGGCGAGCCAATGAAGGTTGCAACAAACGCATTCGCAGGTGACTGGTAGAGGTTCTGGGGCGTATCGACTTGTTGAAGCATCCCGTCCTTAAGCACCGCCACGCGATCCCCCATCGTCATGGCCTCAACCTGATCATGGGTGACATAAATGGTCGTTGTTCCCAGACGCCGCTGCAGTGCGGCAATTTGGGTGCGGGTTTGGACGCGCAATTTGGCATCAAGGTTGCTGAGGGGCTCATCCATCAGGAAGACAGCTGGTTCGCGCACAATCGCCCGCCCCATCGCAACGCGTTGGCGCTGTCCGCCTGACAGGGCCTTGGGTTTGCGCCCGAGAAATTCAGTTAAGTCAAGAAGTTTTGCAGCTTCCTGCACTCGTCTATCGATTTCGGCTTTCGAAACCTTGGCGATCTTGAGCGCAAAACCC
>CAZKFI010000036.1:20046-21027 GCA_964551975.1 uncultured Bifidobacteriaceae bacterium | reverse complement strand
CACTCATGTGGGGATATAGGGCGTAATTCTGGAATACCATCGCGATGTCGCGATCCTTAGCCGGCACGTGAGTGACGTCGCGGTCGCCAATGTGCACCCGCCCGGTGCTGATCGGTTCCAACCCCGCAACCATTCGTAGCGATGTGGATTTCCCACAGCCCGACGGGCCTACCACAACCAAGAACTCGCCTTGGTCGACCTCGAGATCGAGGTGCGAGACGGCAGGAGTAGCCGAATTCGGGTAGACGAGGCTTGCATCGTCGAACTGCACACGCTTTGACATATGGAGTGTCCCTTCACCGGCAGGAACGTGCCGGACGATCCAAGTGGAGGAGGCGACGAAGTGTACGTCAGGACAAGGGCACTGACACCAAGAAATTGCCCTAGACGAAATGGCCCTGGACCCTGACCAGGACGCCAGCGGACCGGAGCAAAGCCCTACCGGCTGTCGCCCACGCGCTGCTGGACATGGCCCCGACCCAGGTACTTGGGGAAGTCGACGTGCCCACTTGGGCGATGCGGGCCAAGGACCCCCAGGCCGACGCGGCCGAAATCAACGGTCAGGGCGAAAGCACCAGAGTCGACGATGCGCAACCATGCCTGACGCATGTCCTGGGACCAGGTGATGTCGTCGAAGATCACCACTCCACCGTCTTGCGCCATAAGGGGCAGGACTCGCCGGCAGTAGTGCTCTGTCGCTGCACCCTCATGCTGGCCATCTATGAAGGCGAGGTCGAAGGCCTTCGCGCCATCAAGATCGTCGAGGGCGTCGTCGAAGAGTGCCGCACGCACATCGGCGCCCGTGGTGAACTTCGCAAGCGTCTGTCGCGCTACTTCCGCCAATTCCGGGGAACCCTCGATGGTCACCAGCGTGCGGCAGGCGGGGCTCGCGGCCAGGTAGCTGCCGCTGAGCCCGGTGTTGGTGCCCAGCGGCAGCTTCTGGGTCGGCGGCTGGTCGGGCAGCGGCCGCAGGATGCCCTT
>CAZKFI010000036.1:0-20036 GCA_964551975.1 uncultured Bifidobacteriaceae bacterium | reverse complement strand
GGCTCGCGGCCAGGTAGCTGCCGCTGAGTCCGGTGTTGGTGCCCAGCTCCAGGATTCGTTGCGCCCCAAGGCCGACCGCGATCCGGTTCAGCAGAATGCCCTTTGCCGGCTTCGACCCCGTCTTTGCATGGGCGCCGGCGCGGTGCGGGAGGAGCGGACCGGGAACAGCGTGACCGTCTTCGGCCCGCTGGAAGGTGCCCGGCAGGGGTGAGTGGTAGCTGCTGATGGTGCCAGTCGCCTGGGCTATGTCGGCGCGACGCCGCTCGACACGTTCGGCCAGGTCACGCTCCCACTCGGTGGGGTCGGGATCCACCACCCAGGTGCCGGCCTCCTGCAGTCCCTCCGGGAGTGCATCGACCATGGCCTGCAAGCGGCGACTCCAGACCAGTCGCTTGACCAGTCGTTCAGCCTGAACGCGGCCGTACTGGCCGGCGCGCACTGGGAGCGAGGCCCGAACTGCGGCGTTGACCGAGGTGGAATCAGACATTGGTTCAGGCTGCGGTGTGGCCGCTGCGACAGCAGGGGCGGACGACATGGAAGAAGATTAGCGACCGACTTTGCGCCATCTACAGTCCCCCGATCGAGGTGGCTAGTTGCCGAGCCAGAAATCCATCCACCGGACAAAAATCAGGCCACCCACCACCAGGTAGGTAGCTGCGACCAGCAACCAGCGCAGCGAGACGACAGTATCGGCGATGATCCCGGGCTCTCCTGATCGACTCAGGCGCCCCCGTCGGGCGTTCTCAGCCGTCACCATCCAGAAGATGGCAATCGTGCAGACCCAGACCACCATGCACCAGGGACACAGGGCACCGATGACGTAGAGACTCTGTGAGACCAACCAAGCAACGAAGGCAACTCCGGCCAGGGCGCCGAGGTTCAGACCCCACCAGACCCAACGCGGCAGTTCCACCTTCGCCAGCAGCAGCACCGCGAGCGTGATGACCACCGAGAAGCCGCACAGTCCCATGATCGGATTGGGGAAGCCGAACACGGATGCCTGCTCGGTCACGATGACCGACCCACAGGAGACCACCGGGTTGATGTCGCAGGCCAGCTGGTAGTTCGGGTCGGAGAGGAGCGCAACCTTCTCGACGGTGAGTTGGAAGGCGGCAAACAACGCCAATGCTCCGCCGACGAGCATCGTCCACACGGTGTCGCGTGAGGTGGTCATGTCGAGATCATCCCATGCGCCATTCGACGTCGGTCCGGTAGATGCGCATACCCCGCGCCTGGTAGTTGGCCAGTGCGCCCGGTGCGTCAAGCTCGCAGGTGTGCACCCAAACGCACTGCACACCCGGCTGCGCCCAGGCGGCGTACAGCGCCTGGGTGAGCAGCCAGCCACCCAGGCCTATGCCCTGCCAGGGTGCCAGCAGACCGAAATAGGCGATCTCCACCACCGGGCCAAGCCGATCCAGTTCCACATAGCCTGCGCACTCGCCGGCGACCAACGCCACCGTTAACGAGTGCCCTGGTCGCTGCACCCAACCTCGCCAGTCAGTGTCCTGCCAATCGGCGCGGTCCACCCAAGACCAGCCACCGCCCACCTCGCGATACATCCGCGAACTCATGGCCGCCTTGTCCTCGACCACGAGTTGCAGCGTCCACTCGTTCGACCGCGCAGGTGCCGGTCTGATCCAGTGCGGGGAGAGCATGTGCAGGGACCACACCTGCACCGCTCGCGCGCCGGGGGTCTCCGGGGTCGTCAGGGTCATTCGGCAGAGGCCCCGTTCAGTGGGCTGCACCCATCAGGACGTCGCCATGGTCTGTACCGCGTCGAGCAGACGGTCCACGTCCTCGGTGCTCGAATACGGGGCAAGCCCAACGCGCACTGCACCCGGCGCACCCAGGCCCAGCCATTCGGCTGCCTCGATCGCGTAAAACGATCCAGCGGGCGCATTGATACCCACTTCCGCCAACCGCACCGAAACCTGATCCGAGGGCAGATTCGCCAAACTGAACAATTCGGTTGGGGTGCGCAGCGGTGCATTGGAGTAGAGCCGGATACCCGGGATGGCCTGCAGTCCACTGCGCAGGTGGGTGTGCAGTTGATCCTCGTACTCCTGGAGTGCATGCATCGATCGCACCAGCCGGTCACGCCTGGGGAGTTCCTGCTCCTGACCTGGCACTAGGTCCGCCAACATGTCGATGGCTGCGGTGACACCGGCAAGTAATTCGTAGGGCAGGGTGCCGAGTTCGAAACGCTCGGGCACCTGCTCAGTAGCGGGACGCAACTTATCTGGGTGCAGGGTTTCCAGCAGACCCGGTGAGGCAGCGAGCATGCCCAGGTGTGGTCCGAGGAACTTGTATGGCGAGCACAGGTAGACATCGGCTCCGATTGTCTGGATGTCGATGCCCGCATGCGCCGTCAGGTGCACGCCATCGACCACGAACAGTGCACCAGATTCATGAACCAGTTCACCGATCGCTACCAGGTCCGGACGCGTGCCGATCAGATTCGAGGCCCCGGTGATCGCTACCACCTTGGTCGACGCACTGAGCACACCGGCAACATCGGCGGGGGTGAGCTCACCGGACTCCGGGTCGAAGGGAACCCAGCGCACCGTTGCACCGGCTGCCTGCGCAGCGCGAACCCAAGGACGAACATTCGCATCGTGATCAAGGCGCGTGACCACCACTTCGTCACCCGGTCCCCACTCACGGCCCAGGGTGCGAGCGAGCATAAAGCACAGTTCGGTCATCGATCGTCCGAACACGACGCCTCGCGGGTCGGCGTTGAGGAGGTCGGCACCGGCCAGCCGTGCGGCGGTCGTGAAGTCATCAGCGCGCCGCTCAGCCAGATTCAGTCGACCGCGATTCGACAGCGGTGCCGTCAGCGCACCGGCAATGGCGGTGGCGACGAGATCTGGGGTTTGCGTTCCCCCGGGGCCATCGAAGTAGGCGCTGCCATCAGCGAGTGCTGGAACCCGGGCGCGTAGTCGATTGACGTCGTAGGTCATACCCGATCCCACCACACCGTGGCCACCTCACGAGGCCGGGCATCCTGTTCGGCGAGGAGTGCCGCCGCCACCTCGGCATCGCGGTCGGAATCCAAACAGAGCCTGATCCGCGCATAGCGGACTCGCTCAGCCTCCGGCAGCGACACTCGCGCACCCCAGTCTGGGTCCTGCCAGATTTCGACCTCTGGCTGGAAACCAAGCTCTTCCAGGATCGCCACCAGATCGGATGCACTCGGGCGGGTTGGTCGATCCAGATCCCAGAACTGCTTCCAGAGCGGGTTCATCGAGGACAGCGGATGCAGCATCGGCAGTTCCAGCACGACGCGATGGTGGGCGTGGTCGTGTAGCGCTCGCAGGAACGGGACGATGTCGGCGACGTTATATACAACGTGATGACACACCACCACGTCCGCAACCGGCGCAGCGCTCGCTACGGCGGGCCAACTGCCCTCGATCTCTTGGTGAGCCAACCCACGTTCCGCGGCGGCTGCGGCGAATGCAGCGAGCATGTGCGTGCTGCTGTCCACTCCGATCACGAGACCGGCTCGATCGCCGAGCGCCATACTGGCGCGTCCACCTCCGCAGCCGATGTCGAGCACGCTGCCGCCTTCCGGCAGAGCCTCGCGGGCTCGCGCATGCGAGGGTGAGTCGGGTACCTCGCCGATAACCGTGAACATGGTCACCGGGTGAATCCACGGTGATTCCGGAGCTTGCTGCAGGATCTGCGGTGGAATGGCCCACGAGGCAAGGTCATCCCGCCATTGCTCGGCCAAGGTTGCCATGACGGCAGGCTACGGTGATGCTCATGGACGAGGCCAGCGCGAAGGAGCAGGGTGCCGCCCGGCACCCGTTGCAGGCACTGATCGGCGGACCGCGCGGGGCCATCGAAAGCATGCTGCCACCGATCATCTTCGTGGTGGCCTACGCGCTGTCGGGTAACTCGCTGAACTGGGCGGTCGGTGCTGCGCTTGCCGTCGGTGTGATCCTGGCGGCGCTTCGTCTGTGGCGTCGGGAGCGACCCGTCCGGGTGGTTGGTGCGCTCCTGGTGGTCGTCGTTGCTGCACTCTTCGCCTTTTATACGGGCAGTGCCGTTGCCTACTTCTGGCCGTTAGTGCTCGCCAATGTCGCGTCGGCCCTGGCCTTTGCTCTATCGATCCTGGTTCGCTGGCCCCTGCTTGGCGTCATCGTCGGGCCCATCGTCGGAACCAAAATGCGTTGGCGACAGGATCCGGACCTGCTGCGCGCTTACGCGCGAGCCAGTTGGCTCTGGGTGGGCCTGAACATCATTCGGGCTGCGGTCCAGGTACCGCTCATTCGCGGTGATGATCTGTGGGCCCTCGCCGCTATCCGCCCGGTGTTCTACCTGCTCGTGATTGGCACGATCCTGCTCTCCTGGGTCGTAATTCGCCGATCACTGCCTGCTGACCATCCGGGTATCCGGCACCCACGGGTGCCTCAGTCGACCTGACAGCCCGGGCACCAGTACAGCTTGCGTCCCTGCAGGTCGATCAACTGAACGTCGCTTCCGCACAGGAAACAGGGCTGATCCTGTCTGCGGTAGACGTACACCTCACCGCCGTGACGGTCCTGCCGCGGATCACGGCCCATGACCTCTGGACGATGCTCGGTTCGGACGGTGTCGATGCGTCCACGCTTGGTGCCCTGTCGCATCAGGTCCACAAGGTCCAGCCAGATGGCATCGAAGTCAGCCCAGGTGAGATCGCGGCCGGGCCGAAAGGGCGAGATGTTGTGTCGAAAGAGCACCTCGGCTCGATAGATATTGCCCACCCCGGCGAAAACACGCTGGTCCATCAGCAGGCTGGCAATCGGCGCATTGCTGCGCTGCACCCGTACCCACGCACGTTCTGGGTCTGCATCGCGCCGGATGGGATCTGGTCCGATTCGGGCCAGGAGCGCAGCTCGCTGCTCGGGATCAATGACCTCGCAGGCCGTTGGACCACGTAATTCGGCGTAGTGCGTGGGCCCAACGATGCGCAGGCGGATCAGTCCCCTCTCGACGGGGGGTGCACCTTTGGCAATGCGCCACTTGCCAAAGAGCCCTAGGTGCACATGGACCCACATGCCTTCATCCGCAGCCCGACGCCGTGGTCGACTACCTGACTCGAAGGCAATGAACAGGTGCTTGCCGAAGGCCTGAGCATCGATCAGTCGTCGGCCGGTCACCAGTGCTGCACCAGCATCGAACCGACCCTGCGGACTGTCGACCACCACTGATTGCCGACCGAAGGCGCGGGTGAGGCGACCTGCCTGATGGTGGATGACATTGCCCTCGGGCATGAGCGCGGCTCAGACGTCGTCGAACTGCGGCCCCACGTCGCGGGTGCGCTTGATCTCGAAGAATCCTGGAGTTGCCGCGACCAGCAGCGTGCCATCCCATAGCCGCCCAGCAGCTTCACCCTTGGGAGCCGGAGTCACCACCGGTCCGAAGAACGCCACGCGAGCACCATCGGCTCCGGGCACCGCGATCACGGGTGTACCCACGTCCTTGCCCACCAGCGCGATCGCCTCATCATGTCCTGCCCGCAGGGGCAGATCGACGTCGGTGGTCACGCCAAAGGCGGCAAGTTCGGCCGGTAGGCCCGCATCAGCCAGCGACTCGATGATGATCTGGTCGACGTCAGTTCGACCCTGCGGGTGGAAGCGCCTGCCCATTGCCGTGTACAGGGCACCGACCACCTCCGGGCCGTGCTGCTGCTCCGTCGCGACGATCACGCGCACCGGCTTCCATGCCTGCGCCATGGCCTCGGCGTACTCGGCCGGGACCTCACGGCCTTCATTCAAGATGGCCAGCGACATCACGTGCCAGCGCACCTGCACATCGCGAACCTCAGTGACCTCCAGCATCCACCGTGAGGTCATCCACGCCCAGGGGCACATGGGGTCGAACCAGAAATCCGCCGTGATCGCCATGCCGTCACCGTAGCCATCGGACGTCCTCCCGGCGCCTCGGGGGGAGCGGGTGCAAGGATGCGCCCATGACGGGCACCGAGAACATCACCCGCGACGAGGCCAAGGGTCGGGCACAGCTGCTGCGGGTGCACGCCTACCGGGTTGAGGTGGACCTCACCGGATCTGGCCCCACGTTTTCCAGCACCACCACGGCTGAGTTCAGCTGCCGAACCCCAGGTGCCAGTACCTGGATCGACTGCATCGCCGAGCGGGTACGCGAGGTCGAACTCAACGGCCAAGCCCTGGACCCGGCCACGGTCGTGCAAGGCAGCCGAATTCAGTTGCCCAACCTGCAGTCCGAAAATGTGGTTCGCGTCGTCGCTGACGCTATATATATGAACACCGGTGAGGGCCTCCATCGCTTCGTCGACCCGGTGGATGGGGAGACGTATCTCTACACCCAATTCGAATCAGCAGATGCCCGTCGCATGTTCGCCTGCTTCGAGCAACCTGACCTGAAGGCCTGCTTCGAACTCATCGTTCGCGCCCCCGAGCACTGGGTCGTCCTGAGCAACAACACCGGTACCAAGCAGGTCGACGCAACTGCGCCTGGCACTGCGCTGTGGACCTTCCCGCCGACACCGCGCCTTTCCACGTACATCACCGCTTTGATCGCCGGGCCGTACCACGGGGTCCACGACTCCTATACGGGTCGATTCGGCACGTATCCCCTTGGTGTCTACTGCCGCCGGTCCCTGGCTGAATACCTCGACGCTGATGACATCCTGCTGATTACCAAGCAGGGCTTCGCATTCTTCGAAGATGCCTTCGACCTGCACTACCCCTTCGACAAGTACGACCAGATCTTCGTACCTGAGTTCAATGCAGGTGCGATGGAGAATGCTGGCTGTATCACCTTCCGCGAGGACTATGTCTTCCGTTCCCGGGTGACTGATGCCGCCTATGAGCAGCGTGCCAACACGATCCTGCACGAGATGGCGCACATGTGGTTCGGGGACCTGGTCACCATGACATGGTGGGATGACCTGTGGCTGAATGAGTCGTTCGCCGAGTGGGCATCACATCATGCGAACGCGCAAGCCACCCGCTACACCGATGCTTGGACTACGTTCTCCAACCTCCGCAAAGCTTGGGCCTACCGCCAGGATCAACTGCCGTCAACGCATCCCATCGCGGCCGACATGGTAGATCTCGATTCAGTCCAAGTGAACTTTGACGGCATCACCTACGCCAAAGGTGCCTCGGCTCTGCGGCAGCTGGTCGCCTACGTCGGCGAGGAACCCTTCCTCGCTGGGGTACGCAACTACTTTGGCAAGCACGCCTGGGGCAACACCGAACTCGACGACCTACTCAGTGAGTTGAGCGCGACCTCTGGCCGTGACCTTTCTGACTGGACGCGCCAGTGGCTGCAGACCAGTGGCGTCAACCTGCTGCGCCCACTCCTGCAGACCGATGCCTCTGGGGTCATCACCGATGCGGTCATCCTTCAAGAGCCACCCTCAACTCCCCCTGGTCTCGAGCCAATCCTGCGCGCTCATCGCATTGGTATTGGCCTATATGACCTCCGTGACGGTCGGCTTATTCGTCGCGATCGGATCGAGACCGATGTCGTTGGCGAACGCACGACCATCCCGTCGCTGGTCGGACAGCGCATGCCCGACCTGCTGTTGCTCAACGATGGAGACTTCACCTACGCCAAGGTGCGCCTCGATGAGCGCTCCTGGAGCACGGCGCTGCAGTACCTGGGGACCTTGGAGGACTCCCTGGCTCGGGCGCTGATCTGGGGGGCCGCCTGGGATATGACGCGCGATGCGGAGACCTCGACCGGTGACTACCTCGCTTTGGTCGAGCAAGCGATCGGGCAGGAGCATGACGTCGCCGCCGTGCAGGTCATCCTGCGCCAACTCAGCTCCGCAATCGCACTTTTCGCGGCACCTGCCAATCGCGCCGGATACCAGCAGCGTCTGAGCGAACTCACCAGGTCGCGCGCGATCGCCGCTGAGCCAGCCAGTGATCTGCAACTGGCCTTCACCCGAGCGTTCATTGCAGCCGCGACCAACGAAGAAGACCTCAACGTGGTGCAGGGACTGCTGGAGGGAGCGCGCAACTGGCCCGGCCTTGCCGTTGACACCGATCTTCGGTGGCTCATGGTGCAGCGCCTGGCGGCAACCGGGCGCTACGCAGCTGAGCAGATTGATGCCGAGCTTGCCCGCGATGACACTGCAGCAGGTCGACGGCAGGCAGCCATGGCCCTGGCTGGTCGACCCACGGTCGACGCCAAAGAGCGGGTCTGGCGCGATGTGGTCGAGTCACCCACCGACATGCCAAACGCCATGATCGAGGCCAACATCGCCGGATTCCTCCAGGCAGATCAGCGAGATCTCCTGCGTCAATTCCGTGATCGATACTTCGCAGCACTGCCTACCGTGTGGGCTGGACGCACTCACGAAATTGCCAGTGACATCACCGTTGGGCTGTTCCCGGTGTTCCTCGTCGAGCAGGAAACCGTTACCGCTGCGGATGCGTTCCTCACTCAAGCGGGATCGCCCTCGATGCACCGACTCGTGAACGAGGGACGCGATGGCATTATGCGCGCCCTTCGTGCAGCAGCACGTGACGCGGGGACTGGGCTTTGAGTCGTTGGGTTCTTGCGGACTGATTACGCGGGTTCGTCGAGGAACATCACCTGCGGTGAGCGTGCATGCTCGGCCAGCAGGATCAGGCCCGAGCGCACACCACCGATGACATCACCGGCCTCACATCCGGTAATGATCGACAGCACGCTGAGTTCACAAGCGCCATCGTCGAGGGAGACCTTCGCTTCGGTGCCCGTCACGATCTCGACCGACCGCGATCCGGGATCAACGGCGACGAGTACGGCGCGGCTGGCACCGGACATGCCGGCGTGCGCGGCGATGGCGGACTGACGCCCAGCCGGTAGGGGGCCGATGCGAATGCCGAAGGCCAGGCCGCAGATCTGTCGTGCCAGGTCAACCGCTTCCTGGAGTTGTCGGCGCTGACCGGCCGAGAAATCACCAGCGTCCACGTGCACCACCTCCGGCAACAGGTGCATCCATACCCAACTCGCCTGGCAGGTGCGCTGGATTTGGAGTTCCTGCTGCACTGACGACGAAGAGGACATCGCTGGGTGGATTGCCGTAGGCGTCAACACCGCCCATGGCTGCATCGAAGTCATCGGAACCAGGCCGCGACCAGCTTCCCGCCCAAATAGCGATGCTAATGATTACTGCGAGCCCGATCGGAATTCCACCGAAGATGAGCAGCGCCTGTCCCGTACTCACGCCCACACCATAGTCGACCGCATCATTGCCAAGCTCGATCTGCCCCACTCACCTCAGCCAGCACACGAGCCGCCGGACCGGGGAGCGGGCCCTCCAGTAGGTCTTCGAGCATCACCAAGCGACCCTGACCATCGGTCATGGGCACCCGCCAGTTTGGGTACTCCTGATCGGTACCCGGCTGGTTCTGGGCTCGTCGATCGCCAACGAGGTCGGGTAGGTTCACGCCGATGAGCCGCGCCGGACTCGCGGCGAGTGCACGATGCAGGGCGATCAACACCTCCTCGAGTATGTGATCATCCAGCGGCGAGTCCGAGCCATCAGGCCACCACCCCCGATCCACCAGAAGCCTTACCCAGGCCTGACGCTCGGTGGCTGCGGCAGCGAGCTCCACTGCATACGGCTGCACTAGGAGCCCGAGGTCATGCCGCAGTCGCACATGCTCATCGCGGAGGTAGCCGGCAGTTGGTGGCAGGTCGTGCACGCCGACACTGGCCAGCACCTCGGTGCGCCAGTGTGCGGGATCCCGTGGTCGCAGGATCGATTCGCTGCAGCTGGCGACCTCATTCCACACCTGATGTGTGTCACTTTCAAACCACAGGATGCTCGTTCCCAGGAGTCCGCGGTTGGCGAGCGCTTCCTGCACCCACGGCTCAAGGGTGCCCAGGTCCTCCCCGATGACCAGGGCACCGGCTCGCTGCGCCTCAAGGCAGAGGATGCCGAGCAGCGCATCGTGATCGAAGCGCACATAGGTCCCTGCTGCAGCTGTCGCTCCATCGGGTATCCACCACATGCGGAACAGCCCCAAGGCATGATCGATACGCAATCCGCCAGCATGTCGAAGGACGGTGCGCAGCATGTCCCGGTAGGGAATGAACGCGGACTCGGCCAGGGCATCTGGTCGCCAGGGCGGCTGTGACCAGTTCTGACCCGCCTGGTTGTACATGTCTGGAGGTGCACCAACAGCAACTCCCTGCGCCAAGACCTGCTGCAGACTCCAGGCGTCTGCGCCATCCGGATGCACCCCGACAGCCAGGTCGTGGATGATGCCAACCGGCATCCCAGAATCGGTAGCAACTGATTGCAGGCGACCAAGTTGCTCGTCCATCAACCACTGCAACCAGCAGTACCAGCGCAGCCGTTCAGCATGGTGATGACGAAAGGCTGCAACTGCCGGGGAATCTGGCTTTTGCAGTTCGATGGGCCAACTGCGCCACTGTTCGCCGTGGTCCTCGGCAATAGCCATCCAGGTGGCGAAGTCACGCAGACCAGACCCTTCTTCACGGCAGTACTGAGCAAACTGAGCCTCTCGTTCAGGACTCATCCCACGACCGAAGAGCACCTGCAGTGCCGCTGCCTTGGCCTGCCAGGTTGAGTCCCTGTCGAGAAACTCCCGGTGCGCACTCTTCGATGCGACCTCTGCCTGCAGGGCACTGATGTGGCGACGCTGCTCGTCATTGAGTCGACGGTATTCGGGAATGTCCTCAATGCGCAGATAGATGGGATTGGTGAAGCGCCGCGTAGTGGGCAGATATGGGGAGGGCGTCATGGGCGGGCCGAGGTTGGCTGCGTGCACCGGATTCATTGCGAGGAAGCCGGCGCCGTATTCTGCGGACCAACGAGCAAGTTCACCTGCATCGTGTAGATCGCCGAGTCCCCAGGAACCACGTGATCGCACCGTATAGACCTGACACATCAGGCCCCACTGGCGCTGACCGATCTGTGTCGTGTCCAGGCGCTGTGGCGTGACCACCAATGGGGCCTGCTCTTGACGCTGGTCCGTGGAAGCGGTCACCGTGTGCCAGCCGAGCGGCAGATCACCCGGGACCCGGAAACTGGCCTCACCCGTCAGGACGCCATCAACCTCCATTGGATCAACCCAGTGATCCATCTGCTGCAAACTGCGATGGGACCCGTCCTCCAGGGTGAGCCAGGCGCTGACCGCTCGACCATGGGGTACGTGCACCCAGAGTCGACGCTCTTGCCCGGTGATCGTGATGAAGACCGGCGGAATCATGCGTCGCCAATTCGATAGGCGAGCTCGCTCCAGCGCGGATGCCACGCCCTCAGCCGACGTGGCATCGACATCGAGTGCAGCCAGCACAGCGATGATGGTGGATGCCGCAACCTGAACGGTGGCGCCGGACTGATCGACGAAGGTAGTTGCCACGCCGTAAGCATCGGCAAGGCGATGCAGGTCATCGCTCACATGATCACGCGATGCATCATCCGACACGCGTTGACCAGCCTTCGGGGTGTCGGTGCTGCCATGGACGGGCCTGCTCGAGTTGCCCGGCCAGACTCAGCAGGCGGCCCTCCTCGCCGGGTAGTCCGATGAACTGCACGCCGATCGGAAGCCCGGCGGGGCTCCAACTGATCGGGAGCGTGATCGCCGGTTGGCCCGTCATATTCGCTACAGCGGTGAACGGCGTGAAGTGCTTCTGCAATTCGAACCCTGACGCGGGGTGGTCATCGTCACGTAGGGCACCCACTTCCACGGGCGGACTCGCCAGGGTCGGGGTCAACACAACATCTACAGCGCTGCAGGTTCGCAGTACGGCTCGGCTCGCAGTTCGTAGCGTTGCCACAGCCTGCGCAAGTTCCAGCCCGCTCACCTGGCGACCACGCTCCCGCAGCCAGCGGGTGAGCGGCAGCAGTTGCACTTCCCGTTGACTGGGTACCGGGATTGAAGCCGCGGAAATCGACCAGACGGTTTCGAATGCTGGGACGACCTCACGGGGTGCCAGGACGGGAAGGTCGACTACCTCGTGCCCGAGCTCGGCGAGCAGCTGGCTCACCTCTTCATAGGCAGCCAGGCAGTCTGCGTTCACCTGCCCATCGACAATCACCGGCTGGCAGGTGCGCCCGATGCGCAATCGCCCCACCGCCGTTTGCGCTGCCTGCAGGTAACGCCCGCCCGCATCATCGGCCAGGACATCAAGCAGTGCCGCAGCGTCGGTCACCGTGCGTGCGATGGGTCCCTGAACGCCCAGTTCACCGACCCCATCAGGCCACGGGCCGTTGGATACCAGACCACGCGTCGGCTTGATTCCCACCAGCCCGCAACAGCTCGCGGGAATGCGAATGGACCCACCACCGTCGGAGCCGTGGGCAGCGGAGGCCAGTCCTAGGGCAACCGCGGCGGCGGCCCCTCCGCTAGAACCACCAGCGGTCAACCTGCGATCCCAGGGTGTGCGCGCGGGTGCCATCACGGCGCTCTCGGTGTAGCAGGACAGGCCGAACTCGGGGGTGTTCGTCTTGCCGAGCATGACCGTTCCAGCGCGGGTCAGGTGCCCGACCGCATCGTCATCGGCCTGGACGTACTGAGCATCCAGTTTCACCGCGGCCGACCCGAAGTGGGTGCTCACCCCGGCCACCTGGTGCAGGTCCTTGACCGGGATCACGACCCCATGCAGTGGGCCCACCACTTCGGTGCGTCGAGCCGCATCGGCGGCGGCGGCCTGTTCCAGAGCCCGCTCGGGCACGAGGGTCACATAGGCCCCGACTGAGGCATCGAGCTGCGCACAGCGCTGCAGGTAGTGCTGGGTGAGTTCCACGCTGGTGAACTCACCACGCGCAATGGCAGCGGCCTGCTGCAGAGCGGTGAGGTCGTGCAGCTCAGCCACATCGGTCAGCCTATGGTGATGGCCATGACCACTTCGCCGACGACAGAGCCGCAGCCTGGCTCCGCACCGGAATATCCGCAGGCCCCTCGAGGAGAAGTGGTGGACACCTTCCACGGTGTTCCCGTACCCGATCCGTATCGCTGGCTTGAGGACGCTGAGGACCCTCGCACGGTCGCGTGGCTTGCTCAGCAGGCCGACCTGGTGAGCACCGAACGGGAGCAGTGGTCCACCCGCGACCACTTCACACAGGAGGTCACCGCTTTATTGGGCGCGGGGACCATTTCACCGCCGTATTACCGGGGCAAGCGAGCGTTCTTCACCAAGCGTGAACCAGGGCAGCAGTTCGCGGTCCTCTACCTAAGGGAGGACGACGGACGTGAACGGGTACTCATCGACCCGATTGCGCTGGACCCATCCGGTAAGACGACCCTGGATTCCTGGCAGCCATCCAAAGAGGGTGACCTGCTCGCCTATCAGCTCTCCGTTGGTGGTGACGAGGAATCGCAGCTGTACGTCATGGCTGTTGCCGACGGCCGCATCATCGAGGGCCCCATCGATCGCTGCCGTTACTCACCGGTCGCCTGGATTCCCGGTGGCGAAGCCTTCTACTACGTGCGCCGATTGCCGCCGGAACTACTCCCAGCCAACGAGGCTCAGTTCCATCGCCGTGTCTACCTGCACCACCTCGGTGCACCCACCGAGGAGGATGTGCTGGTCTTCGGTGCTGGCATGGAGAAGACCAACTATTACGGTGTCGAGGTCAGCGTTGACGGCCGCTGGCTGCAGATCTCAGCCAGCCAGGGCACCGAACCCCGTAATGACCTGTGGGTTGCTGATCTCACGAATCAAGATGCTGCACACCCGGCTCTGCGACTAGTGATCGGTGACGTCGACGCGCAAACCTCGCTTACCTTCGGGCGAGATGGCCGCGTGTATGTGTTCACTGACCTGGATGCTCCACGTGGCCGCCTCGCAGTGGCGCAGGGAGCGGACCTCGGACCGTCCGGCTGGGTTGATCTCATCGGCGAGGATCCGAATGCAGTACTGGACGGCGTGGCCGTACTCGATGGTGACGAGCTTGTTGACGACCTCCTACTCGTGGTGAAGAGCCGCTCCGGGGTTTCGCAGATGAGCCTGCATGCAGCCGCCGATGGTCAACTCCTCGAGCACATCACGCTTCCGGGAGTCGGCACCGTGGCCGGCCCGGTGGAACGCATCGATGGCGGGCCGATCGCCTGGTTCGTCTACACCGATCACACCACAGTGCCCACGGTCTACGCATTCGACGCCCGGAGTCGTACTGTCGAAATCGCAGCGCGCCCACCGGGGAGCGTGGAGGTACCAGCGGTACGTTCACTCCAGCTGCGCTACCCATCTGCTGACGGCACCAGCGTCGGCATGTTCATCGTCGCTCCAGGTACCGGTGAACTCCCTGATCACCCACGCCCCACCATCTTGTACGGCTATGGCGGCTTCGGCATTCCACTGACACCTGGATTCTCCGCTGCGATCCTTTCCTGGGTTAAGGCCGGTGGCGTCTGGGCAATCGCCAATCTTCGCGGCGGTGGCGAAGAGGGCGAGCAGTGGCATCGTGACGGGATGCTCGCAAATAAGCAGAACGTTTTCGATGACTTCCACGCAGCAGCCGAATACCTCATCAATCAGGGTTGGACGACCACCGCACAACTAGGTATCCACGGTGGATCCAACGGCGGTCTGTTGGTAGGCGCGGCAATGACGCAGCGACCAGAGCTTTACGGCTCAGTGGTCTGCACAGCACCACTACTGGACATGATCCGTTACACCACCTCAGAACTCGGTTTGACCTGGACTGTGGAGTACGGGGATCCCGAGGTGCCGGAGGAGTTCGCTTGGCTGTATGCGTACTCGCCCTATCACCGCGTGCAGGAGCAGACCGATTACCCCGCAACCATGGTCGTGGTGTTCGCGAACGACACACGAACGGATCCGATGCACGGTCGAAAGATGGTTGCCGCCTTGCAGCATGCGACGTCCGGGACTCGGCCAGTTCTGCTTCGCTGTGAGTCAGAGGTGGGGCACGGTGCCCGATCGATTGATCGCGCTGTCGCCGAATCCGCCGAGACACTGGCTTTCTTCGCCCGACACACCGGCCTCGTCATCCAGGAGTGATTGACGGTGTCTGAACTGCTGCATCGCCTTGCCGACAAGGCACCTGACCCCGCATGGTGGGAGACCTTGCGCGACTGGCTCCTGGATAAGCCGGTGCAGGTGATCCTGATCCTCGGTATTGCGCTCATCGCGCAGATAGCGATGGTGTGGGGTATTCGCCGAGTCGTGCATCGCACTGCCGAACGAGCGCGTCGGGAACGACTCGAGCAAAGCCGCAAGATCACCCGTACTGCGGAACTCTCCGAAGTTCTGCTGACCCAACGCACCGAGCAGCGCGCTGCTGCGATCGGGTCACTACTCACCTCGGCGGTCTCCCTGACCGTGTGGACCATCGCGATCTTGATGATTCTTCCTGTCCTCGGTGTCAACATCGCACCACTGTTGGCCAGTGCGGGCGTGATCGGCGTGGCCCTGGGTTTTGGGGCGCAAACGCTGGTGAAGGACTACCTCTCGGGCATCTTCATCATCCTGGAGGATCAATATGGTGTCGGCGACGTCGTCGACCTCGGGCCGGTGATCGGCACGGTCGAGGAGGTCACGCTGCGCTACACGCGGCTACGCGACCTTTCCGGCGTTGTCTGGTACGTCCGCAATGGGGAGATCCTGCGGGTGGCGAACCGTTCCCAGGGCTGGACCCTGGCGATTGTCGATATTCCCGTCGCCTATGACGCTGATCTCGACCGAGTGCGCGATCTCATCAATGCCGTGGGAATCGATATGGACGAAGACCCCACCTACGATTCGATGTTGCTCAGCGCACCGAACTTCGCAGGTGTCGAGGCCGTCACGGGTGAAGCGGTCCTCGTACGCATCACCGCGAAAGCTGTTCCACAGCAGCAGGTACCCCTTGCGCGCATCATCCGCGAGCGCATCAAGCTGGCCTTTGATCGGGCTGGCATCGTGGTGCCAGTCATGATCCGGCCACTACCGGGGACCGCAATGGGGCTGCCCGGTGCTCCGCAGCAGCCCGGCAACCCGCCAGCCTGACTCTCGGTCAGAACTGTTGGCAGGTGCACCGCTGGGGCACTGGGGACCCCACCGGCCACAGTGCCCCCGTTGCGTCGGCGAGCACCATTCCGCCGGAGGTCAGACCCGCTGCAAGCGGGACACGCTGCGAGAGGGCCTCGGCAACCACGGCAGCAGTCATTCCATTGACATCAATGACTGAACCGATCCGAAACAGCGAGGTTGTCTCCATGATCGCGTCATCGGTACCGGCCCGCAGGATGATGCGGATGTTGGCCTGACAGGCCAGCGCGGTGAGTGCGACGGCGATGTTGTCACGCTCATCACTGCCAACGGCAATGACAGCCATAGCGCGGCTCACCCCGGCAAGCTTTAAGACCTTGCGTGATGAACCGTCGCCGAAGATCACCGGTATCCGCAGACTGCGTGCGAGGGTGACAGAGGGTGCCGTCGGGTAACGCTCGACACCGACCACGGCGATGCCAAGTGCACGCAACTGTTCGGCGACTCGCACACCCACCTGACCCATGCCAACGACAATCACGTGTCCGAATCGAGGTATGACACGGCGCCCGAGCAGCGTGACGTGTCGACCTGACAGGAGGTAATTCACCAGACCTGCGGCGAACATGGCGGTCAGGATCATGACCAGTGCCGCAGCAATTGATGCCCAGGCAAGCAGCCCGGGTGACTCTGGCAGGGTCGGCGAGGAGATCGTCGCAGTGGTGCGAATCGAGTCATAGATGGCACGCATAACCGACGCGTGCTGCAGACCGATCACCGCGTCGATACTCGTGACCAGAATCAATCCGAGGGCACCTGCGACCAGGGTTGCCGAGCCCGCGTCATATGGGCGCAACTGCCCGGTCAACACACCGAGAAAGGCACGCAAGCGCATACGCGCCGATGGCACCCAGGAGGTCAGCCCCTGGGCGCTCAGCGCTAACCAGGTAACTCGTCGTTGGCCTGGACCGCGCAGTATGAGCACTGACTGCGGATCGATTACCGCTGCGGTGATGGCCGGCACACTGATTGTGGCCGGAGAGAGCACGACGCAGTTGGGAATTGCAGCCTCGAGTTGCCGGCGAACCGTCCGATCGAAAATCGCTACGCAGAGCCGCACTCCCGGATTTAAGTGCGCGATCACCAGGCTGTAACGCAAGGCTCGGATGTCATCGTGCAACATGACGGCAACAGCGTCGACCCCACTGCTCAGTGCCTCAGCGAGGTCGGCGTCCGTGGGCTCCCCCAGGTGCAGCACGGATCGTCCCTGCCGGGTCAACTCCGCACAGAGGCGCCGGCCCACATCAGAGTCACCAACCACCACGGTGCTTCCGGCTGCGCTCACGTCGGCATGCTAGGTGCAGATGAGATGACCTGCCGCTCGGGCTGCCGAATCCCCCACCATGGCCCACACTTGCGGTGTGTCGAAATTCTGTCTGGTTACCGGTGCCAGTGGCTACGTCGGCGGTCGCCTCGTTCGCGAACTGCTCGCAGCAGGACATCGAGTACGGGTCCTGGCGCGCACGTCGGCGAAGTTGCGCGACGCGCCCTGGGTCAATCAGGTTGAAATCGTGGAGGGCGACGCCGCCGACCCTGCAGCGGTCGAAAGGGCGACTCAGGGAATTGAGGTCGGCTACTACCTCCTGCACTCTCTGCAGGAAGGTCGGGAACTGGAGTCTGCCGAATTACAGATGGCCCGCACCTTCGCCGACGCTGCGGGCAAGGCCGGCCTGAAGCGCATCGTCTACCTCGGTGGATTAGCCCCTGATCTGCCATTGGAGCGCATGTCACCGCATATGCGGTCCAGGGTGCAGGTGGGCGAAGCCCTGCGCTCCAGCGGAGTTCCGACGGTGGAATTCCGAGCGGCCGTCATCATCGGCTCAGGTTCGGCCTCCTTCGAAATGTTGCGTTACCTCACTGAGCGACTGCCAGCGATGATCACTCCTCGATGGGTTCGCACCAAAACTCAGCCGATCGCGATTCGCGACGTCTTGCGTTATTTGGTGCTCGCCGCGGATCTCCCGCCGGAGGTCAGCCGCTCCTTCGACATCGGTGGGCCCGAGGTGCTCACCTACCAGGCGATGATGCAGCGCTACGCAGCAGTCGCCGGCCTACCGCGTCGCATCATCCTGCCGGTCAACCTGCTCTCCCCCCAGTTGTCCAGTCACTGGGTGGGTTTGGTGACTCCGGTGCCGCGCGCGATCGCACGGCCGTTGGTGCGTTCTCTGAAGCATCCCTCGGTCTGCCATGACCACGACATTGCCCAGTGGATCCCCGATCCGCCCGGTGGCCTTATCACCTTCGATGAAGCTGTCCGCGTTGCGCTTACCCGCATTCGCGAGGCCAATGTGGCAACCCGCTGGTCGGACGCGTCGCTGCCTGGTGCCGCCAGTGAGCCACTGCCCAATGACCCCGACTGGGCCGGTGGCACGCTCTATAAAGACGTGCGGGTAGTCGACACCACGGCCAGCCCCGAGGCCCTCTGGGCCGCCGTGGATCGCATCGGGGGCGATAACGGCTGGTATTCCGCCAGGCTGCTGTGGGAAACGCGAGGCCTCATCGACCGCATCGTGGGCGGAGTCGGCCTGCGTCGAGGTCGCCGCAACCCCTACACACTCACGGTGGGCGATGCCGTCGACTTCTGGCGCGTGGAGGAACGCATTCCTCCCCGATTACTGCGTCTTCGGGCCGAGATGAAAATGCCCGGAGGGGCCTGGCTGGAATTCACTGTGGAATCCCGACCTGAAGGTGGCTCGCGACTGCGGCAGCGGGCCGTCTACTGGCCGAAGGGACTGGCAGGCCACGCCTACTGGTGGTCCGTGGCGCCGTTCCATGCCTTCGTCTTTCCGCCCATGGCTCGACACATCGTCGAGTCGGCGGAGCACCACGGGGCTTCCAGCAGAATGGCGGCATGACCACCGAATCCGCCAGTTGGTACGAGGCGTTCGGTGGGCAGGAGTTCTTCACCAAACTGGTGCGGGCCTTCTATCTGCGGGTGGCCAACGACCCGATTCTGCGGCCCATGTACCCCGAGGACGACCTCGGCCCAGCCGAGCTGCGATTGCGCATGTTCTTGGAGCAGTACTGGGGCGGTCCGGATACCTACTCTCAGCAGCGTGGCCATCCGCGTCTGCGTATGCGGCATGCGCCCTTTCCCATCGATGAAACCGCACGCAATCGCTGGCTCACCTGCATGGCTGAGGCGCTCGACGAGCAGGAACTCGCCCCGGAGCTCCTCGAGGAGATCTGGCGCTATTTCGTAGGTGCTGCCATCGCGATGCAGAACATCGTGGACGACCCCGACGCGTCGCAGGTTGCCGAAGTCACCGACCTGAGCGGAAACTCGCCTGCTGGTCCGACGACCTGACGAAGATTTGACCCCGATTGGTTGCCAGGCGCTTCCATAGGCCATGCGATGAACAACTGACGCGCGAGGCGTCAGGGTTAATCATGCCGAGGCGGCGAGCCGCATGCAGAGCACGAAGTGGCAGCGCTCCCCAACTCTGTCGTGACCAAATCTCCTCGGCTACCTGCTGCACGAGGATTTGTGGTTGACCCTTACTGCGGAGATTGAATTCACGAACCGCCTCATCAACCTTCACGCAGAGGTCTCCCGCGACGGCATACATGGGCACCTGCCAACCATCGGTCGGTGGCAGCATGGCAACCCCCACCGAGCCGACGAGTTGCACTTCACCCAGGGCCGCGGTGTCCAGTGGCTCGGCGTTGCTGGCGCAGCGATCCAATGCCGCGACCAGGGAAGCCAGCAACACCGTCCGGTCTATACCCTCGCTGCCCTCGACCACTGCCGGCACCGCGAAGAGGGCCAGCACCTGCATCGGAGGTGCCGTATACAGGCCAAGAGCGTTGTCCGTGGTCACTAGGCGCACCGCAAGGTGCGGGTCCCAGGCGAGCTGTCGGCGTCCGTAGGCAGCCAGAGTGCGCGCCTCATCCGTCGACAACTGCACGACCGCAGCGCTCATTCACATCTCCAAATCAGGCAGCCAGTGCAGATATCAGTCGCGGGTCAGTTTTCGGTAGGTGGCCCGATGAGGTCTGGCAGCCTCGGCGCCGAGGCGGTCGACCTTGTTCTTCTCGTA
>CAZKFI010000035.1:0-23552 GCA_964551975.1 uncultured Bifidobacteriaceae bacterium | reverse complement strand
CACTGAGGCGATGTTCTTTCAGGAGCGGATGATCCAGGCAGCGGCCGACGACCTAGGTATGGATCAGGCAGAGTTCCGGCGGATCAACCTCGTCAAGGACGATATGTTCCCGTACCGCACGGCGTTCGGTTTTCTCACCGACTCGGGTCAGTATGGCAAGTGCCTGGACGTCGCTCTGGAGGCAATCGGTTACGCCAACTTCAAGCAGGAGCAGGAGGAGGCCCGCAAACGCGGCAAGCTCTTGGGTATCGGTATCTCAACAATGACCGAGCCGCTTGGTGCTGGCAACAGCCGTGAATACGACATCATCGGCATCAAGATGTTCGACTCTGCGGAGTTGCGCGTCCATATGACCGGTAAGGCCATTTTGCGAACGGGTGCCAAGACCCAGGGCCAAGGCCACGAAACGACTTGGGCGCAGATCGTGGCCCACGAGCTGGGCATCCCGGCCGAGGATGTCGTGGTTGAGGAGGGCGATACTGACACGGCCCCCTTCGGCATGGGCACCTACGCATCGCGCTCCACACCGGTAGCCGGCGCCGCAGTGGCCATGGTTGCTCGAAAGGTCCGCGCAAAGGGTCGCAAGATCGCGGCTCACCTGCTTGAGGTCTCCGAAGAGGACATCGAGTGGGAGTTGGGCAGGTACTACGTCCGCGGGAACAACGATCGAGGGGTCACGATCCAAGACGTCGCGTTTGCCGCGTACAGCAATGTTCCAGACGGCCTTGAGCCTGGCCTTGAGAACAACGCCTACTACGACCCGCCAAACCTCACTTGGCCGTTTGCCGCCTATGTGTGCAAGGTTGAAGTGGATGCGCAAACCGGCGTTTGGGATGTGCTGAACTTTGTCGCGGTGGACGACTGCGGTGTACGTATCAATCCCATGATTGTCGAGGGACAAATCATGGGTGGCCTCACTGAGGCTTACGCGATGAGCAGCATGCAGTACATCACCTTCGACGAAGAGGGCAACTGCATCGGCGCCAACTACATCGACTACCTGCTGCCGACAGCGTGGGAGACGCCCGGGTTCGAACTCCATGAGGTGGTGACTCCTTGCCCACACCACCCGATCGGGGCAAAGGGCGTCGGCGAGTGCGCCACAGTCGGTGGGCCGGCGGCATTCGTGAACGCCGTGATGAACGCCATCGGGCATACCGGGGTGCGGAACGTGGATATGCCCCTGATGCCCAACCGCGTCTATGAGGCCCTGCAGACCGGTAAGGACGTGTCCGGGATGCCGCCAGTGAGGGTTTCGTGACCGCACCTGACGGCTTCGACGTTCTCCAGCGCGCCCAGGAGTTGAAGGGCGCAGGAGAGTCGTTCGCTCTGGCCACGGTGGTTTGGCGTAAGCCTCCATCGTCAGGGCAGCCGGGTTCGCGAGCGATCGTCACCGAGGATGGCCTGGTGTTCGGGTGGATCGGCGGCGCCTGCGCCGAGCCGGTTCTGATCCGGCAGGCCAAGCAGGTCCTAGCTGACGGCGTGGCGAGTTTGGTCTGGCTTGGCCAGCCGGAGGACTTCAGTTCGATGCAGGTGCCGGAGGGCGTGATGACGATTCCGATCTCCTGTCAAAGTGACGGTGCACTGCAGATATTCATCGAACCGGTCATAGCCGTCCCACAGGTTCTCGTTGTTGGCAATTCTCCGATGGCGCAGACCCTCGTCGCGTTGGTCAATGACCTGGGCTGGGATGGTGAACTGACTTCGGCTGGAGACTTCTCCGGAGCCCGCGTGGAACCCCGCACGATGGTGGTGGTTGCCACTCAAGGCCACGGTGATGAGGACGTGCTCCTCGAGGCTCTCAACGCTGAACCGTGCTACCTGGGGCTGGTTGCCTCGCGGCGCCGCGGAGAGACCGTCCAGAATTTTCTGCGCGACCAGGGTGTGTCCGCCGAGCGCCTGGAACGTTTGCGAGTGCCCATTGGCCTGGACCTGGGTCATACCGGGCACCGCGAGATTGCCGTGGCCATCCTTGCCGAGCTTGTTCAACTGCGTGCTTCCGGGGCGTTGAAGGCAGTTTCGCGCCGCTTACTGCCGCTCCTTGAGCCGACACAGGTGGTGGATCTTGTCTGCGGGATGACGGTCTCAGCAATCTCAGCGAATCGCCCACTTGAGTACCAAGGAACCACCTACTATTTCTGCGCACCAGGGTGCCGCGTGGCCTTCCAGAAGGATCCAGCCGCGTTCATCCAACAGGAGGTCCAATGCTGATCACCCAAACCTTTGACCTCAACCAACCGGTTGATCAGGTCTGGACGTTCTTCGACAATATCCCGCTGGTTGCTGCCTGTATTCCCGGTGCAGATCTCACAAACCAGGTGAGCGACACCGAGTACCAAGGAGATGTCACGATCTCGGCAGGCCCCGTGAAGTTGGAGTTCACGGGTGCGGTCAAGGTCAAAAGCCGTGATGATGCCAAGAAGGCCATCGTGCTTGATGCCGCCGGCGCGGATAAGAAGGGACGAGGTGCTGCGAACGCCCTGCTGACGGTCACGCTTCAGTCGCTGGGGGCATCTACCCGGGTGAACATGAATATGGACATGGCCATCTCGGGCGCCGCAGCCCAGTACGGACGAGGCCTGGTGCAGGACGTCACTGCCGTTCTCGTGGAACAGACCGCAGATTCCATGAAGCTACGCATGACAGCGATAGCCGAAGGTCGGGACCCCATGGCAATTGGCGGCCCACAGGCAGCCAGCGGCTTAGCAATCGGCTTTACCGCGTTCACGCGTGCAGTAAGGCGGGTCTTCGCCCGATTCTTCCTGCCCTACCAGCCGGCCCCAAGCCGGTAGATCGAGAGGTCATCATGAGTCTCTGGATGATCGGGAACATCGTTCTCATAGTCGTAGTAGTGCCTGTTCTCGTGGCGCTACTCAATCGGCTCTTGGCTGCTCTTGAAGGGATCCGAGCAGCCTCCGATGATGCCCTCGCCGGCGGCGTGGCCCTAATCGGTCAACTCCACAACACGCCACAACTACTAGATACGACGGATGACGTGATCAAGGAAGTCGCCAACGGTGCCGTGCGGTACGCCGGTCCTGTCTCGAAGTTGCTGGGTTAGGAGGAACACATGCCCGCTGAAGCCATAGTCACGCTGATTGTCGGTGCGTTGATCATTGCGGCCGCAGCACTTGGCCTGCTACGCGCCATATTCCATCTGCGAGCAGCATCAAAGTCCCTTGACGCGCTTGACGGCGGAGTCCAAGTGATCGTGGCCCAAACGTCGACCGTTCCTCCAGTCGTGGCCTCGGTCAACGCAAGCCTCGCACCCGTTCGTAGCTTTGCTGAATCCATCTAGGAGAGCGCATGGACTTCACAGGACATGAGGGGTGGCTCCTTGGCTACCTCATCGGTTTGGTTGTGGTACTCGTTGTTGTGGCGCTGGTCGTTCCAATCCTCCTTCTCGCGGCTCGCATTGGAAACCAGGCAGGCAGCATTCTGAGCGGACTGCAGCAGGCAGAAATCAACACCGCGGGCCTCCGGGGCCTCAACGAGACCATTGAGTCGGCCCTTGCTGTCATTGGTGGGCTCAAGCGTGGCCGCAATCGGCTGGGAGGCTGACATGGATGCACAGGTCGAGCAGTTATGGCAGATGGCCAATATCTTGGGCCTCGTGGTCGTCGTCGTGGTGGCACTTCTTCTGACGATCCTCGTTCTGCTGGTTCATCGCATCCGTAAGCGGGTTGCTGCCATCAAGGCGACGTTAGTGGCCATTAAAGAGAACACGGCCGATACCGCTTTGATCACGACCACAGCCGGTGGGGTCGAGGCGGTTTTGGCTGAGGGCCTGGAACACCATTTGTTCCTCGGACGAGTATTGGACAAGGTGCGCTCATGAGTTCATTGGCGATATGGACGGCCATTGATATCGCGGCCCTGATTGCAGGACTTGCGGTCTACCTCTTCATTGTGAGTTCGCAGTTGAAGAAGGTGGGAGCGGATCTTGAAGAGGCTGCCGACCTCGTGTGGCAGATCAAGAACGATGCGGAGGCGATCGAACCGGGCCTCACGTCGATCAACACGACTGGGCGCGTCGTCGCTGGAGCGCTGCCGCTGCTGTACGGCATGGGTGAGGGAATCGTGGCGGGTGCCACTTTCGCCCACGACGAACATGTTGCCGAGGGCGTCGCCAAGCCAGCGATGGGAACACGTCGCTCACGGCTGATGGAGGGTGTGGGAGTCGTCGTCGACTAACGACGATGCCTATCCGAGGCCTACTGGTGCTGGGCGAGTGACTCGGCGAGTCTAGTTGTGCGGATCACGACCGGTTGTCAATGGTTCAGTGACCGCTGTTTCGTACTCGCCGATCCACTCGTCTTTCCAGGCCTGAACGAACTGTTCGTCGTTACAGCTCGGTTCGTAGATGGCGATCAGTTCCCTGGTGATCTGCTCGCGGTGTGATCTGGTACCGCCAGGTACTTGGAGCCAGCAGACATGTAGGCCGAACTTGTTTCCGGCTCTCCGAATCCACGCGGCAGATCGCGGGTGACGGAAAGGGAACCCCTCTTTGCGCAGGTCATCGGCATGACCGACATAGATGACCGAAAACTCCTGGGGCCGGTCTGGATTGCTCTTGGCTAGGACTGCATAGACGGCTGCTTCCTCCGGGGGCGTCCATCCGGCGAGGGCGCGGGGTCCTTCGAATGCATAACCGGCCAGGCTGCCGAGTCGGATCACAGCAGTTCTTCCTGCTCGAAGTCCTCGTCTTCGCTGAGAGTCTCCACACGTACTACGGGCCACACTGGAAGGGGAGTGGAACGTACGGCCTGAGCAAACAGGTCGAGAGCTAATGTCGCAGCTTCCTCAGAGTTATCAGCTTCAACCACGATCTGGGCCCCGTATCCGAACGTACCCATACCCGTTGCAATTCCGCCAAGTGGCGCCACCGCATCAGCCAATTCGACTACCTCTTCGAGTTCGACTTCGCGATCACCTTCAGTCTGCAATGACACGCTGTATTTCATGTGTGAATACCTCTCATGATGAACCTACTTCTGCGAGTCGTCTGGCCAACTGTTCAAGACTGGCGAGGTTATGTCCTGAGTGAATTTCATCAATGTACGGCTCTGCAACAATCATCCCAAGCGAGGCTGGGACGTAGTCGACGACATCGCCTTTGTGAGGATTCACCCAAAGGATTCGATGGGCAATTCGAGAGAGAGCCTCCATTGATTCAGCGAGGACCGCTGGCTCGCCCCGATCCAGGCCGTCTGAACAGATCACGATGATGGCTCCACGACCGAGTCGGGCACGACGGGCCTGACGTGTGAAGTCCTTCAGTGAATCCCCAATTCGCGTACCGCCATCCCAGTCAAGGACAGATTCGCCAGCCAAGCGCATCGCGTCATCGGGATTTCGGCGATCTAAACTCTTGGTGATACGAGTGAGTCTGGTGCCAAAACAGAAGACGTCCACCTTCGCGTTTGCCCGTCTAGCCGAGTATGCGAACTGAACCAAGTTTCGTGAGTAATCCGCCATGGATCCCGAGACATCAAGAATCAGGACTAAAGGCCGGAGTTTGATCTTTCGGCGTCGATAGGCAAGTTCGCGTGGCTCACCGTGTGCTCGCATGGTTTCCCGCGCGATACGACGAAGGTCCAGCGATCTGCTGCGACGTGCACGTACCCTGCGCCGAGTTCGTCGGACCGGGGGAGTTACTCGTAGTCGAGTGATGAGGCGTCGAACCTGGCGAATCTCGTCCTGGTTGCATTCTGCGAACGCCTTGTTTCGATAGATCTCAGAGGTGCTGGCAAGGTATCCAAGTTTGACCTCATCAGGAATCATCTCTCCGGGAAGTCTCGCCTCAGTGTTGGGAATCTCCAGGGTGGCTCCGGCGTTGGAGGCAGCATGCATCACCCGGCGAGGCTGATCGGCTCCGCTGGGGTCGATCTCGAGAAAGAACCGGCGGAAAACTGAGTTGTAGATCGGCACATGGTCCGGACGTCGAATGAGCGCCGCCCTACCCGCCCAATACACATTCATCAGATCTGTCACATCGAGAGAGCCCGCACTATGGCAGAACGTCAGAACATCATCGGTACCGTTGCGAATTCCCGCAGTGCGCAGTTCGTGGACGAAGTGAATGAGCACCTCGTCGATATCAGGTGACGACATCCCTGATGTTCTGTGCGGCAAATTCCAGGTCATCGCGATCCTTGACAACTGCACCCAAGGTATCCAGGGCCTGGCTCTCATTCAGAGACGTAGCCCCGAGAGCGTGCAGGCTCTCTGCCCAGTCAATGGTCTCAGCCACACCCGGGAGCTTTTCGAGCTCCATCTCCCTCAGTCGGTGAACAGCGGCCACGACCTGAGCCGTGAGCATCTGAGAGACCTGAGGTACACGCGTTCGCACGATTTCAATCTCTCGATCGAGATCAGGGAAACCAATCCAGCTGTACAGGCATCGGCGCTTGAGTGCGTCATGAAGCTCACGTGTTCGGTTTGAGGTCAAGATGACGATCGGTTGACTGGTCGCCTGAATGGTGCCGACCTCAGGAATGGTGACCTGAAAGTCACCCAAAAGCTCAAGAAGAAATGCCTCGAATTCGTCGTCGGCTCTATCGATTTCGTCGATCAACAGCACACAGCGGTCCCCGGCACGAGTGGCCTTGAGCAGCGGACGCTCGAGAAGAAATCGGGGACTGAAGAGATCATCATCGCTCGATGGCTGACTTGTGCTATTCATGGAGCGAATGTGCAGCATCTGTCGGGCATAGTCCCACTCATACAGCGCGTGATACATATCGATGCCTTCGTAGCACTGCAGGCGAATCAGTTCACGACCAAGCATGTCAGCGAGTGTCTTGGCGAGTTGCGTCTTGCCTACACCGACCTCACCCTCGAGCAGGAGCGGTTTTCCCAGCTTCAGTGCCAGCAGAAGCGCAGTCGCTAGCCCACGATCAGCGATGTATTGGTTTCTCTGGAGGTCTTCAGTGAGCTGTGCAACGTTGAGCGTAGCAAAGTTTGACTCCATGCCGCTAGTCAGCGGGACCAAGTACGAGGTCGGCAACTGGCGCGCCGGTGAGCTTGCCCTCTCTGGCTAACTTATTGCGCCATGAGGTGGCCAGATCGACACCGTCCTCCGCGAACCCGTCAAAGGTGACGTCCTTCATATTTCGGCAGACTTTGGTGGGACTGCACTCGGCATCGAGCTCTTGCATGCCCTGGGCATCCTGTCGCCAGATCTCGCGCAGGATCTCCGCCGGATCCTGATTTCCAAGGGTCATTGGGAGGCCTCCTTAGGACTGCCGGAGCCTATCAACGCCTAGTCCGGTGCGCAGATCGACGAAACTGCAACCTCGGGCCAGCCGGCAGGCCGGGGCAAACTGGGGGTGCCAGGAACGGCTCGGGTCTGATGAGTCCAAAAGCCAGCGCACCTGGCCAGCATAGGTCTCGAATGCGTTGGCCGGCGGACGGTAGGTTGCCTGCCATGCGGGCTGCGCACCCTGTGGTGTTCGGGGAGGGTCCGTGGATCCGCTGAGCCCAAAGGAATTACAGGCGCGAATCAGAATGGGCGCTACCCCCGAAGAACTTGTGGACGAAGTTGGGTGGCCCCTCGAGAAGATCCAGCGCTTCGCTGCGCCGTTGTTGGCCGAGCGAGCCTTTATCGCGGCTGCGGCTCAGGATGCTCCAGTTCGAACCGAGGATGGGGAGACGACGCTGGGGGAGGCGGTACAGGCGTCCTGCTTTGCCGCACGACTCCCTGTCCATGGCCTCGAATGGGATTCCTGGCGGCGGCCGGATGGACGTTGGGTGGTGTCGGTCATCCTGCCCGTCGGCGTTGCGACGGTGCGGGCCTCATGGGCGTTCGATCCACGCGTCAAGAGCCTGCACGATCTCGACGAGGCCGCTCGCTGGTTGCTCGGCGCAAGCGATGTGAGCCTCGATGAACTCGTGCGACACCAGACTTTGACGCTCCCACTGCCACGCATGCGCTCTCGCCCCATGGATGACTGGGAGGACCTCCGCAGGGCAGAGAGCGTACGAGTACCCCCTCAATCGGAACCAGGCGACGAGTGGGAGTTCATTGCCACGGCAGCTGCAGGAGTTTCCGCACTCGAGGAAGAAGCGGAGCGTCCGACAGCGATCGCGCGAGCCGCAGCGCGACGCCTCACGGTCGTGCCAACCCCACCGGCAACCGTCACCGCGCTGCCACGTCCGGAACCGGAGCCAGAGCCCACGCCGGAGCCTGAACCGGAGCCAGAGCCCACGCCGGAGCCTGAACCGGAGCCAGAGCCCACGCCGGAGCCCACGCCAGAACCTGAGCCCAGACCAGCGCCAAGGATTGTCGCTAGGTCACCAGGCGAACTACCGCCGCCCAGGTAACCAGCGTGACGCGCCGCGGAGTATGCGGTTCGGCGCCCTCATTCAGGGTTACCATAAGGGGTCCTGATGTCAACGGATACGAGGGCAGATCGTGCTCGCCGACGTGGACGAGAGCCTGCGGGCGTTACTGGCCGCAGACACCTTCCCCGGCCAAAGCGTTCGGGTTGATCTCGATGCCCCAAACAAGGAGTGGTCTGGCCGTCGTACGGCTCCTGGGCTCAACCTCTTCCTGGCCGATATCCGCGAGAATCTGGAGCTTCGTCGAGTCGATCCGATCGATGTGCGTAACGATGACGGCCAGGTCACCTCTAGGCAGCCCCACCCGAGGTACTACGCCCTGACCTACGTCCTGACCGCATGGGCCGCCACGGTCGAAGATGAGCACCGGCTGCTCGGCTCTGCGCTCGTTGCGCTGCTGCGCAGTGACTTCCTTCTCGAACGCTTTAGTACTGGGCAACTGGCTGAGCAGATCCAGGCTGGATACCCAGTGCGGTTGCGTGTCGGCGGACCCTTGTTCACCGAGCGTATGGCGACAGAACTGTGGTCGTCACTTGGTTCCGACTACCGACCCTCGATTTCCGTGACCGTGATCGTCCCCTTCCCAGCAGGGACTCCGATGCCTGCAGGTCCGCCACAGACGCAACCACCCGTCGTACGAATCAGCGACACCGAACAACCGGCAAGAGCAGAGAGCGTTCGTGGTCGATCCCCGCGGCATCCCGAGACAGGGCTGCGAACTCGTACGCGCCCAACCGCGGAACCTGAGTCATGAATTCCCCCGACCTCAGCCCCCAGGTGCGGATGAGGCAGGCGCTGGATTCCTTAGCCGAGCGCGTAGCAAGGATTGTGGAAGATCGCCGTGCCGATGGCGACGTGGATGATACGCAGCGCGGCCTCTACTTCCCTCCGTCGCTGATAGTCCGTGATGCACGCACCGCTCCACCGGAACCTGACGTTGTCACCTACGACGACCTACCTGCCCCTCTTCGGCAGCTGGCGCGCCCCCTGGGACTCACTGACGTTGATCTTTCGTTACTGCTGATCGCATCAGCAGTGAGTATTCAGCCGCGTTTTGAGCACTTCTTCATAGTGCTCAACAATGAGGTTGAAAGTCGGGGGCCTATGGTTGCGACGGCACTCCTGCTTGCCGGTGCGCATGTGGATGACCCGCAGGCTCGGGCTCGTCTCAATGCCAATGCGCCCTTGCGGCGCTTGGGATTGATTGAGTTGCGACAGAACGATCGCCCCCTGCTCAGTCGTACCCTCGTCGTTCCTGAACGGGTAACGGATTTCCTCTTGGGAGGGGACCACATTGATCCGCTCTTGCAGGGTGTGCTCGCCCCGGCACCAGCTGTGCTGGGCGAAGAGCTTCTGCCAGATCTACCAGAGGTCACATGGCCAACATTGCTGCGAACCCGCTCAGGCTGCGCCTGGCAGGAGCAGTCGATTCGACTAGGACGACGTTGGACTGAGCTCGATCCGATCGTCGTTGATGGCTCCTTGATTCATGGCGATGACGTTGCAAACATAGTGCTTGCGGCAGTACGCGAATGCTCGTTGAGTGAGCGTGCATTGGTATTTGATTGCCGCGGCATGAGTGGGGAAACGTTGACGCTGGCGCTACGTCAAATAGTCGAGGCCGGCTTGCCAGCGGTATGCGTGGTCGACCTGCGGAGCTCGGTACCTGAATGGGCTGGGTCGGAGATTACTCTTGCGCTACCCACAGTGAGTCAGCGTCGATCGTGGTGGCGTGCGCTGGGCGCACCACCCGACGGTGACGCAATGGCTGAAGCAATTACACACCTAGAGCCGCGAGGAATTCACGAGCGAATCACGCAGAAAAGCACCTCAGGACATCGGCTCAGCTCCATGCGACATGGACTCGTTCAGCAGATCACGCCTGCATTCGGTCTCGCTGACCTGGTGCTTGATGCTCAACCTCGCCAGGAACTTAGCGACCTCGCTGCGCGTGTGCGCTACCGGGGGCTGGTTCTTGACGAGTGGGGTATGCGCCCCGGTGGGGGTCGGGGCCGAGGAGTTGCCGCACTGTTCACCGGAGCTCCAGGTACAGGTAAGTCGATGGCAGCTGAGGCACTTGCTGGCGAGCTCGCCGTGCCACTCTTTCGCGTTGAACTAGCAACGGTTGTCGATAAGTACATCGGTGAGACGGAGAAGAATCTTGATCGCGTCTTCTCTGCAGTCGAAAACACTGACGGGGTCCTGCTCTTCGACGAGGCGGATGCGCTCTTCGGAAAGCGCTCGGAGGTCAGTGATGCTCGTGATCGCTACGCCAATATCGAGGTGGCCTATCTGCTCCAACGCATGGAATCCTTTGACGGTTTAGCGATCTTAACGACGAATCTTCGCGCGAATCTTGATCCCGCATTCGTTCGCCGACTGGATGCGATCGTGGAGTTTCCCGAGCCCGATATGTCCGAGCGCGCCAGACTCTGGCAGTCCTGTTTGGGGAATTGCGGATTGACATTGACTTCTGACCAAAGTCAGGAACTTGCGGCCATACCCATGGCGGGGGGCGCGATTCGGGCGGCTGTCCTTACGGCCGCGTACTTAGCAGCAAGTCGAGGTGAGCAGATAACCGCAGCTGATCTTGTGGAGGCGGGTCAGCGTGAGTGGCGCAAGATGGGCCGGCTTGCTCACCCTGGGCTTTGGCAAGGTGCTGATAGCCGATGAAGCGACCTGGCACTCGCGGTTCTGATCCGTCCATGCCCGAGGGTGTGGATCCCGAGCGAGTCTCGGCATCCAAGGGCTCGTCGGATATTCCGGAGCACATCATCGAGGCTGGATCCTCGATGCTGTTGTGGTTGAGCGACGAGCACATCGAGGTGGTACCAGGGCAACCTGCGCGGTTGCGTGTGAATGTGCGCAATATCAGTGCTGTCGTTCAAACGTTCTCACTACATACTCTGGGACCTGCAGCTCAGTGGACCAGCATCTTGCCCAATCAAATCTCACTGTTTCCAGGAGAAGAGGGCAGCGCATCGGTGGTCGTCAGGGCTCAGAAGTCGCCCACGCTGCCAGCTGGCCACTACGTGATCGGGATCCTCGCTCGGTCTGAAGTTGACCACACCGACAGTGTGGTGGGTGAGTTTGACGTTACCGTGCGGCCGTATCACCAGTTCAAGGCTTCGCTCTCGCGCCCAACCGTGGATATTCGCCGTAGAGCAACGATGTTCTTGCAAATCATGAATGATGGAAATTCACCAGTCACGTTCCTGATTCATGCAACGGATCCTGAGGGACGACTCGTTGCGAAGTTATCTCACGCCAGTGTCGTGTTGCCCCCCGGCGATCCCACGTGGATCAAACTGCAAATCAAGGCCCCGGTGCACCTTCTAGGTTCTCCGATCACCCATGGACTCATCGTCACGACGACTGCTGCCCGTGATGAGACCACGGGGTTGGATCTGACCGACGTGCAACCTAGCGTGCAACGCACGACGGTCATCCAGCGGCCGCTGTTTCACTTTCGCCTCGGATTCTTTGGACGCATGGCCCTGCTTCTGCTGCTCCTCGGGCTGGTGGCGACCTTTCTGGTACCGCGTCTAATCGATGCCTTCTTACCGCGCACTGTGTATGGTTCGCCGCTTGTGCCGCAAAGTTTCGTTGCCGGACTCGATGAACAACAGCAAGTCCTACTGACGTGGAATCCATCCTCGGGAGCCACGGGATATTCGATCTACGCTGTTGGCAACACCGGCAACCCCGTTCCCTCACCGTCTCCCTCTTCCGCAACGGTGACAGCGACCGCCACCGCGACGGCCACCATCACGGTTGCGCCTTCAACGCCAGTTGCATCGATTCCGGTCGCCACTGACACCAATCCGCCAAGCGTGGCTGGCATTGAACCCACATCAGATGCGACAGTCTTGCGCCGGGCGGCACTAGTGGGTCAACGTCCGGCCTCAGACCCTGCGACCATCAGTCCCACAGCGTCAAGTTCTTCGGCTAGCGGCCTGTCGTCAAATCAGGCCGCGCAACTTGCAACCCTGCCCGTGCCGTTGTGCGATGACTGTTCGCATGTTGCAGACGTTCCTGGGGGAACGACTCGATATGTCATTGCCAACGCTCCTCCGGGGATCACTGCGTGTTACCGGATCATCGCTGTGGCTGGGTCCGCGCAGTCAATGTTTAGCCCACAAGCGTGCGTGACAACGCCGGGGACCGCCGGAGGTTCCGCCTCCGGCGCACCAACGGAGTCGGGGACTGCCAGCGGGAGCCTGCCTGGCCCAACGGATGCGCCCGGCCCTGACTCCAGCGGTAGTCAAACCGTTGCACCGACCGGTTCGGCATCCGGTAAGGAGAAATTCACTCCAACCCCGTTGCCCACCGGCTCATCCACTCCGAGCAGCCCCACCGCTTCGGCAACTCCAACAACGTCACTACCCCCGTGTCCGCCCCTCAGTCCAAGTGCAACAGCACTAAGTTCGTCGGCAGTAGTGGCGATCTGGTCGGTGATTTCTCCGACAGCCAAAGACTCTGGGTGTAACCCAAAGGCCACGCTTACCGGGTTCCAGATTCAACAGCAGGCTGGCACCGGCTGGTCGGACATCACCGGCTCACCATCCGCGCAAGACACCGCTTTCCAGATCACGGGTCTGGGTGGATCCATTCAATACTGCTTCAGAATGCGCGCTGTCGCTGGAGCTGTGGTGTCCGGGTACACAGGAGCGTTCTGTGCCACGACTCTTCCCGGCACCAACTCTCCCAGCGCTGTATCACCGAGCGCTGTATCACCGAGCCCTTCGGGAATCACCACGAGCAGCAGCCCGTCACCAACGGTCAGTGCAACGTCGACCAAAGCCGCCCGTGCGTTGACCTTGCAGGGTGAGCCGGAGCCGCAGGAGCAAGCTGTGGAGCCGGGTGTTCCTAGCCAAGGGGCACCTGGGGTCACAGCCATACCTGGTGACGTGGTGTCCCTTCGGGTTGCAGTTCGGCAGGCAGAACGACAGGCACGTGGATCACGGGTGGCGGCGGATGAGGCCAGCCTGCGTGCACTAGCACTAGGTCAGCAAGCTGATCAGCAGCGGATCGTCGCCGAGGGGGCAAGGGCACGTGTGGATGCGCTAGCCAATGCGATGTACCGGCAGGGAGAGGTCAGTGGCCTCTTGGAATCCGTTCTTCTACTGGGGGCACCGCGATCAGTGGGAGTTACGAACGGAATGTCCTATGTCACTGTGGGTGGAATGAGTGCGGCCACCTTGCTGGCAACGCAGGAACAGGAAGAGCAGGCTGCGGTCATGGCCGCGGAGATCGCCACCGATGCGGCACGGGGTGCTGAGGTATTGCAGGGTCTCGCGCGCCAACAACTCACGAGCCTCAAGGGGCTGTTAAGGGATGCCGTGAAGCGGCGAAGTGCAGCCGGTCCACAAACAGTCATTGGCGCCGATGGATGTCCGGTTGATGCTCCGGCTGGAACGCTTCGTGGCGGATCGCAGGCGGTAGGAATCGCTGAACTCTGCCAACGTTCAGTCGCTCAGGCAGCCACACCGCAGGCTGCTTTGGCCATTAAATACGCCCTAGGACAGCTTGGCGCACCTTACGCCTGTCGGGGTCTAGGCCGGCTGGAGCCTTTCCGTTTCGACTGTTCCTCATTCGTGGCACGCGCCTATGCCGACGGTGCTGGCGTGCCATTGACACGTGAGGGGTGGGCGCCTTCCACGCGAAACATGGTGCCTTGGGATGGCATCGCATTGGATCGACACTATGCGCTGCTCGCACCTGACAAGATCGCGGCCGGGGACCTCGTGCTCTATGACACGGGCGGAGCGACCTACCGCCACGTGGTGATGGCCCTCGCAGACGGATTCATGGTCCACACGAATGCGTGCGGAGACGTTCTCCATATCGATCGATTCTGGGGGACTGGCCGCAGCGACAAGGGTCAGTTCTTGGTCGCCCGCAGGGTGCTTTGGGATCCCAGCTATGCGCTGGCACCAGGTGATCCGGCAACGAGTGACATCCCGGAGAAGGAAGATCCGATACGTCCGGCCGATCCACTAGCTGGAGATACCACTGCGTAGCAGTCCAGCATCGCCCTGAGCTTCGGATCACGGCTGTGGGGCTAGGGGGTGACGGTCCCCTGAGGTGTGGGCTGCCCGCTAGGCACACCTGTGGGTGACCCCGTTGACCCCGTTGCCGTCGGTGTAGGAAGACCGGTGGGTAGGCCCGAGGGAACCGATGATCCACCTGGAGGGGAGAGCAGATTGTTCACCGAAGGGTTGAGCACGGTATCCAGCGAAGGCACCTGGAGGAAGTCCAGTTCACTAATGGCGACTGAACCCAGGGTCGTGCCCTCGGACACAAATCGTGGCGGATAGACGGCATCGATGGTGACGGTCACCGACGAAGTCTCCGTTTCAGGGAATTCCACCAGTTGTTCATAGTCGCCAATGTCCTGAATTTGCTTCAGTTGACGAGTTTGAATGGGGCCGCTACCGAGATCCAGGGAGATCTGCCGCGGCGTGTAGAGGGCACGAACATCTAGTTGCCCGTTTTGAATTCCTGGGTAGACCAGAAGTCGATCGATTCGCACCGGGTCATTGAACGTGAAGGTGATCTTGGTTCCGGCTCCAAAGTCAGCCTCGGCATTGCTGGACCAGAATGTTCGCGAGTTACCGTCTCCGAGAATGAGGGGAGATGTTCCAGGCAAGCTGCTGCTCGCAGTGATGTCACTAATGGGGGCGCCCACGCCGGTAGTCGGGTCGATGAACTCCCAAATGTTCTGCGCGGCCAAGACAATGCGTCCACGCGCTTGGCCGGCCAAAGGTCCAAAAAGTATGAGCCAGATCAGAAACAGCACCAGGAGTAAGGCACAGATCACGGCAGACCATCTCAGCCACTCGTGTCGCTGTGGACCGGACTTCTGCTGGGACGGGTTCTTGTCGTGTGCGGTTTGGTAGCGGTAGGGAGCCAGCACAGCACCGGGGAGAACCACCCCACAGTGTTCGCAATAGGCACGCCACTCAGCATTCTGGTGTTGACAGGCCGCACAGGGCCGGGTTGGACCGGTCGTGACAGTACGGGTGTCTACCGCCATGGCATGGGTGACACGTTGGGTCGAGATCGCTTCACCCGGTAGTTCAGCTTGCGGATGCCCAATCGGAACTGCCGGTACGACAGCATCTGGCTCGGAGGCAACCCGCTCATGGCCTCTGGCCTGCTGCGCGTCATCGTCCGTGGTGAGTAGGACACCGTAGGCAGGTTCGGTCTCCTCTTGAGTTGCGCTGGGCCCAGTAGCCGGAACGACCCCGGTTATGGCCTCTGGTTCCTCCGGAGTCCATGGAGGGTCGCCTGCAAATTCCAGATAGGCACCGCAGGTTGGGCAGAAAGGGCTCCAGGTAGTTACTGTGCCGCAGCGTTTACAGGTGATGTCTGGTTGCATCAGGCGGTCCGGTGCTAGCTAATGGTTTCAGCCGAGGGCGATGTTTCCCAGGGGGCAGCATCAGCCTGAGGCGGGGGAGTTGCGGTTGACTCGGTGTCAGGGCGCTGGATTCGCAATTCGTAGAACACGTGAGCCGGTATCAGCACACGAACCAGGCGCGTCAGGCGCGCTTGAGCCACAGGTTCATCGTTCCAGAGTTCGCAGGTGATCGTTACTCGAGGTTCGGGGGTCTGAGGCCACTGCTGTGAGTCGGTGGCCACGTTGCTCACAAATGTGCCCCCTGGGTCCTCGATGCTCACCCATTTGACCTCACGGGGTACCAGATACTCGCGCAGGGCTTCAGCAGTTCCACGCCAGCGAGCCCGGGCTACTGCGGTAGACACGAGGAAACGCAGAGTCTCGTCATTGGCCTCCATCGGAGTAAAGGCCAACAGCCAAGTTCCGAGGTAACGAACCATATCCGGTGGCGCAATGTGTGGATCCAGGTAGGAGTCAAAACAGTCCAATACCGACACGATGGGTGCAAGGACCTCGTCGAGAGCCGGCAGCATTCGTTGCAGGAACTGGTCCTCGGCGAACAGTGCGGGCACCTGGTCAATGAGAGGGAAGGGGTTGGTAAGCCCCGGTATGAGGCGTCGCTCGGACCTCTGCGGCGTAGCCACCACTCCGGGAAGCGGTGGCTGATTCATGGCAGAACCTCGATGTCATTTCCAGTGTTGTATAACAGGTCCAGTGAACCGGGTTGTACCTGATCACCGGGTTCACCTCGTTCCCCGGTGAGGGCATCAACAGCGACCACCCGCGCTCGGTCAACGTAAAGAATTCCTGACACACGTTGAAGGAGCCCATAGATGTCACCGATGGCTAGGGTACGACCAAATGGCCAACCCTTGCCGTCGTAGCCACCCAGGGTTGGGTGAATGAATCTACTAATCGCTTCATTGGCTGCCGCTGCGACCCGATCCCGTGCAGCCCCTTCAACGACAGCAATACGTACCATCACTGAAACGCCCAGGTATCGCGGCGGCTCAACCCGCATAGTGGTGCCTAATAAACGGCGTTCATCAAGGTAGCTGCGTACGTCATTAAGAACCTCAAGTCGGGGCTGGAGCAATTCGAATGGAATGTCTCGCTCCGGTACCTCAGGTACGACCAAGATAAGAATCGTTCCAGGTCGATTGAGAGTAACCGCATCGACACAGTGCACTCGCACCAATGTGGGCGCCGCAGTTTGTACGATCTGCTCAATGTCTACGGGTGTAACGGCTCGATTTCGAGCGCGGACGGACAGTGCTGCTCGGGCCTTGAGTTGATCGAGTGTTTCCGCGTCGACACCCCCTACCGCAGGCTCAACGTTATTGACCTTGGAAATGAAGGGAATGCTGGAGCGCAGTACGGTGATCGTTCCGGCGTCGACATTGCCCTGCCTCCCCCCGCCGACGCGATACAGGGGAATCCGTACGCTGCAGCCGATTTGTGGCGTAGCGCCGTAACTGCGTGCACTGCCGTCAGGCATTCGAATGAGCGGTCCAAAGCGCAACTGACCGGTGACGTCATCCAACACGAAGTGCAGGTCTTCCGGCCCACTTTGAGCAAAGGAATCTACCCGGCGCCAGATGGTCCACCCATTGGGGGAACTCACTTCAACCGTGATCTCTTCCTGACCGGCAATGAGTGGCCATTTGTTCAGTTGCATCACTTGACCCGGTGCTCCGGTCGTTAGGCCGAGGGGCTCATTCACGACCGGCATCGAATGGGAGACATCGACTATTCCACCGATCGTGGCTGCCTCAGCAGTGCGAATCTGTGGGGATGCGGTGTAAGCGGGTTGATCGCCCGTTGTTGGCACGACACGAACGCGGATCCAACCGGCGGTGCGGCCGTCGATGACTGATGCAACCTGGCGAGGCAGATGGAACTCAATGAGGCCACGTCTATTGAGTCCGCCGGTCGTGTCAGACAGTACGGTCACCGGATACCACTGGTGTCCGTCCCAAGCTTCTATGACGATGGGCGGCCTGAGCGGATCAACTCCGATGCCCTCAATCTGCGCGTCTATGGTCAGGCGCACGATGCACGCGGGTGCCGGCGATGTCAGGCCGATGAACATAGCGTCGCCGACTTGCGGTACCGCGGAGAAGCACGCGAATTCGTTTCCCGTGGCAAGGACTTCATCTTGCCTTGTGATTTCTTGACCGAGGCGTTGCGTTGCAATGCCAAGCAGACGCAGAGACACCAGGGTGAGCGGCTCCGTCGTCGTATAGGTCAGTGGAGACTCAGTAGCACGCCTCGCAGTAGAAACCTGAGTTCCCTGCGGGACAAGTACGTCGGTGGGTTGAGGAACAGAGAGCATGAATCGCTCGGGTGCGATAGCCGCAGCCGGCGGTCGAAGGGACTCGCCAAGCAGCTCGAGAAACTTGATGTAGTTGAGGTCAGGCACCCTGTTCAGACGATAGATGAGTTGATCGACCATAAAGGCGAAGGTCTCAATCAGCGTCACCCCGGGATCGGCCACGTTGTGGTCAGTCCACTCCGGGCAGCGTTGCTGCACCAGGCGCTTAGCCTCATCGACCAGGTCTTGGAAGGACCTGTCGTCTAAGTGCGGAGCGGGGAGGGTCACGGTTCCTCCTGGCTAGGGATTAAGTAGAAGGGAACGAGCAGGTTCCTCGGATCGTAGGTGCCCTTGATTCGGTAAGTGACGAGGATGTGAACCAAGGACGGATCTCCCGGAAAGGTGACATCGACGTTCAGGATGTCGGCGCGGGTCTCCCATCGCTTGAGTGATGCGGTCACCTGAATCTGCATGCGGCTGATTAACTCGGTCGATGCAGCTTCAAACACCAGATCGTGAATCCCGCACCCAAACTCTGGTCGCATGGGTCGTTCGCCATAAGCCGTTCCGATGATAAGCCGAATCGAACGTTCGATGTTTGCGGCACCGGTCACCATGGCGAATCCGCCCTGGGCATCTACGGTAATGGGAAAAGCAAACCCCCATCCGATGAAGTCTTGGTCGGCGGTCATCACTAGATCCCAAGGCTCACGATGCCGCCGGCGATATTGATTTCCCCGGCTACCAGAGAGATATCCTCTGCCTCCACTGTGACCGATGTGGCGGCTAGGTTCAGTTCCTCAGCAGCACTGATTTCGATTGCACCCTCAGCCGAAATCGAGACATCGCCTTCACCATTGATTGTCACGTCTGCGGCGTTGATCACAACTGCACCCTCGGAATTGACAGTGACCTCCGATGCACTGTTGATGACAATCGGCTGTTCCTCCACCGTGCTGATGACGATTCCCGTTTCTGGTGACATACGAATCATGCACGATGCACCAAAGGTGGTCTGCAGAAGGACGCCAGGTGTTTCGGGGCTGTCGTCGAAGATCAGCTGGTGCCCAGTGCGCGACGTAAAGGCTCGCTTCATCGTTACGCCTTGGACCAGTGTCTCAGCCCCAATGGCACCCTGGCGTTCGATGCTGTAGAGGCCGCCCAGGACATACGGGGCATCAAGCTGGCCATTTTCGAATGCGACAAGTACTTCATCCAGGGGTTCAGGGAGTATCTGGGTTCCCATAGAGGGTCCTGCCCCAGCTTGGATGACGCGAGCCCAGGTGCTTACGTAGGTTTCAGCCAACCACGGGAAACTCAGCAGTACCCGGCCAAGGCCTTCGGGGTCCTCGACGTCGGTCACGATGGCTGGGTAGACGCCGTGCAGTGTCGGAAGCTGCCTGGGTGGTGTCGCGAGCCCACGAAGGCTGCGATCTTCTTGACCACTGCAGGTGAAGGATGTTCGGTAGCCCCCCATATTTGGCGCAAACAGGTGTTGAGCGGCTGACACCGTGTATTCCCCGGTCAGCATCCCAGCCTTGAGGAGCGCAATCGCAGTACGTGGGCGAATTGTCGGATCACCGCGAACTTCGCCCTCCAGGTTGGCGAAGGCCCCAGCCAGTCTCATGGCAAAACCTGCTGAGGCCGCCTCTGTTGCTGCTTCATTCTCTGCCAGCCGCTCAAGGCTGATCCGTTGTCCGGTGGGAGCGAATTCCAGGGCCAGTTCCTCCGGCAGGATCGCGGTTACTGCGGTGGCTGAGGCAGGGGGTGCCTCACCGATTGCCGGTACCGCAAGTGATTGATCCCATCCCCGCGTCGAGGCCGTAGCACCAATCCCTGAGGCACTGGTCGACGCGCTCAAGTGTCCGATGGCTTCGTCACCAAGTTCGGTTTCGACCAGGGCGTTTGGTGTGGGTGGGCCGAAATAGAGGTAGGTGAGACCGGTCATAGCATCAACAGTGACCATGGCCACGTATCCGACTTCGCGACCAAGCCGGACCAGGAAGTCCCATGAGGTCTCGTTCGCCTGAACGACGCTGGTGTGCACGACGGGGTGGGGGACGACATCTGGAATGAGTTCGTGTTCTATGGCCAGCACAGCAGCAACTTCACTGTAAGACATGAACGGGTAGTTGGCGGTGATATTGCTGTTCAGTAGCGAGTGTGCTCCATCGAAGGCGCGCACCACGGTCCGCAGGCCATGCACATCGTCATATCGAACCTCAAGGGTTTCAACCCTCCCAGAGAAGATGGCTAGACCCACAGGGTTATCACCCGCAACGGCGCGCACCTGGATAAGCGATCCAGGAAGCATGGCCAAACCTTCCAGACCCCCTGTCTGGGAGTCGACCATTTCGATCTCTGCAACTGCGGGGAGGTTGAAAGCCTGCTCTACGCGAATCATCCTGATCTGGCTGGCCAGGGCCTCTAGCAGGGGTACGTCATCGATTAATAGATGCAGTTCGAGATTGGGCGCGGTGGTGCTGAAAATCGTCATGCCAGAGCCTGGACTTGCCCGGAGGACTCAATTTGAGCGCGCCGGGCAGAGCCGGACATTCGCGAACCCGTGCCGAGTCGACCCGTTTCGGTTCGTGGGGGCAGCTCCTGCGCCGCCGGAATCAGAAGTTGAGAGCCTGCTTTCGCTCGTAGGGGATCATCGATTCCATTGACCTCAGCGACGTCGCGCCATCGTGCCGGGTCTTGGTAGGCGCGGTAAGCAACGTGCGCCAGGCTATCTCCGTCATACAACGTTGCCGATCGTCGAGGCAGTTCGCCACCCGACGTGGGGTTCTGCAAGAAGTCAGGGATCGGATACGAGCTGAGTGAAAGCGTGCCAGTAGCCCTGATGGGCTCTCCATTTGCGTTGAACTTCGTGAATTGCAGTTGGACGTCTGAGACGTAGCACAAAGGCGAAACAAAGTCCCCCCAGAGCAGCATCACCAATGGTGCGCTGCCCATGCCGAGCATTGCCGAAAGTGGGTCAACTTCGCACAAGCCCAGAAGCTGCTCGACTACGGGCAGCACTGAACTCCCGGCAGGTCCGGCCACGGGTGCAAGGCGTTCGCCAACGCGCGAAGAGGTTTCCATCCCGCTGGAATCGGTAGCAGCAGAATCGAGAATGAAGTCGAAAGATAGATCAAGTGGATCTGTGCCACCCCAGGTAACCGGGCCAGAGCCGCTTGCATTCGGTGAGTTGTTGACACTCCAGTTTGCTGATTTGGAGACGCTCATAGAACTTGGCGGTACCCAGAACGTGATGGACGGGAATGGACCCAGCATGCTGAGGGTGCTCACGGCTTGAGCAGCTATGGGGGCGCTAATGGCACCGATAACTGCTCCCGTTCCGTAAACGGCGCCCATCGGTGTCCAGTTCGTCAATGATGCCAGCGCGCTGGCCATACCCGGAACCCCTGCCGTACCGGGCAAGATCATCAAACGAAAGACCTGTACAGCCTCCGGATCTTGAATCCCTGGTGTGAGCCCATTGGTATCGAAGAATCCCGCATGACTGAAGGTAAGTGACTCAGTTATCGAGGGCGGTTGCTGATCTGAAGGGACGGCTGCGAAATTCGGTTGGGTCCAGGTGACCGGGTAGGCATTGCGAAAGTTGTAGACGGCCTTCTGCGGTTTGCCACTGACATCGAGGTAGTTGATCGTGACTGCCACGGTCGTTGGCCCGTACTGCTCCGCCAAGGCAAACCATTCAGCGATCCACCCCGATTGATTTGGCGTCCAGGGCCGAGTGAGCGTCACATCGCCGTAGGCCAGTTGGCCGAGAACTTGAAATCGAGACTGCTGATAGCCACCGGCCTCGATGTCTTCCGCTTGGAGCGAGACGCTCCCCAGCGACAGGGTCTGCCAGTTAGCTCCAAGAGTGTGATCCCCGCCGACGATGTCAACGCTTAGGGCGAACCCGCGAAAGTTCGTAGACGTGTACTCCGAATCGAAACCGCTCAGGCTGGACACTAGAAGTTTTCCTTCAGCATCTGACCTCGTCGCTCTCGATCACGTAGCAACTCAGCACGAAGAAGGTTGCGCATTAGCGGGTACAGAGCCTGAGCATGGCGCACCAACCACTCCTGATCTCGAGCAGTGTCCTTTGCCGGAGTTGGCCAGGCTCGACTGCCGCCAGAGCCTTTGGGTGGCGGTGCCTCAACGGAGTCCTCCTGGGAGCCGACTGCCCTTATCGTCCCATCCCCAGTGCCCCGAGATGCCCGGCGCTGGATGCTTGGAGCAGAGGCGGGGCCTGTGCCAGTCACAGAAGCGACAGATGAGACACCTGTTCTTCCCAGGTCCGAACTTGCACTCGCGGAACGCGGGATTGGAGCCCTGCGCGGCTCCAAGGACCCCGATGTGAGAACTACCGGCGGCACCGATCGCGCGCGAACGGGCGTGGAGGTCGCTCCACCTAAGACGCCTGGAGGCGAAGACTCAGCAGGCCGCCCGGCCCGCTCTTGGACGGGTCGTGGTCGGCGTCCGGGAGACACGGGCGCCTCGCCTCGCACACCGGATAGCGCGTCATTTACGTCCCTCGGCGTGATGCTTGAGGAGGGAGATCTGCCGTCACTAGCCCCTGAAGGGCTGGTGGTTATGGCGGCATCGCCCCAATGGGAGCCGCGGCCATCCTCCACGGGAGTGGCACTCGCGGTAGCTGAAGTGAGTTCTAGAGATCCGCTGGAATTCGCGAGTGGGGAACTCGATGCGTCGACTGCAGCACCCCTACGTGCTGACACCCCGCGACGAGCTGGCACGGCTGCTCCGACGCTCACTCGCGATGCGCTGCTGGAGAGAGCTTGCTCTGCTCGCATGGCCTGTTGTTCGAGGGCGTGACCGTGCGCCGAACTTTCTGCCGGCAAACCCGCACCAAGCTGAGCCTGTTGCACGAGGTGGGTCGCTTCATGAGCCAGGAGTCGACGATCATCTAATGAAACCAATGGTGCAGTACCGGGGGCATGAATCACCCCACCTTGGGTAAACGCATCTGCTCGCAAGGTACGTGCACGCGCTCCCACACTGCTGCCGCGACGGATGGGAACGGAGGTTGGTGCTTGACCGATCGCGCTTGCTACTGCCTGTCTCACGTCAGGCGGCAATGTCACCTGTTCCTCTGATACACCTGATGCCGGAGTTGACCGCTCGCTCTCGGGAAGGCTCGGAAGAGGATCCTCTGGTGAAAATGCTCCCTCTGCTGCTCTGCGCTGCATTGCCGGTGCAGAAGGCTTCGTCGCGGTCTCAGCTTCGCCAAAGGCGGCAGTCGCGCTCGCAGGCCCGCCTGAGGGATCACGCACCGACTGACTACCGAACAAACCTGTTTCCGTCGAGTCGCCTTGGATTGGCGTGAGACGTGATCCGCGCCGCTGTGCGCGAGCGAACAGCGGTGGTGTTGTGGTGACATCCGGCTGCCCCCCTGCGGGGGCACGGCCGGTTGAGGTGTCTGGTGCAGGGGCAGTGGACGCCTCAACGGGAGCGCTGTTTGCGGCGGTGTACGAGGGC
>CAZKFI010000034.1:20989-23853 GCA_964551975.1 uncultured Bifidobacteriaceae bacterium | reverse complement strand
AAGCTCGGGTTGCCCTAGGGGCGATCCGCAGGCAGATCGCGCGCAGTCGGCATTCAGTCCCTCGACTTATCCCTGAAGGTGCGCGCTCAGATGCCTGGCCGGTGTCCTGGGGAACCTTCGACCTGGAGAGATTGCGGGAACTGGTTGAGGATTTCTATGCCGGCGTTGAGGACCTATGGGTCGCCATCTCCCTCGGCGAACTTCGTGAAGCTGTCCGCGATGTTTTGAGTCGACACGATGCCGCCGGTGGCGTGGTCGAAGGTGGCGCAGTCATCGACTCATTTATGGAGGACTACCGCGACATCATGCGCCCGCTGAGCAACACCTGGGTGGCCGCGTTCGTCGATGGTGAACGGTTGACCATTCAGCCCGAGGTACTGGAGTTTCTGTCGAGTGCCGACTGGAACGAGCTGATGCAGCGCCGCCAACGACTGTGGCAGGCTCGCCGATTGACCGGCCAGGCGTAGCGCAGAGCACCTCGGTTGCCTGCTACAGGCGCTGGACGGGGAACGGGTCCCGCAACGACCACACCGCGTTTCGCAGTTCACGCCGCGAGTTGAGCACCATGGCGCGGAATGAGTCACCGCGGCTGTGGTAGTCATTGGCTGCCAAGAGTCGCGAGAGCCCGGCAAGGTGCTGATCAGTCGCGCGATCTGCGCTCCCAACTGCTTCGAATTCCCCGTCGTGGTGACCATCGTGATCGACCACGGTACTGACAATATGTATCTGCCCATCGGCTCGAATGAACTCAAGGAGCCGAGCCTGCTGAGGCCAGTCGATCAGCGACGCCGTAGTGATCTCCCAAAAGCCACTGTCGGTGCTGTCACCTTGACCCGTTGGTCGGCCATGCCACAGCGCATTGTGGTGATGCACGTGTCCCGCGAGCCAGGCGATGACCTGTGGGTAGTCAAGCAACAGCGTGACCACAGCCTCACCCAGCAATCGAGCCTCGCCGGCCACGCCACCAAAGTCATTGAGCATCGTCACCGAAGGATGGTGCGTGGTGATGACGGTGTAGCGCTGCGAGCATTGATCCAGCTCGGCCACCAGCCAAGAAGCCTGACCTTCATCAATGGACCCCTGCCATCCGCCATGCGGATTGACTGTGTCCAAGGCGATGACTCGCAGCTCCCCCACATCGGCTGACCAGCAGTTACCGGGGCCAGGGCGGAACGACTCGGGAACGAATTCGGACTGCAGAGCCTTGGCGAAGTCTTCGGCCTGGACCAATGCCCGGCCCAGGTCAGCCGGCACGGGCTCTCGGGGGGCATCGGGGGTATCGACATAGCGAGCCGGGCCAACGCTGCTGAGCGCATCCAGCACGGTCAACGGCGGGAGACCACTGGCCAAACCTGTGACGCGCTCCCCCGATACAGCCGCCTCGCGCAGGCGAGCATCTGCACTGACCGTGCCCTGCAGCAATAGGTCGTGATTGCCGTGAACCGCCAGCACTGGATACCCAACTCCGGGTGCCTGCACATCTGATCGGGCGCGGTCTACCAGGCCCGGCAATGTTGGGAAACCAAAATTGCGCATCGGAAGATCCGGTGCAAGGCCGCGCGGCGGACCATCGGGATGCCAGTAGCGCTCATCCCATAACTCGTGGGTATCCCCGTGCACTGCACCGACCCATGAACTCCGCGCATCGTCACCACTTCGCGGCTTGACGACGCCACCGCGCAACAGGTCAATCAGCCAACCCAGTTCATTCTGCTGTGCGTTGTCGACCAGGTCACCAGTGATGAGGAGTGCGTCAACGGATCGCCCGGTTGCGGGTCCACGATCAATCCGATTCACCGTCGTCAGCATGCTGGCCGCCACCTGCGTGGTCAGAATCTCCTGGGGTCGGTAGGTACCGACGTGACCAATTTGCTGCAGATACGGCGAATCCGGATCCCCGAATCGGTCGAGGTACTCCAGTCGAACGGGTGACTCCGCATCGCACAGATGCAGGTCGGAAAGATGCCAGACACAGGCCAGCACCTGCCCCTGCACCGGCCGGACAACATGTTCTTCACCCGGACCCCACTCCACGGGACACCAGCCCAGCCGGTCTGCCGAACCCCGAACGAGGGTGCGAGCAACGGTCGTCTGGTCCGACAGGTCGGGATTCACCGAGACATGATCCCTCGCGACGCGACACAGCGCAGCCCCTTTCGGAGGGCATGCACTGCTACATTTCCTTGGAATACCGTCAAAAAATGGGGTGGGCATCGTTCTAGCGCCAGCAGGCCTGGATCTGTGTTCAAGACATTTCACTGCAGAACAAACTACGAATGCCCTCGGGCACTGTCACGGGCCACATGGCCCAGGGAGGTCTAGGAATCCATGAATCGCGGAGAGTTGGTTTCGGCTGTGGCCAAGAAGGCCGGTACGACGGCGACCGCCACCGATCAAGTCCTCAACGCCATCATCGCCGTTATCTCTGCCGAAGTTGCTGCCGGCCGCAAGGTCTCCATCCCCGGCTTCATTAGTTTCGAGACAGCAGACCGACCGGCACGCACCGGGCGCAACCCCCGTACCGGGGAGCCGGTCAAGATCGCAGCTCGCCGAGCGGTCAAGGTCAGCGCAGGTTCCGCGCTCAAGCGCGCTGCCGCCGGCGAGAAGTAAATCTCGCGAGTCGCCTACCGGTCAACAGGCCGGTAGGCGACTCGACAACCACTCGATCAAACGCGACATCCCTATGCGCTCTTGAGCCATTGAGTCCCGCTCACGCACGGTAACGGCCTCGTCCTGCAGGCTTTCGAAGTCCACGGTCACGCAAAACGGGGTACCAATCTCGTCCTGTCGGCGATATCGACGCCCGATCGCTCCAGCGTCATCAAATTCCACATTCCAGCGCTGGCGCAGGTCCTCCAGCCGGC
>CAZKFI010000034.1:8651-20968 GCA_964551975.1 uncultured Bifidobacteriaceae bacterium | reverse complement strand
AGGTCCTTGGCCAACTGCTGTGCTCGTGGACTCAGATCTGCATTCCGCGATAGCGGCAGCACCGCAACTTTGACCGGAGCCAGCCGTGCATCGAATCTCAACACGGTCCTGGTGTCGATGCCACCCTTGGCATTTGGAGCCTGATCTTCGTCGTAGGCATCAAGCAGAAATGCCAGTACCGCCCGTGACAACCCAGCCGCGGGCTCGATCACGTACGGCACCCACCGCTCGCCGGCTTCTTGGTCGAAAAATGAAAGATCTACTCCAGAATGTTCACTGTGGGTTCGCAGATCGAAATCGGTGCGGTTTGCCAGACCCTCCAGCTCGGCCCAGGTTGAACCAGCAAACTCGAAGCGGTACTCGATATCCACGGTTCGCTTGGAATAGTGGGAGAGCTTCTCCTTGGGGTGTTCGAACAGTCGCAGGTTCTCAGCCTTCAGACCCAAATCCGTGTACCAGTTCCAGCGTTCCTGGATCCAGTACTCATGCCACTCTTCGTCAGACCCAGGCTTAACGAAGAACTCCATCTCCATTTGCTCGAATTCGCGGGTACGGAAGATGAAGTTGCCAGGTGTGATCTCATTCCGAAAACTCTTACCGGTCTGACCGATACCAAATGGTGGCTTCTTACGTGCAGCGTTCATCACGTTCAAGTAATTGACGAAAATTCCTTGAGCGGTCTCCGGTCGTAGGTAGTGCAGGGAACCTGCATCTTCGACTGGGCCCACCGAGGTACGCAGCATGCCGTTGAAGTCACGCGGCTCCGTGAACTGACCCTTGGTTCCGCAGTTGGCACAGGCCAGATCAGCCAACCCGCCTGGCGGCAACTGACCGTGCTTGGCTTGATAGGAATCCAGAAGTTGATCCGCACGCCAACGTTTGTGGCAGTTGCGGCACTCTGTCAGGGGATCCACGAAAGCGTCCACGTGGCCGGAGGCTGCCCAAACTGCTGGCGCCAGGATGATCGACGAGTCAAGGCCTACGACGTCATCGCGGCCGCGCACCATGGCCTGCCACCACTGTCGCCGAATGTTCTCCTTCAACTCCACACCGTTAGGCCCGTAGTCCCAGGCAGAGCGGGTGCCTCCGTAAATCTCAGAGGAGGGAAAGACGAACCCCCGTCGTTTGCAGAGATTGACGACGGCGTCTACACGGTCCGCGGGCACTCGCGCTCCTCTCCGAAGCGCTGGCGCGCTCCACTCCGGCTGGCTGTCGGCGGACTTCCAAGTCTAGGCGGGTGCCTCGAACTTCAACTGCCAGCCGGAGATCCCGGTGCCTGTCTCCTACCCGAAGCTCTAATCCCAGGGCGCCTCGCGCAGGAGTTCTCGCGCTCCTGCGTCGTCGACGAGGTCAAAGTCGACGTAGTGCCAGGAAAGGCTTCGCCGCGCCAGTGGCCTATGGACGGCCACTACTGCATCGAAGACACCAAGGAGCTCCGGTAGCGCCTGGTGCGGGCAGACCGGTACAGCAAGAAGCAGTATTGGGGACGTCCCAGCAGGCTGCGCCTGGAGCGCACCACGCAAGGCTCTGCCAGCGGCCAGCGCAGCGGTGCCGGTCTCAACTCCGTCATCCACCACGATCAGCGGGTCGCCGTGAAGTTGAGGGATCGCTGCGATGCTGATGCCGTCTTTGTCACGTATCACGTCCATCGGCTCGATAGGGATCCGATCGAGTGTGCGCGAGCGCAGGCTGTCGACGATCCCCAGGGCGACGGGCACGCCGTTGGGCATGATCGGTACCAAGGTTGCGGCACCCATTGCGTACTGAGCAGCTAGGTGATCAGCGAGCTGCGATCCGCCATCACGCAGGTTCGCGAAGGGTTGCACGTTGGCAGCCTACGGCTGCACTCGTGCTACCCGGGGCTGCGCAGCCTCCCCCAGTCGCACGCTGCTGGCATCAGCGGCGAGGCCACTTGATCCGCTCTGCACCCCACTCTCGTCCACTCGATGCAGCATCTCGAATGCAGTGGGCTCATCGACCGCGTGCGAGAGCAGAGGGACAACTCGCATTTTCACTTCCATCCGACTCAGCGCGCGTCGGTAGGACCCGATATCGCGCCAGGTGAGCGCCAACAGCAGCAGTTCCGGATCATCGGTCGATTGACCAATGGCACCACTCAGGAATCCAGGGCACTGGGCCAAAATGCTGACGGCCTCACGAAGCGCTGCAATGCCCTGATCCGTCGGCAGGTCGGTACCGCGAAAGCGGATCACCACCAGTGATCCTGGACCCGCAGTAGAGTCCAAGAGGCTGGAGGGCACCGATCCGGCTTCGAAGGACACATCGGCACGGTAGCGAAGGATCACCCAGGAGGCAGTGCGCATGGCGGATCAGGGAGCAGCCAAATCTTCAGGTAAGTCCGGCACGCCTCGCGGGGTACGCGGGCCACAGGGCCCAGCCCGTAGCTCTGCACCGTCGGCGCGTGGGTCTGCCGCTCGTCGGCCCCAGCAGCCGCGGCAGCGGCCGAACATTCCTAGTTCGCCACATGACAGCCTGCTGGTGCGGTACAGCCGCCGACCTTTGACCTGGCTGCATGGTGCACCGCGATGGCTCATTGTCATCGTGATGTCACTGGCCCTCGTTGCCGGATTGGTACTCAGCGGCCCGTGGATGGTCCTTGGTGGGCTTCTCCTCATGCTGGTGGCGCTCCTGCTGGCCTGGCTCCTCGCCCTGGCTTGGCCAGTACTGACACCGGCATCGCGGATCATTCGGCTCCTTGCCGTGCTCTCCCTGACCGGCGTGGCAGTGCTGAAGATGCTCGGTAACTTCTAGGCCTTAGGCATGCCAACGGACCTGGTTCTGGATCCGACAACTGAGCAGTTCCGTATCGACCCGTATCCCCTCTACGCCGAGCTGCGCGACAACGACCCCATCCATCACAACGCCGAACGCGGGTTCTGGGCGATTTCCCGCTTCGCTGACGTCCAGTCAGCCCTGCGTGACTGGGAGACATTTTCAAGCGTCGGTGGGGTCGAACTCGATGCATCGCTCTTTGGCCAGGGTGACTTCATCGTGATGGACCCCCCCGATCACGATGCGCTCCGTCGCCTGGTGTCCCCGAAGTTCCAGGCGAAAGCCATGACCGAATTGGTCCCACTCATCGAACGAGTTACTCAAGAGAGCCTGGACGCACTGCGCAGTGATGAACCCTTTGACGCGATCACCGCCTTCGCGCAGCGGGTACCAGCAGTGACGATCTGCTCCATACTGGGTCTGCCCCAGGAGAGTGCCGGGTGGGCGGTAGCCGAAGTTAACGCGATGATGACGCGACACGGTGCAACGGCGCGATCACCCGAGGTCCTCGATGCACGGGATCGACTCGAAGCCACGTTTCTCAGTGCCGTAACTGAACGCATCCATTCACGCGCGTGGGTCACCGGTGCACCCTCGGCTCAGCACGACATCATGACTGACCTGGCGAGCGCTGTCGATTCCGGTCAACTGAGCATGGAAGATGTTCCCGGACTGTGTCTGACGCTGATCGCCGCAGGTACCGAGACCACCGCGGGCTTAATCTCCGGAGTCCTGCACGGTTTGGCAACAGGACTGATGCAGCCAGAACAGATCACGGGTGCTGACGGTCGGGTGCGATTGGAAGCCCTCGATGAATTTCTGCGCTACGACGCACCGATTCAGTGGCTGGGACGCACTACGACCTGCCCAGTGACCTTGCATGGATGCGTCATCCCAGCTGGGTCCAAGGTGCTGCTGCTGTATGGATCGGCGAACCGGGACCCACGGCAGTTCACCAGCCCGGACACCTTGAACTTTGCTGCTCCCCCAGCCCGCAGTCTGACCTTCGGTGACGGGATTCACTTCTGCCTTGGTCGCATTCTCGCCAGGCTCGAGGCTCAGATTGCACTCAGCGCGATACTCGCGCGCTGGAGCACCTTTGCGTTGGCGGGCGAACCACGTCGATTTCCATCGACTTTCCTGCGAACCTTCGAGTACCTTCCCCTGCGTTTCGGGTAGCGCCTGGCTACATCGCCGTCATGCCTCCATCGGCCACGACCACGGATCCCGTCATGAACGACGCCTCATCACTGGCCAAGAAGGAAACCAGCGATGCGATCTCCGTGGGATCACCGGGACGCCCAATCGGCTGAAATGAGTCAATCGACGCATAGACCTGCTCGAGCCCACCAAGCATCGCGGCATGAGCATGGTTGATCGGGGTGTCAACCCAACCCGGACAGATCGCATTGCAGCGAATTCCTTGAGCGGCATAGTCCAAGGCAATGCCTTTGGTCAGCATGGCGATTGCACCTTTGGATGCTGCGTAGATTGATAGAAACCGCTCAGCAACGAGTGCGTTCACACTGGCGATATTCACGATTGAGCCACGCCCCTGATTGAGCATCAACGGGATCACCAGTTGACATCCATGGACGGCACCCATGACGTTGACCTGCCAGGTTCGCTCGATGTCCTCAGCACTGGCCTCATGAAACAGGGCAGGAAGATTCACTGCTGCGTTGTTGACCAGGACGTCGATCGAACCCGCGGATTCGACGACGAGTGCTATTGCCTCCGCCAGGTCTGATCGCCGTGAGACATCGGCTGTGCATGGAATCACCCGACCTGACGGCGCTGCTGCAGCAGTTTCCTCGGCAGTCCCCGGGCTTTGATCAAGAGCCACAACGACAGCCCCGTCGGCGGCTAGTCGAAGGGCGCTCGCCCGCCCGATACCGCTGCCTGCGCCCGTCACGAGGGCTCCTCGCCCACTGAGTCGATGAGGAGTTGGTGCGTCAGCCATTGCTGCTCCTTTCACACACAACGCTTCGGTGAGTCGAACGTACACACCGAAGTCCTACTGGGCACCTCCATAGCGACGTTCGCGATCGACGTAGAGCTGGCAGGCCTGCCACAGATGTCGACGATCAAACTCCGGCCACAGTGTGTCAAGGAAGACCAGTTCAGCGTAGGCCGATTCCCACATGAGGAAGTTGCTGGTGCGCTGCTCCCCCGAGGACCGGATGAAGAGATCGACATCCGGCATTTTGGGTACAGCCAGATGCGCGGCGATCATGCGTTCACTTACGGATTCTGGTGCGACTTTGCCGAGCCGCACCTGCTCGGCTATTGCGGTGACCGCGTCGGTGATTTCCGCTCGTCCTCCGTAATTCACGCACATGACCAGCGTCATCTTGCGATTTCGTGCGGTAACTCGTTCGGCCTCTTCCAGCTCGGCAATCACACTCGGCCACAACCGCTTGCGCCGACCCGCCCACAGCACCCGTACACCGAGATCAACGAGTTCGTCACGCCGTCGGCGCAAGACGTCTCGATTGAATCCCATGAGGAAGCGAACCTCATCGGGTGACCGCCGCCAATTCTCGGTCGAGAAGGCATAGGCCGACATCCACGGAATCCCCATCTCAAGAGCGCCGTGCACGCAATCAAGCAGGCTGGCTTCCCCGGCCTCGTGTCCGGCCGTGCGTGGTAGTCCGCGCTGCTTGGCCCAGCGTCCATTACCGTCCATGACGATCGCAACGTGCTTCGGGAGCAGGTCGGCTGGAATGGCCGGTGGACGTTCACCCGAGCGATGCGGAGTCGGCTCGACTCGTGCCCGCTTGCTCACTGAGCCATCCAAGCACCCTGCTCATCGCGTGACGCAGTGCTGGCACTGTTGGTATCCGACCGGTCCACGAGCGGGAGCGAGCGCAAGGTACGCTCCAGATGCCACTGGAGGAATGCGGCAACCAGGCCGCTGGCCTCGCGGCGTTCCCGAGGACCCACGGCTTCGGCCTGCACCCAATCTCCGGCGAGCAGGGCCCCGAGCAAGGTGACGGCAGCCGCAGATGGTGCCGCAGCCGCAGGTGGCCGACAGTTACTACACACCATTCCCCCGGCTGCCACTGCGAAGGCGCGATGTGGGCCGGGACTGCCGCACTGCGCACAGTCCCCGAAAGACGGTGACCACCCGGCGACCGCGAGTGATCGAAGGAGGTAGGAATCCAAGATCAGGGCGGGCTCCCGCTCTCGCCCGACTAAGGCTCGAAGTCCGGCGACCAGCAGCACGTACTGCTGAACGGCTGGTTCGCGCTCCGCAGGTGTGAGACGCTCCGCCGCTTCCAGCATGGCCGTCCCTGCTGTCCAACTTGGGTAGTGCCCGGTCAGGTCAGCCCCAAGGGCCGCAAGCGATTCCACCTGCGTGATGGTGTCGAGATTGCGTCCCTCATGGAACTGCACATCCACGTGACTGAACGGCTCAAGGCGTGCACCAATTCGGCTGGTCGTGCGGCGCACACCTCGAGCAACAGCGCGGACGCGCCCGTGCCGCCTGGTAAGCAGGGTGATGATCCGATCGGCCTCAGCCAACTTATGGGTACGAAGCACGATGGCTTCATCCCGATATAGGGGCACGCGTCATTGTCTCGCAGATTGACCGAAGGGTCGCGTATTGCGCTATGAGCACGCCGGAGCGGGTGGACCGTCTCGGGAGTCACAGTCCCAGTCGACGAAGCTGTCGCGGATCCCGCTGCCAATCCTTGGCAACCTTCACCCGTAGATCCAAGAAGACTGCTGTCCCAAGCAATCCCTCGATACCGCGCCGCGCCTGACTCCCGATCTGCTTCAAGCGCGATCCACCTTTACCGATGATGATGGCTTTCTGGCTATCACGTTCGACAAAGATCTCGGCCCGTACGTCGGTCAACGGTGCGTCTGCGGATCGGTCTTCGCGGGGGACGATCTCTTCGACGACAACCGCAATGGAATGCGGTAGTTCCTCTCGGGCCCCTTCCAGGGCCGCTTCTCGAATGAGTTCAGCAATGCTCACTTCGACAGCTTCGTCCGTGGGGCGGTCAGAGGGAAAGAGCGCTGGTCCACTGGGCAGGCAGGCCACCAAGGCTGTACGGAGGGCATCGAGGTTTTCAGACTTCACGGCAGATACCGGCACGATTGCCGCCCATTGCTCGCCGAGTTCCTGCTCGAAGGCAGCCAGTTCCGCGAGGCGCTCGGCGATGACATCCCTGCTGACGGTGTCGACCTTGGTCAGGATCGCCACGCATTGGCGACCCTTGATGCTGGCGGCGATCCTGCGATCACCCGGTCCAATTGCCTCGTTGGCAGGAAGGCAGAGCCCCACCACATCGACACCGGCAACCGCGTCGGTTACCTCTGCATTGAGTCGTTCACCAAGCAGGGTTCGTGGCCGGTGCACCCCAGGGGTATCGACCAGGATGAGTTGAAAATCATCCGTGGTGAGGATGCCTCGCAAGATTCGTCGCGTGGTCTGTGGTCGAGACGAGGTGATCGCCACCTTGGCGCCGACGAGTGCGTTGACCAAGGTCGATTTACCGGCATTAGGACGTCCGATGACCGCAACGAAACCGCAGCGATACTCCGTCACCGCCATGTCCACGGGAGCCACTAGCGGGTGCTCAGCCGCGCGAGCAGATCACCATCGGCATTGCAGATCAGGACGGGGACGCTGGGACCTGCAAAGTCCTGCAGGGCAGCGAATCCCGGATCGGCGGCATGATCTGGCTCCGACAACGGCTCGACGGTGAGGATCACCGCGCACTCGCATCCCTGAGCTCCGGCGGCAACTGCTTGCGCGACGGCCAACTGCAACGCCGAGAGCGCCAGCGACGGTAGGTGGATCTCCGCTGCACTGAAGGTGCGGCCCATGCTGTCACGCAGGCTCGCACCGGTTCGCGCCCCGATTCGGGCACGCGCACCCCGAGCCAGGGTGATGAGCTTGGTGTCTTCCGGATCTAGGAGTGCGGAGTCCAACGGTGCCGACTCATCCACGGCCATCTCAGGACCCATCCTCGGGTCGGCGCTCGACGAGGAGCGTGCCGATGCGATTGCGCCGACCCGCTGCGTATTCTGCCCGCAGCTGCCACCCGTCGATGGTGATCATGGCTCCGGGAATGGGTACCCGACCCAGCTTCTTGGCCATGAAACCAAGCACCGTATCGATCCCCTCTTCCTCGGCGTCGACGCTGATCCCAACAAGGTCAGCGAAGTCCTCAACATGCATCCGGGAACTGATTCGGTACCGACCATCGGATAACTCGCTGACCTCAGGCGCCGCAGTGTCGTGCTCGTCGGCAATTTCTCCAACGATCTCTTCGAGAATGTCTTCGATAGTAACCAGCCCCGCAGTGCCGCCGTACTCGTCGACAGCAATGGCCAGGTGCACCCGAGCCGCCTGCATTTCCCGCAAGAGAGCATCCACCGCCTTGGAATCCGGTACGAAATATGGCGATCGCATCAGCGAGTCCACACGCTCGGATTGCTCAGCCTCGCGGTTTTCGAACATCCGCCGCACGACGTCTTTGAGGTAGACGATGCCGACGATGTCATCGGTGCTTTCACCGATAACGGGTATTCGCGAGAACCCGGATCGCAGTCCAAGGGACATCGCCTGACGCAGCGTCTTGCCTCGTTCGATGGTGATCATTTCGGTGCGCGGCACCATGACTTCGCGCGCAATGGTTTCAGAGAGTTCGAAAACGGAGTGGATCATCTGCCGCTCATCATCCTCGATGAGGTCCTCCGCCTCCGCCATGTCAACCAGTTCGCGGAACTCTGCCTGGGTGGCAAACGGCCCCTCACGGTATCCCTGACCTGGAGTCAGTGCGTTGCCGATGAGGATGAGCAGGGTGGTGAGGGGGCCGAGCACCGTCGCCAGAAAGCGCGCCGGTCCGGCAGCGATGAGTGAGATGCGCTCAGCATGCTGACGGCCGAGGGTGCGTGGGGCGACACCCAAGGCGACGTAAGCAACGACAATCATGAATGCCGCCGCGAGGACAAGGGACCAGCCCACCGACCAGCCGTAGTTCACGCTCAGCACATCAGTTACCACGAAACTGACCAGCACGGTGGCAGTGACCATCGCTGCAGTAGAGAGGAACAGCAGGACGTTCACATACCGCGGCCGATCGACCAAGATTCGTTCGACGCGAGCAACTGCCTTGGGTCGCCGTCGACCGATCTCTTCAACTCGGCTTCGACTCACCCGAGATAGGGCCGTCTCAGCGCTGATGAGCAGACCCGAGATCAGGATAAGTACCAGCGCAGCACCGCTCAGCCACAGATCGATGGCACTCATGTCAATTCCCACCAATCCTTGCTTCACCGTGCGCCTGGGGCGCAGATCCGGCGACACCGCGCCAGCCATCTAGGAGGCGCGCCTGCAGATCAAACATCTCGTGTCGCTCCTGATCCTCAGCGTGATCGTGGCCGATGAGGTGCAACATTCCGTGCACGACGAGCAACTCCAACTGTTGGATCATCGATTCGCCACTGCCGAATTCAGCGGCAACCACCTCCGGGCACATCACAATATCCCCGAGGACGCCAACTTCTGGCTCATGGTCAAGCGCCGCCGGACGGAGTTCGTCCATAGGGAACGACAGCACGTCAGTAGGCCCTGGTTCGCCCATCCACTGCTCATGCAACACGGACATTTCGTGAATATCGACTAAGCGAATGCACAATTCCGCATCCGAATGCAGGGCCAGTGCCGGAAGCAAAAACTCGGCAAGAGCGATCAATTGGGAATGCACCGATTCCGGCAAGGCAGGAGTGCAGTCATCGATCAGGTCGATTCCGCCTACCTGCCCAGTTTCGTTGGAGCCGGGTTTATCACCCTCCAGCACAGTTGACCTCACCCCTGTTGATGCGCGTCAAAACGATCGTAGGCCTCCACGATTCGGGCCACGAGCCGGTGTCGTACCACGTCGTGTGCCGTGAGATGGCAGAACGCGACGTCATCAATTCCGTCCAGGATCTTTGACACCACACGAAGACCCGAGGCAACTCCGGTTGGCAGGTCCACCTGCGTCACATCGCCCGTAACCACCATGGTGGAACCAAAGCCCAGTCTGGTCAGAAACATCTTCATCTGCTCAGCCGAGGTGTTCTGTGCTTCATCCAAGATGATGAAGGCATCATTCAGGGTGCGACCACGCATGTAGGCCAGTGGCGCAACTTCGATTGTGCCGCTGGTGATGAGACGTGGAATCGAATCTGGATCGATCATGTCGTGCAGTGCGTCATAGAGCGGACGCAGGTAGGGATCGATCTTCTCTGAAAGTGTCCCGGGTAGGAAGCCCAAACGCTCACCGGCCTCTACCGCCGGACGAGTGAGCACGATGCGATTCACTCGCTTGGCCTGCAAGGCCTGCACCGCTTTGGCCACTGCTAGGTAGGTCTTGCCAGTACCTGCTGGTCCGATGCCGAACACCACCGTGTTGGTATCGATCGCATCGACGTAGCGCTTCTGATTGAGGGTCTTAGCCCGGATCGTCCGGCCCCGATTGCTGAGAATGTTGGCGGTGAGGATCTCCGCAGGCCTGGTTCCGGAACGGAGCATGGTGACACTGCGCTCTACCGACTCCAGGGTTAGGGCTTGCCCCGTTCTCAGCACCGCAAGCATCTCCGCGATGAGGGTTTCAATCATGCCGATATCGGCAGGGCTGCCGGTGAGGGTGATCTCGTTACCGCGAACGAGAACATCAGCCTCGGGGAAGGCCTGCTCAACGGCGCGCAGGTAGATGTCGTCGGCTCCCAGCAGACTCACCATTGAATGCGTGTTGGGTACCGTGATGCGGGCCTGACTGGTGACCGCGGCCTCGACCGGCTGACCCGAAGCAGGTGCCGTCATCCGGGGGGCCAGGTCAGGTCGCGTCCACCAAGCACATGGGCATGCACATGAAACACGCTCTGGCCGGCGTTGGCGCCGGTGTTGAAGACGAGTCGATAACCGTCTGCCAGGCCCTCCTGCTTGGCGACCTCCGCAGACAGCGCGAGCACCTGACCGGTGAGATCGGTACTGGCGCTAGCCATAGCGCCGATGTCTTGATGATGCTCCCGCGGGATGACCAGCACATGGACGGGTGCCTGCGGGTTCAGGTCTCGAAAGGCGACGGCATGCTCGTTTTGGGCCACCAGGTCAGCCGGGAGTTCCCCGGCCACAATGCGGCAGAACAGGCAGTCACTCACGGACGTGATCCTTCCATGAGTGCCGTGCCGTAGGCATGTGGTGGGTGAAGGCGTCGTTCGACCCCGCCCAGAGGCTTGCTGGGAACCTCGTCACGATGGGTCCCGCCACCGACCTACGGCAGACAGAGCCGCGAGAGCCGCGAGCCCGGCCGCGCTGCCCCGGAGCACCTGGGGACCAAGGCGCGTCGGGGTGGCACCGCTGCTGCGCAGCAGGCTGACTTCCGCCTCGGTGAATCCACCCTCCGGTCCCACGACCACCAGGATCGTGCCCCGCTGCGGAAGAGTCAGATCGCCGATAGCGGAAGAGGCACCAGGGTCAAGGAGTACCGCCAAGTCGGCGGCAGCGCATTCGGCACCAAGTGCAACGGGATCGATCGGATCCAGGATCTCAGGCCAGCGGGCCCTTCGCGCCTGCCTGGCGGCAGCACCGGCAGCACTCTCCCAGCGCGCGCGCCCCTTGGCCGCACGATCCTCATCCCAGCGCACGACACAACGATCTGACTGCAGGGGGATGATCGCGTCAACGCCGACCTGCGTCATGAGATCGACCGCACGCTCGTCATGCTCACCCTTCAACAGCGCCTGTGCAACCACGAAGCGCGGGTCCGGCTCCTGGTCGACCTGAAGTCGCTCAATGCGAACTACACACACTTCACGTCCGGCAACTGACGAAACAACGGACTGGGCACGCGTACCTGCTCCATCTACGAGCTCAATACGCTCCCCGACGGTGACGCGCAGCGCCGACACGGCATGTCGGCCCTCCGCGCCCTGCAGTTCCACGAGGTCGCCAACGGTGGCTGAGGCCACTGCGGGGTGGAAGAACACCGGTGCACTCACCGCTGGGTGAACGCTCCCCGTAGTCGAGAGAACAGTCCGCCGCCTGATTCAGCATCGAGTCCGGCAAGGCGCGGGGCGTCGTCTGCACGAAGATCTGCCAACTGACGCAGCAGACCGGACTGTGTGTCATCCATCTTGCGAGGGATCTCCACCGCCAAGTGCACATTCAGGTCTCCCCGACCGCCACCGCGCAACCTCGGTGCTCCCTTGCCGCGCAGAATCAGCACATCCCCCGGCTGAGTGCCTGCCCGTATATCGAGCACTTCTTCGCCATCGAGGGACTGGATAGTGACGGTGCGTCCCAAAGCCGCCACCGTCATCGGAATATGCAGGGTGCAGTGCAGGGCATCACCTTCGCGCGTGAACACCGGATGTTCGGTCACCAGGACTTCCACGTACAGGTCACCTGCTCCCCCACCGTTTTGCCCAACCTCACCTTCACCGGTGAGCTTGATGCGGGTTCCGGTGTCGACCCCTGGGGGAATCGCAATGGTCAACGTGCGCCGTGTCCTCACACG
>CAZKFI010000034.1:4653-8641 GCA_964551975.1 uncultured Bifidobacteriaceae bacterium | reverse complement strand
CGGGTGCGGGATCGTGCTGCCGAATCCACGGCACTGCGGGCAGGGACGCGAGGTCATTACCTGGCCGAGGAAGGATCGCTGCACCTGCTGGATTTCACCCCGCCCCCGACACATGCCGCAGGTGACGATCTCGCTGCCTAGTGCCGTACCGGCCCCAGCGCAGGAGCCGCAGGCGGTGGCGGTGTCAATAGCGAGTTCTTGAGTGCCCCCAAAAATCGCGGTGGGCAGGTCGATCTGCACTCGAATCAGGGCGTCCTGCCCACGTCGCGTGCGAGTCCGCGGCCCGCGCTGGCCCCCTTGGCCACCGAAGAACGCGTCCATGATGTCGCCGAAATCGAAGCCAGCAGTGAATCCACCGAATCCGGTATTCGAACCGAGTGGGTCCGCACCCATGTCGAACATCTGCCGCTTCTGCGGATCACTGAGCACCTCGTAGGCCGCAGTGACCTCCTTGAATCGCTCCTGACTGGCTGGATCCGGGTTGACATCAGGATGCAGTTCTCTGGCGAGGCGCCGATAGGCCTTCTTGATCTCATCGGACGACGCGTCGCGAGCGACTCCGAGGATGGCGTAGTAGTCAGTCACGAGTCACGCGTTCACTGACCGCCGAGAATTCGGCTGACGTACTGCGCGACGGCCTGCACAGTTGCGATATTGCTCGGGTAGTCCATATGCGTTGGGCCCACAACTCCCAGTGAGGCAACAACCTGCTCCTGATGGCGATACCGCGTGGTGACGACGGAGGTCGACTCAAGACCTTCGACTGGATTCTCGTGGCCGATCCGCACGGTGACCTCAGTGCCCGTGGATGCCTCGCCGAGAAGGCGCAGCAGAACCACCTGCTCCTCCAGTGCCTCGAGGACTGGCTGAATCGCGATAGGGAAGTACTGCCCATACTTCGCGAGATTGGCAGTGCCACCGAGAACGATCCGCTCGTCAACCCGCTCGGTAATCGCATCAAGGAGTGCCGCTTGGATTGCGGCGACCAACGGTCGATCAGCGCTGCCGAAACTGTCCGTGAACCCGTTGAGGCTGTCCGCGACTGCGCCAAATGGCTTACCAGAGACGGCCACTGAAAGTCGAGCACGGATATCCGCGAGGGTGCCTTCCTGAAGCGGCAGGGTGCACTCGATGGTGCGCTGCTCGACACGGCCGGTATCGGCGATGAGCACGAGGAGCAGCCGCGTCGTGCTGAGGCTTACCAACTCAACGTGCCGCACATGACTGTTGGAGAACGATGGGTACTGCACCAACGCCACCTGCTGAGTCAACTGGGAGAGCAGGCGCACGGTGCGCAGCATGACGTCGTCCAGGTCAACGGCCCCATCCAAGAACTCCTGGATGGCGCGACGCTCGGCTGAGCTCATGGGCTTCACACCGGCAAGTCGGTCCACAAAGAGGCGATACCCCATGTCCGTGGGTATACGGCCGGCACTGGTGTGCGGCTGCGCGATGTACCCCTCATCCTCCAGCGCCGCCATGTCGTTGCGAATCGTGGCCGGGGAAACGCCGAGGCTGTGCCGCTCTGCCAGTGACTTCGATCCCACGGGTTCCCTGGTTGCGACGTAGTCCTGGACGATGGCGCGCAGCACGGCCATCCGTCGATCCTCAAGCATGCGCACCTCCCTCGGCATTTACGAAGAGCCCTGGCCATGATGAGCCTTGGCACTCAGTGTGGCCGAGTGCCAGTCTACGTCGGTTCCGCCAGTACGGCTTGAATGACGGTGTCGGCCAGCAGTCGTCCCCGTCTGGTGAGCACGACAGACCCGTGTTGCAGCGCCTCCGTATCGATCAGGTCGTCCGCGCTCAGCGAACGCAACCGGTCACGGTCAGCCACCAGGTCTGCGGGCAGCCCTTCCCGGGTGCGCAGACCGAGCATGATCCGCTCGGTTGACTGCTGGGCCGAGTCGAGGTTCTCTGCCCCCTCAATCGGCAGCTCACCAGAGCGGATCGCGGCCACGTAGGAGCGGGGATGCTTGCGGTTCCAACTGCGAACCCCGTGCCGGTGGGCATGGGCACCAGGTCCGATCCCCCACCACTGGCCGCCCTGCCAATAGCCGAGGTTGTGCCGGCATCGACCGGTATCCGTCGCCCAATTGGAGATCTCGTACCAGGGCATGCCTGCCTCGGTCAACACGTCATCGATCACCGCGTATCTATCAGCCGCAGTATCCGGATCCGGATGCGGCACCTCACCACGCGATACCCGCCGGGCCAGCGCTGTGCCGGCCTCCACGGTCAGCGCATAGGCGGAGCAGTGATCAACACCGGTTTCCAGAACCGCATCAAGGCTGCGACGCACATCACTCTCGGTCTCCCCCGGTGTGCCATAGATGAGATCCAGGCTGACGTGCCTGAACCCCAGGTCCCGAGCAAGGCGTGCGATCTCCAGGCTCCGCTGGGCGTCGTGCGTGCGCTCCAACACTCGCAAGACCTGGGGAGCCACGCTTTGCATACCGAGGGACAGCCTGGTGAAGCCAGCCTCGAGGAGTTCGGTCAGAGCCTGGGCATCAACACTGTCCGGGTTGGCCTCCGTGGTGATCTCTGCCTGCGGAGCCAAACCGATCGTTGCATCGAGGTGGTCAATGATCGCGCCGAGGGCAGCCGGGGCGAGTGTGGTTGGCGTGCCGCCTCCGAAAAACACGGTATCCGCAGGAGGCGCCGAAGGATCGCTTGCCGCAACCAGGTCGATCTCGCGCATGAGGTGTTCGTGAAACTGATCGCGCTGCACGGCATCACCAAGCTCAGCAGCGGTGTAGGTGTTGAAGTCGCAGTAGCCACATCGACTAGAACAAAAGGGCACGTGCACGTAGACGCCGAAAGTCACGGCGGTTGACTACTTCTTCGGGGCGGAGTCAGCCGTGGACAGTGCCGCGATGAAGGCCTCCTGCGGAACCTCCACTCGGCCCACCATCTTCATCCGCTTCTTGCCTTCCTTCTGCTTTTCCAAGAGCTTTCGCTTGCGAGTGATATCGCCGCCGTAGCACTTGGCCAGCACATCCTTGCGAATCGCGCGAATATTTTCACGGGCGATGACTCGTGAGCCAATGGCCGCCTGGATCGGCACTTCGAATTGCTGCCGAGGAATGAGCTCCTTGAGTTTTCCGGCCATCGCGACGCCATAGGCGTAGGCCTTGTCTTTGTGGACGATGGCACTGAACGCATCGACAGGTTCACCATGCAGCAGGATGTCCACCTTGACGAGATCGGATTCCTGCTCCCCGCTGGGTTCATAGTCCAGCGACGCGTAGCCGCGTGTGCGCGATTTGAGCTGGTCGAAGAAGTCGAACACGATTTCCGCGAGCGGAAGGGTGTAGCGCAGTTCTACGCGCTCTTCCGAGAGGTACTCCATGCCCAGCAGGGTGCCGCGACGTGTCTGGCACAGTTCCATGACCGTGCCTACGAATTCGGTCGGCAGGATCACCGTGGCTCGAACGATGGGCTCGAAGGTCTGCGCCACCTTGCCCATGGGGAACTCGCTCGGGTTGGTCACGATTGATTCGGCGCCGTCATCGCGAACGATGCGATAGACCACGTTCGGGGCAGTAGAGATGAGATCAAGATTGAATTCCCGCTCGAGTCGCTCGCGCACGATCTCCATGTGCAGCAGGCCAAGGAATCCGCAGCGGAACCCAAAGCCCAAGGCAAGTGAGGTCTCCGGCTCGTAGGCCAACGCGGCATCGTTGAGTTTGAGTTTGTCCAGGGCATCTCGCAGGACCGGGTAATCCGATCCGTCAATGGGATAGAGCCCCGAGAAGACCATGGGCTTGGGATCGCGATACCCGCCCAGTGCCTCGGTCGCTGGGTGCTGTGCCGAGGTGATGGTGTCGCCAACGCGGGATTGCCGAACGTCCTTAACGCCGGTGATGAGGTACCCCACCTCTCCGACGCCGAGACCGGCACCGGGCACTGGCTCTGGGGAAATGACCCCCACCTCAAGTAGTTCGTGCATCGCGCGCGTGGACATCATGGTCACGCGCTCCCGACT
>CAZKFI010000034.1:642-4643 GCA_964551975.1 uncultured Bifidobacteriaceae bacterium | reverse complement strand
CCGACTGGCAACCGAGCCATCGATCACGCGCACATAGGTCACCACGCCGCGGTAGGTGTCGTACACCGAGTCGAAAATCAGGGCACGAGCCGGTGCCTTCGGGTCGCCCACCGGGTGTGGCACCTGTGCCACGACCTCCTCAAGGAGGTCCTCAACACCAACTCCGGTCTTGGCGGACACTCGCAGGACATCTTCGGGTTGGCAGCCGATGATTCGAGCAAGTTCGCCGGCGTACTTCTCAGGCTGCGCCGCGGGTAGGTCAATCTTGTTGAGCACGGGAATGATCGCTAAGTCGTTCTCCAGCGCCAGATACAAGTTGGCCAGAGTCTGCGCCTCAATGCCCTGGGCGGCATCCACCAGCAGCACTGCACCCTCGCAGGCGGCCAGGGAGCGGGACACCTCGTAGGTGAAGTCCACGTGGCCCGGCGTGTCGATGAGGTTGAGCACGTAGTCCTGACCATCACGAGCCCGGTAGGGCAGGCGAACGGCCTGCGACTTGATGGTGATGCCACGCTCGCGCTCGATATCCATGCGGTCCAGGTACTGGGCTCGCATCTGCCGCTCTTCGACCACACCGGTGACCTGGAGCATGCGATCGGCCAGGGTGGACTTGCCGTGGTCGATGTGCGCGATGATGCAGAAATTGCGGATCTGCCGGGGGTCGGTGGCTCCGGGCTGGGGTGCCATCGTTGATCCTCCGGGGTGGCCGTGGGGGCTTGCGACGTGAGCTGCTCGACCTCGATTTGGGCCAGGGCCAGCCTACGGGTACCCTCAGCACGTGGCGAACATCAAGTCGCAGATCAAGCGCAATCGGACCAACGAGCGCGCTCGGCTGCGTAATAAGACCGTGAAGTCCTCCCTGAAGACCGCTATTCGCCGGTTCCGGGAGGCCGCGGACGCCGGGAAGACCGACGAGGCGATTGTGCTCGCCCGCGCGGCAACCCGGGCGCTGGACAAGGCCGCCTCGAAGGGTGTTATCCACGCGAACCAGGCCGCCAACCGCAAGTCGGCTATCGCCACTCGGGCTGCCTCGCTGTAGGTTCAGCCCCTCCCGGGGATCCCACAGGGTAGGTACTGCGGGTGATCTTCTGGACGCAGGATCGCCCCACCGCAATGCGGGGTGCCTCACCCAGTGACGTCTGCCTCGCCGGACCTACGAGCCGCAGTGCGCAAGACCAGTGATTCCAGGGCGAGCAACTTCTGCTGGCTGTCGAGGCTTGTTCCCTCGCCGACCCCGCCCTTCACCGCCCCATCGGCTTGCGCCAAAGCCACCACAGCCTGTGCAAGGCGCCGCTGATCCCCGCTCCAGGCCGACCATTGGCGTCGCAGCACCTTCACCTTCCAGGGCGGGACACCGGCCTCCTTGGCCACGTCTACCTCGGAGGCACCCGGGCCGACGGCGGCCACCCGCACAATGGACCGCAGTCCACTGGCCAAGGCCATCACCGTGGGAACTCCCACCTGTTCTCCGCCGGCCATGGACCAGCGCAGGCTCCGCAGCGCATCGGCCGACCGCCGCTCCCAGACCGCGTCCGCGATCGCAAACCCGCTGACCTCGGCAACGCCGGCGAAGGCGATCCGAACATCGTCGGCGGTGATGGGGTCATGCTCAATGTCACGCATGCACTGCTCGATCGCGGCTACCAGCAGTCGCACATCCTGGCCGATGGCATTCATGATGATCTCCAGTGCCTCAGCCGTCATCGAACGCCGCTGTTCGCGCAGCTGCGCATGGAGGAAATCAGCGGTTGCCCGGCCACGCTTGAGAGCCGGGCAATCGACCACCTGCGCACCCGCACCGCGCAGCACTTCCACCAGCGCCTTTCCCTTGACTCCACCCGGGTGGGTGGCAATGAGATAGCAGGTATCCACGGGATCCTGCACGTACGCGCGCAGGGCGGCATCGACGGATTCACTGCAGTCGTCGATGCCCTTGACGATCACGATGGTGGCGTCACCGAACAGGGTGGGTGCCATCGCCTCGCGGATCACCACTCCAGCATCGGCGTCGCTGGCATTCACCACCACGCGCACTGCTGGGCCTACCGCACTGCGTGCCTGGGCGACCGCGCGGTCAACGGCCCGATCGATGAGGACAGGCTCGCCGCCCATCGCTAGCGTGATCCGAGGCATAACGGGAGCCTCTCACGCCACTCGGACGCCGCGGTTCAGCCCACGGGATGCGGCTACTGTTCCTCGAATCGCTCGAAGGCCCACAGGTCCAGGTCATCCAGCGACGGGCCGGCAAACCCCCCGGCATCCAGTGCGCAGGCGATTTGGGCTCGATGTTCGGCCGCATGCAGGCAGGCCTGGGTGAGGATGGTCGATCGCAGGGCCCTGCGCGGTCCATCCTCATCGGTGAAGGTCACAAGACCATCAGGCTGGTCAGCCTGCAGCAGGAGTGTTGCATCGAGTTCAGCGAGGTAGGTGCGCAGTGGTGGGATATCCGCTGCCTGCGTGGGTTCGCGCAAGTCGGTCCACTGCGTGCCAGTCAGGCAGTATCGGTACCACTCGGCAGCCCCGACAATGTGCACGGCGAGTTGACCAACCGGCCAGTGGTCGGCCGCATAGCGGGCCTGAAAGGCATGTGCAGGCAAACTTTCGAGCCCAGCAAAGAAATTGTTGTCCGCCCAAGCGAGATGACGCAATGCACGAGCGAGATCAAGCATCGGGATTCCTGCGAACCCGTGGTGCAGAAACCGGATTGCCGGCTCGACAGCCCGCCGCTCGCGCCTGCGCCGACAATGCGCCGTCGGTGCGCGGGACACCCCACTTTTCTCGCAGTCGTCGACGCATCATCACGTCCAGTGCAACGCTCTCAGTTCTGGTGTGCTTAACCATGGTTATGCACCTCCACTATCCACTCCACGAGCACGGTTGCCCACGAATCTTCCGGAGGCCAAGTGTTCCGCATGGCGCTTGTCAGAGATTGGAAAGGAGGAAATACGGGGAATTTCTCTTCGTAGCGAGTGTGGTCACTCCATTCGTCATGACCTTCGGACAACGGACAGGGGATTCGACAGCACCGCGATTGACCCGTCCTGGTCCGTGCGAAGCACTGTTGCGCCGGCCTGCTGCCAGGACGTAATCGCCTCGCTGCGTGGGTGACCGTATGGGTTTGCCGCTCCGACGCTGATGATGGCGACTCGGGCACCCGACCACTGCGGGAACTTCGCCTCACCGTTTGCCGAACCATGATGGGGCACCTTCACCACATCGACCTTGGGTGCTGGCACTGCCGCCATGATGGCGGCCTGCGCTTCACGTTCGATATCGCCGGTGAGCAGGATCCGCAGGTCGCGTGCCGGTTGTTGACTCTGAGGAATTTCCGCCAGCATGACGATACTGGCGTTATTGGCGACTGAGCCGGCCTCGATCCGCCGTGCTGGCCAGATCACAGTGAACCTGGCACTCGCGACGCTGAAACGATCCCCCGCACGCAAAACCTGCACAGGAACTGCAGCCTGCTTGATCCATTGCTCGGCCATGGTGGAAAGTTCCTGCGGTTCCGTAACCGGCGTGACGAAAACCTGTCCGACCGCAAATCGGTCCAGGACCGCGCCGAGTCCAACGACGTGATCGGCGTGGAAGTGCGTGATGACGACCGCAGGAATTGAGGAGATTCCGGCATCATGCAGGCAATCGCTGATTGCTTGCTCGTCCGGACCAACATCGATGAGCACCGCGGAATCCACATCGACACGCACCAACGATCCGTCGCCCTGACCGACGTCACAGGCGATCATCGACCAGCCCGGCGGAGGCCATCCCCTTCGACCACCGGTAAGCAGCAGTGCGACAACCACGACAGCCGCGCCGATAACTACCGGGTGACGGACCCACAGTCGCAGCGGTCGACGCAGAATCCACGCAACCCCGGTGAGCAAAGCCAATAGGCCAACACCAAACCAGCCGCTAGGCCAGGGAATCTGCCCTAGGGGAACGTCACTGCCAATAGCGGCCACCGCGGCGATCCACGCTGCCGGCCAGGATGCGGCAAA
>CAZKFI010000034.1:0-632 GCA_964551975.1 uncultured Bifidobacteriaceae bacterium | reverse complement strand
TGCGGCAAAGGTGAGGATCTGGGCGACAACAGGAAGCACGGGTGCAACCATGGCCGCGAGCAGACCGAGCATGGTGACCACAGGCACCGCGGGCATCGCCAGCAGATTGGCCGGAATGGCCACCCAACCCACGGGGGCACCCATGGCAACAAGCAGGGGCAGGGTTGCGATCTGAGCGGCCAAGGTGACCGCCATCGCTTGCCGACACCACAGCGGCCAGCGACCCACCACCCTGCTGCTTGCCATGCGCTCCTCAATGGGCCTACTCAGCAGGATCAGTCCACCGGTGGCGAGCACCGACAACGCAAAACCCCAGGTCGTCGTCAGTGCCGGCGCCCACAACACCAGCACCAACACCGCGGTCGCCAGCACAGAGGGCCCGGCACGTCGACCGCCGGGAAGCAGCCCCAGGAGCACCACCGCGCCCATGACCGCTGCGCGCACCACACTGGGTTCTGGGCGAACCAACACGACAAAGAACGCAACCGCAGCCAAAGCCGCTGCTACCCGCCCACCCATACGTAGACGTAAAACCCGCGCCACGGCGAACACCGCAGCGATCACAACCGCAAGGTTTCCCCCAGACACAGCGGTTAAGTGGGAGAGGCCACTTGCCCGCATCTGATCGGCGA
>CAZKFI010000033.1:19869-24784 GCA_964551975.1 uncultured Bifidobacteriaceae bacterium | reverse complement strand
GCCGTTTCGATCGGCATATTCAGAACGTCGGCTATCGACTGGCCCTTAAAGTGCACCTCGAGGGTATCTCGGTTGTAGCGTGCACCCAAACACACCTCGCAAGGCACGTAGACATCTGGCAGGAAGTTCATCTCAATGCGAATGGTGCCGTCGCCGGCACATGCCTCGCACCGGCCGCCCTTCACATTGAATGAGAACCGACCTTGCTGGTAGCCCCGAACTTTGGCTTCCTGAGTTTCGGCGAAGAGTCGTCGGATGTGATCGAACACCCCCGTGTAGGTGGCTGGGTTACTGCGAGGTGTTCGACCAATGGGCCCCTGGTCAACGTGCACCACTTTGTCCACGTGTTCCAAACCAGTGACTCTTCGATGGCGGCCGGGAGCAGTGCGGGCATCATTGAGTTCGCGAGCGAGGACGGCATACAGGACGTCATTGACCAAGGTGGACTTCCCAGATCCGCTGACTCCCGTCACTGCGATCAGGCATCCCAGCGGAAAATCGACAGAGACGTCCTTCAGATTATGTTCAGTGGCGCCATGAACAGTGATTACCCGCTCACCGGCTGGCCTGCGCTGGGCTGGGACCTCGATTGAGCGTTTGCCGCTGAGGTACTGGCCAGTTAGTGAGGCAGGCGTTTTCAGAAGTTTTGCTAGGGGACCGCTGGATACAACCTGTCCCCCATGCTCGCCTGCACCGGGACCTATATCGACAATCCAGTCTGCTGTTCGAATGGTCTCCTCATCATGTTCCACCACGATCAGCGTGTTCCCAAGGTCGCGAAGCTTCACAAGGGTTTCGATTAGCCGCCGGTTATCTCGTTGATGTAGACCGATGCTGGGCTCATCGAGAACATAAAGCACCCCGACTAGTCCCGATCCAATCTGAGTGGCCAGCCGGATTCGCTGCGCCTCGCCGCCGGCCAAGGTTGCAGCTGGCCTATCAAGCGAGAGGTAGTGCAGGCCAACATCGACCAGGAATCGCAGCCGTTCATTCACCTCTTTCAGGACGCGTGCTGCAATCGCGCTATCTCGTTCAGAAAGCTTCAGATTGCTGAGAAAGTCGGCAGCAGTGCCTATGGGCATTGCGGCGATGGCCGCGATAGATACATCCTGAATTCGGACCGCAAGACTCAACGCCTTTAGGCGTGCGCCGCCGCACTCTGGGCACGGTACCTCCCGCATGTAGCCTTCAAATCGCTCGCGGGTGGCATCACTATCGGCTTCAGAGTGGCGTCGCTCGATGTAGGGAATGACTCCTTCATACTCCGTGGAGTAGGAGCGCTGCCGGCCATACCGATTGCGATACCGAACCTGAACCTCTAGGTCACTGCCATGCAGGAGTATCTTGCGAGCTTTGGCCGGTAATCGCGACCACGGCACATCCATGTCGATAGAAGCCTCTGCACATACGGATTCCACAAGTCGACGGAAGTAATCAGAGACGTTTCCCGAAGACCACGGCGCAATCGCCCCCTCGGACAGTGACAGCGAGGGATCAGGGATGACGAGTTCGGGGTCAACCTCCCGTCGGGTGCCGAGACCGGTGCATTCTGGACAGGCGCCAAAAGGTGAATTAAAGGAAAACGAACGAGGCTCCAACTCCTCAAAGCTCAGACCGTCACGGGGACAAGCCAGGTGCTCGCTGAATACGCGCTCCCGATTTGGATCCCCTTCCGGCAGATCAACGAAATCCAAAACGGTGAGACCGTGGGCAAGGCGCAGCGCAGTTTCGATGGAGTCCGTCATGCGCTGCCGTGATTCACCCTTGACTGACAGACGATCCACCACCACCTCGATGGTGTGCTTCTCCTGCTTTTTGAGTAGGGGGACCTCCGTGAGCGGATACACCACACCATCGACCCGGGCCCTGGAGAACCCCTGCGCCTGAAGGGTTCGAAACAGCTCCTGATACTCCCCCTTGCGCTCCCTGATAACTGGCGCCAGTACCTGAAAGCGGGTGCCTTCCGGAAGTGCGAGTATCTGATCCACGATCTGTTGTGGCGTTTGACGGGTAATGGCATCCCCGCACAACGGGCAGTGTGGTTGCCCTATTCGGGCAAACAGCAGTCGCAGGTAGTCGTAGACCTCCGTGATGGTGCCCACGGTTGATCGCGGATTGCGCGATGTCGACTTTTGATCAATAGAAACAGCGGGTGAGAGTCCCTCAATGAAATCGACGTCTGGCTTATCCATCTGACCCAGAAACTGACGCGCATAAGCCGATAGGCTCTCGACGTAACGTCGCTGCCCTTCGGCGAAGATGGTGTCGAAAGCCAGGCTCGACTTACCTGAGCCGGACAACCCGGTAAAGACGATGAGAGCATCACGAGGCAGGTCAACAGAGATGTCTTTGAGATTGTGCTCGCGAGCACCTCGCACTACGAGTCGCTCCTGCACGCATGTCCCTTCGATCTAACTCTTGGAGTATGCAATGTATACCGGCAAGGTGCACGTCAGCGGACCCGCTGACGTGCGTGAACTCACAGCCCTGGTGATCTCGAAGATTGCTGTAGGCCCCATGAACAACAACTGTTACCTGCTGCGCTGCCGACAAACTGGTGAGCAGGTCATGAGCGATGCCGCGGCTGAAGCGGGACGGCTGCTTGACCTCATTGGCCCGTCAGGCCTCAAGGGGATCGTGACGACGCACAAGCATCGTGATCACTGGGAAGGTGCCTTGGCCGATGTGGCGAATGCCACCGGGGCCAGCACCTATGCCCATCCGGCCGACGCGGTCGACATCGATGTGCCGACAACTCATCCGGTGCTGGACGGTCAGACAGTGTCCGTGGGTTCAGCGGTGCTCACGGTGATCCACCTCGTTGGGCACACCCCGGGGTCCATTGCTCTGCTGTACGACGATCCCACGGGTCCACCCCATGTCTTCACGGGCGACAGTCTTTTTCCGGGGGGCGTGGGGCGCACCACCAGCCCCGAAGCCTTTCGCAGCCTGTTTAACGCCGTGAACGAGAAGCTCTTCTCGGTTCTGCCGGATGAGACATGGATCTATCCGGGTCACGGGGACGACACTTCCCTCGGCACTGAACGACCGAACCTACCGGCATGGGACGAGCGCGGTTGGTAGGCGCCTAACTGGCGTCCTGAGCCCATAAGTTCCGAGCCCATAGGTTCTGAGCCCATAGGTTCCGAGCCCCTAGGTTCTGCGCCCGAAAGGGGCAGGGCCGCACCTCGGGGGTGGGGTGCGACCCTGCACAAAAAGGGTATACAGATGAAACCTTTTCTGCTCGTTACCCGAGGGTAATGATCAGATATGTCCAGTGTTAGTCGGGAACCCTTCCCGCCGCGCCTGCCTGCGCTGTGACTCGGGCGATATCCCCGACACCCCCGACACCGCCGACGGGGCGAGAAAGGGTTCTACCCAGCGCTCTTGTCCGGGTGTTCCTCCGCGTGCCCCGTGAGCCGGCCCGCGTGGGCGATTGCGGTGGGATCCTTGCGGACCTTGAGCCAGGATGCGACACCGACCACGACCAGCACGATGGCAATAAACACCAGTGAGACGTTGGTAGGAACTTTGGGGATCGTTTCGGGCCAGAGCTCATGAAAGTAGGTGAGGATCAATTTCAGTCCGATGAACACCAAAATCACTGCCAACCCGGTCGACAGATACACGATCTTGTCGAGCAGGCCCTTCAGCAGGAAGTACAGCGCGCGCAGCCCCAGAAGGGCGAAGGCGTTCGCTGCAAAGACCAGGTAGGGCTCCTGAGTAACGCCGAAAGTCGCCGGGATCGAGTCCAACGCAAAGAGCAAATCGGTGGCTGCGATGGAGATCATGACCATCAGCAGCGGGGTCGCGACCCGGGCGCCATTAAGCCGCGTAAACATCTTGGTGCCGTCGTAGCGCTCAGTGAAAGCAATACGTGAGCGCAGTCGCCGCATGATCACGTTATCCATGGGATCGGGATCTTCATTCCGGTGTCGGGCAAGCTGAATGCCGGTCCAAATCAGGATCACCCCAAAGATCACGAAGGTGAACGCAAACAGCGAGAGGGCTGCTGCTCCGACCGCAATGAATATGGCACGCAAGACCAGCGCGAGCACCACACCGAAGAGCAAAATCCGTTGGTGGAGTTCCGATGGAACTGCGAACTGAGTCAGAATGATCACGAAGACGAAGAGGTTATCTACGCTTAGAGACTTCTCCACCAGATATGCCGCGAAATATTGTGAGCCGAAATCGCCGCCTGCCCACACAATCAAGGCCACGCCAAAGGCGATTGCTATCCCGACGTAGAAGATGGACCAGAGCAGTGCCTCGCGAAACATCACGTCATGTGGTTTGCGACTGACTGTGATGAAGTCCAAGGCGATCAGTAGTGCTATGGCCGCGATAGTGACGGTCCACAGAGCTAGCGTGACCTGCATGGGTCCCCTTCCGGGCTTGTGGTGAATCGAGGGCGGTTACTCACGGTAGCGCTAGTCCCCCGCTGAATCGGGCTCTTTACCCTGCCACAAACTGGCTAGAGCGGCACCTGCGAGGACCGTGACAATAACCAGCAGGGACAACCAGATAGGAATTGTGGGTACCGGCAGGTCCCAGGTTGAATGGAGGGCCTCGAGGACCATTTTTACCCCGATAAAGGCCAGGATTATGGCTAGCCCCCTGCTGAGGTAACGGAGCCGTTGAATCAGCCCACTGAGGAGGAAGTAAAGCTGGCGCAGGCCCATCAGTGCGAAGGCATTGGCTGAGAAGACGAGATAGGCCTCCTGGGTGATACCCAACACGGCGGGAATCGAGTCAAGCGCGAACAGCAGATCGGTGGTGCCGATGGCGAGCATGACCATGGCCATCGGAGTCAGGGCTCGACGCCCTCCAACGCGGACGCTCAGTTTGGTTCCGTGGTAGGTCGGCACGGTGGGTACCCGGCGCGACATGAACCGGATGAGTGCATTGCCTT
>CAZKFI010000033.1:0-19859 GCA_964551975.1 uncultured Bifidobacteriaceae bacterium | reverse complement strand
GCGGATCTGGCTCAGAATCCTGCCCGAACCACAATTTCCAAGCAGTAAACAGAAGTAGGGCACCGAATCCGAAGAAGGCCCAGGTGAATCGTGAGAGGAGTTCTGCTCCCAGGACAATCAAAATGGCCCGAAGGACCAAGGCAATCACAATGCCGATCAGGAGTACTCGGTGCTGATAGGCAGCAGGAACGGCGAATGAACTCATGATCACGAGAAAGACGAAGAGGTTGTCCACGCTGAGTGCGTACTCGGTTAGATAGCCTGCCACGAACTGGGCGGCAGGCTCAGTTCCAAATGATAGATAGATGAATACCGCAAAGGCACAGGCCAAAGCGATATAGAACAACACCCAGCGTGTGGCCTCACGCGGACCAAAGGAATGCGGACGCCGGTCCACGATGATCAGATCCAAGACAATGACTGCAACCAACCCGGCCACGGTAACAACCCAGAGCCACCCCGGAACGTTCATCGATAGGCCTCGAAGCGAGCGCAGAGTGCGACGTCACGCATAGGGCTCACCTGTCTCGACCCTGAGGCATGGCCTCCTGCATGGCCCGCAGCTCCTTCTTGAGTTCGCGAACCTCATCCCTGATGCGGGCAGCGAGTTCAAAGTGCAACTCCTGTGCGGCCTGGTGCATCTGAGCAGTGAGATCCTCTACAAGTGAAATCAGTTCATCGACGGGGGTGTCTCGCAGTGAGCGGCGGTTCTTTGGAACTGGCGTCCTCAGAACGTTATCGGTATCGGCGTCCTCCCGCGCAAGCAGGTCAGTAATGTCCGCGATTCGCTTGCGCAGGGGTTGTGGATCAACACCGTGCTCAACATTGTAGGTAAGTTGACGATCTCGCCGCCGGTTGGTCTCGTCGATAGCTTTGCGCATGGACGCAGTTATTGAGTCGGCGTACATGTGGACTTGGCCTGACACGTTTCGCGCCGCGCGGCCGATTGTCTGAATCAGAGATGTTTCTGAGCGCAAGAACCCCTCTTTATCCGCGTCGAGAATGCTCACCAATGAGACTTCGGGGAGGTCAAGTCCCTCTCTGAGGAGGTTGATTCCGACGAGGGCGTCAAATGCACCGATGCGCAGCTCACGTAAGAGTTCGACTCGACGCAATGTGTCGACTTCCGAGTGTAGGTACTGCACCCGGACTCCGTTGGTAACCAAATAATCGGTGAGGTCTTCGGCCATGCGCTTGGTGAGGGTGGTCACCAGTACCCGCTCCGAACGATCCGCTCTCGAGCGGATCTCTTCCATGAGGTCGTCGATCTGGCCCTTCGTGGGCTTGATAACGATTTCCGGATCGACCAAGCCGGTTGGGCGTATGACCTGCTCGATCACCTCGCCCTGAACGCGTGTGAGTTCGTAGGGTCCGGGGGTTGCCGACAGATAGACCGTTTGGCCCGTCCGTTCAAGGAACTCTTCCCAGCGCAGGGGGCGATTGTCCATTGCGCTAGGTAGTCGAAACCCATGGTCCACGAGAGTTCGCTTGCGACTGGCATCGCCCTCGTACATTGCACCAATCTGCGGCACCGTCACGTGAGACTCGTCGATGACCAGCAGGAAATCCTCCGGGAAGTAGTCCAAAAGGCAGTTTGGGGGACTCCCCTTGTCGCGCCCGTCGATGTGGCGTGAGTAGTTCTCAATCCCGGCGCAGGTTCCAACCTGACGCATCATCTCGATGTCGTATTCAGTCCTCATGCGTAGTCGTTGCGCCTCAAGAAGTTTTCCTTGCTGCTCGAACTCCTGAAGGCGCTCAGCCAGCTCACTCTCGATGGCAGTTATTGCGCGTTCCATACGCTCTGGACCTGCGACGTAGTGTGTGGCTGGGAATATGTAGATCTCCGAGTCTTCGGTGAGAATCTCTCCTGTTACTGGATGCAGTGTCATCAGCCGTTCGATTTCGTCACCGAAGAACTCAATACGGACTGGATGCTCTTCGTAGACTGGAAACACCTCAAGAGTGTCACCGCGTACGCGGAAGGTGCCCCGGGTAAATGCCATGTCGTTTCGCACGTACTGAATTGCGACGAGTGCGCGGACAAGCGAGTCGCGATCCTGGTCACCACCTACTCGCACGCGGATCATCCGATCGACGTACTCCTGCGGTGTGCCAAGCCCGTAGATTGCCGAGACTGTGGCTACCACTAGAACGTCTCGTCTGGTGAGCAGACTATTCGTTGCGGAGTGACGAAGTCGCTCTACCTCTTCGTTGATAGAGGAATCCTTTTCGATATAGGTATCAGTTTGTGGGATGTAGGCCTCTGGCTGGTAGTAGTCGTAGTACGACACGAAATACTCGATTGCGTTGTCAGGCAGCAACTCACGGAACTCGGTTGCTAGCTGCGCGGCAAGAGTCTTGTTGGGTGCCATGACCAAGGTGGGGCGCTGCAAGGCTTCGACAAGCCAGGCCGTGGTCGCGCTCTTTCCGGTACCGGTAGCACCGAGCAGCACCGTGTCTCGCTCACCAGTGTTGATTCGATCAACCATGGCAGCAATCGCACCGGGTTGATCACCAGCGGGTTGGTACGACGTGGTGACCCGAAAGGGTGCGACTTTTCGCTGCAGGTCTGTGATCGGACGGGTCATCGATCGTTCGTCCCAGCCAGGACGCTTATGTGCTTCCAGAGACGCTCAACCTGCTGCGCCAGATCCTGCAAAGTTCCGGAGTTGTCGATTACCACGTCTGCCTGAGCGAGCCTCTCTTCGCGAGTTGCTTGTGCAGCCATTCGCTGGCGTACCTGCTCAGCTGAGAATCGCTCGGTAGCGACGGCGCGTTGCACTTGAAGGGTTTCCGGCAGGTCCACCACCACAACGAGATCAACAAGGTCCCGCTGGCGAGTTTCCACGAGCAACGGCATGTCGTAAACGGTGACGTCCGACGTGGATGCGTTCAGTCGCTTCCTGGCCTCGTACTGGATGCGCGGATGCATGATCTCGTTGAGATCCTGAGTGGACGCTGGATCCGAGAAGGCCCGCTGGGCCAACTCGGCTCGTAATAGCGAGCCGTCGGGTCCAATGATGTCCGCACCGAAACGTTCCTTGAGTGCAGCGAGTGCCGGTGCACCTGGTTTCACCAGGTCCCGGGCAATGCCGTCAGCATCAACGACAGCCGCGCCATGCTCACGCAGCATCGATGCCACCGTCGACTTGCCCGAGCCAATCCCGCCGGTTACCCCGACGAACATGGTCAGGACCCGCTGAGCTTGTCCCGCAACTCCTGGAGCGCCTCATCATCCGCGAGTGCGCCTTCGGTGGGGGCGCCGGAGGAGTACGAGGTTGCGTCACCGGATTCCACGGCCGCCTGCTGATCGGCAGTTCGAGCTTCACCAATCTGCTTGCGATGAGCTTCCCATCGCGCATGGGCCTCGGCGTACTCGCGCTCCCAAGCCGTGCGCTGATCCTCAAAGCCGGCCTTCCACTCACCGGTTTCCGGATCGAAACCATCCGGTCCGATGTAGTGACCTGCCTCGTCGAAAGCAGGGGCCATCCCGTACAGGTAAGGATCAAACTCCTCAGTGGCCACGCCGTCACCGGAATCGTTGGCCTGCTTCAGTGAGAGCGATATGCGTCGCCGCTCAAGGTCGATGTCGATGACCTTGACGAAGATCTCATCGTTGACCTGAACGATCTGCTCGGGCATCTCGACGTGGCGCTCAGCAAGTTCGGAGATGTGAACTAGGCCCTCGATGCCTTCGTCCACTCGAACGAATGCACCAAACGGAACGAGTTTGGTGACCTTGCCCGGAGTGACCTGACCGATCGCGTGTGTGCGCGCGAAGTGCTGCCAGGGATCTTCCTGGGTGGCCTTAAGGGATAGTGAGACTCGCTCCCGATCCATGTCGACATCAAGTACTTCGACAGTGACTGGCTGACCGACCTCGACCACCTCGGACGGATGATCGATGTGCTTCCACGAGAGCTCCGATACGTGAACGAGCCCATCAACACCACCGAGGTCCACAAATGCCCCGAAATTGACGATTGAGGAAACAACTCCGTTCCGGATTTGTCCCTTTTGCAACTGATTGAGAAACGTGTGTCGCACTTCGCTCTGGGTCTGTTCTAGCCAGGCGCGACGGGACAGCACCACGTTGTTTCGGTTCTTGTCCAGTTCGATGATCTTCGCCTCAAGAGTCTTTCCGACATACGGCAGCAGATCGCGCACCCGACGCATCTCGACCAGCGAGGCGGGCAGGAAGCCGCGAAGGCCGATGTCGACGATGAGACCGCCCTTGACCACCTCGATAACCGTGCCTTCGACGACGCCATCTGCGTCTTTGATCTTCTCGATCGTGCCCCAAGCGCGCTCGTACTGTGCTCGCTTCTTGGAAAGGATGAGGCGGCCTTCTTTGTCTTCCTTCTGCAAGACAAGGGCTTCGACCTGATCGCCCACGGCAACGACCTCGCTGGGGTCGACATCGTGCTTGATCGAAAGCTCGCGAGAGGGAATGACGCCCTCAGTCTTGTAGCCGATATCCAAGAGCACTTCGTCCCGATCGACCTTGACGACGATGCCGGAGACGAGGTCCCCGTCATTGAAGTACTTGATGGTTTGGTCGATGGCTGCCAGGAAATCTTCGGCGCTACCAATGTCATTGATGGCCACCTGAGTGGCCGTGTAACTCGTGGGGATGGAGGTCATGGAGTGATTCCGGTGGACAGGGATGCAGGCTCATCTGGATCCGGGTGGAGCCGCGGGCGAACACCCGAGGCTCGCTCAGCATACGGGAGAGCTCACGTCCGCGGCTCGCCGCCCCCCGCCGCGGCGCATTCTTGGGTTCAATCAGGCTGAGTTTGACCAGGCCAGGGCAGTGCGCTGGGCTCCACGACGGTTCCTGGCCCGAAGTCGCGGCGTAATTCGTCCGCCGTTGGACGCTCCCCCGTGCGCACCCACGCATCGACCGCGGCTACGGCGGCAAGGCGCTGCGCACTGGTGAATGTGCAATGCCCAGCACCATAAGGCGCCCCAGGCGATGCTGGGTAGCGTGTCGGTGGCTCGATCACCACCGTCTGGAGCAGGTCCTGGGCCCCCTCCTGGAGCGCACGCTGTGCAAACCAGGAAAGGTTTTCCACGATCACCAACGGATCAGCCTTGGTGTGCACGACCAGGGTTGGCTGGCGAAGGTTCCCTGTGGGGGCACCCAGGTCACTGGCCAGCGAGCGGGCGGAAGCATCGGCAGCAGTTCGTGGTGCCGTCTCCAAGAGGTTAAGCCAGCGATTGAGTAGTTGCGGACCGTCGGGAATGCCTAGTTCGCTTGCGTAGGCCTCCAACCTTTCGCGATCTTCGGCACTCAGCCTGTCTCGAAAGGTGGATTCCAAGTTCGTGGATGGGTTACCGCCGAGACGAGTCTGAAGCTCCTGCTGCGCCACCGTCGCGAAAGCCAACCCGGCGAGAATCCCCTCGGCGCTGGCCTCAACAACAGATCTGACTGTTGAGCCGTCCTGCCGCTGCGTCTGGGTTGGTGCCCCGACGAGCGTGGCTGCAAGCAGCAGGCGCAGATTGTCCTCGGGGCGCTTCGCATCAGCCGCGTCCACAATGCGTTGTGCCGAATCCTGAAACTGCGTCATCAACGTTTCGTAGTTGACAAGGTCTCCGACTGGCAGCTCCGGGTCGAGGAGTTCTCGAATGACGAGGGCAAGATCAAGGCCAAGGTCGAAGTTGGGGTTCACGCCTGCGAGCACCCCGCACATGGGTAGGGCGCCGGACACCCAGTCGTGGTCTTGGGCCAGTTCGGCAGTGATCAATCCACCCAACGAATCGCCCCAAGCTATGACCAGATCGGGTGATCCGACATTGGCGCGAAAAAACTCGTAAAGCTCCTCGTTGGCCTTCACTCCGTCCGCGACAGCCCAACCATTGCTCGCGTACGCCGATCCAGCCAGTGCGTATCCCTGCTCGAGTAGAGCGTTCCCGAGGGCGCGATTACCTGAACTCCAGCCTGGAGCTGGTTCCGGTGCTGTGGAAACTGGTGCGAAATCGGGAGGTACTGGTTGGGCACTGCGGTACCCATGGGAGTACAGAAGCAAGGTTCCGTTCCAACGCTGTGGCATGACGATTTCGTACGCGGCGCCGTTGATGATGCCGAAGCAGTCGGTTTCCGAGCAGGGCGTGAAGGGAACGTTGCTCTGCACACTTGAACCAGAGGAACTTGCTGGACCCGCAGCGCCGCTCCCCCCGCATGCAGCCAGCAGAGTTGCTGCTAGCAGTGCTGCAACGAGGCTCAGCGCACGGTGTTGGTTCGCCTGCATGTTCACCGTTCATCGCCTCTCGAGTGAGAATTTGTGGCTGGTCAATGTGCGGCGGCGTCCCATGTTCGGCCTACTCCTATCGATACATCCATGGGTACGGCGAGGTCCGCGGCACCACTCATTTCACGGGTGACAATGCTGCGCACCTGGGCCTCTTCCCCCTTGGCCAATTCGATAACGAGTTCATCATGAACTTGAAGTAGGAGCCGACTCTGCAACCCCTGCTCCGTCAGAGCCCTATCCACAGCCAACATTGCAACTTTCACAATGTCCGCTGCAGTGCCCTGAATTGGGGCATTCAGGGCCATCCGCTCAGCCATCTCACGTCTTTGCCGATTGTCGCTGGCAAGGTCAGGTAGATAGCGCCTGCGACCCAGCATGGTCTGCGTGAATCCGTCCCGCCGCGCCTGCTGCACCACATCGGTCAGGTAGTCCCGAATTCCTCCGAATCGAGAGAAATATTCCTCCCGAAGGGTTCGTGCCTCCTCAACGCTGATGCCCAGTTGCTGGGACAGACCAAATGACGAGAGTCCATAGGCAAGGCCGTACGACATCGCTTTAATTCGACGTCGCATCTCGGGATCAACCTGTTCTGCTGGCACTGCGAACACACGACTTGCCACGGTTGTGTGCAGGTCCTCACCGCTGTTGAAGGCCGCGATGAGCCCTTCATCCTCAGAGAGGTGGGCCATGATGCGCATCTCGATCTGGCTGTAGTCCGCGGTCATCAGGTCTACGTATCCGCCGCCCGCAATAAAACACGCACGGATTCGACGACCCGCATCCGTCCTGATGGGAATGTTCTGCAGGTTCGGATCCGTGCTGGAAAGCCGGCCCGTTGCCGCCACCATTTGATTAAACGTCGTATGGATTCGCCCATCCCGAATGAGCGGTATTAGGCCCTCAACGGTCTGGCGAAGTTTTGACCAATCGCGCCAAGTCAACAGTTCTTGCAACAGTGGATCGCCTGTCGTCGCGTAGAGGCCTTGTAGGGCCTCGGCGTCTGTGGTGTACCCGGTCTTGATTCGCTTTGTCTTCGGCAATCCCCGCTCGTCAAACAGGACCTCCTGCAACTGCTTAGGTGATCCAAGGTTGAAACTGCGTCCGGCAAGTTGATGCGCACGCTCCTCGGCCTGACGCATTGCCCCGGCGAATTCGCCCGTGAGCCCCGCTAGGCCGGCACTATCCACGGCTATTCCGACACGCTCCATGCGTGCCAACACCCCTACCAGAGGTTGCTCAATCTCCGTGAGTACCGACAGGTATCCCTGCTCTTGAAGAAAGCCACCGAGTGCACGGGTGAGGTCAGCAGTGGCAAGTGCAGCCTGAGTGAGTTCCTCAGCGGCAACGCCCTCACCGGAACCATCAAGCTCCAGACTCAATTGACCTGAGGGTCCAGCGGGAGCCGTCACCTGGCGGTGCAATACACGTTCGGCCACATCGGTAAGCCCGTAACTGCGTTGGCCCGGGTTGGCGACGTAAGCCGCCAGTGCTGTATCGAAACGCAGCGCACCGAATTCCTGTTCCTGGGCTGCCAATGCGAGTGCAAGACACTTTGCATCGTGCACGCATATCGCTGAATCGGTTTTGGCAAGCCAGGCCAAGACGGTCCGACGGTTCGAGTCGACACGGCAATCTACGACGATCGCTTCACCGCGGTCGTCAATCATGCCAACCGCGGTCAGTGTGGCTGTGCCACTGCCCCAGGCCCCTTGGTAGGAGAGCGCCACCGGCGCCTGGCACTGCTCCAACCACTGTGCCAGTTGCCCCTCCCCTAGAACTTCACCCACAATCACGCCGCGCTGATCTGCTGCATCGTCGCCGACCTTCGCCCCCGGCTCCTCTTCCCCCGGTCGGATGGCTCGAAAACGGTCGCGCAAGGCGGTGAATTGCAGTGAGTCCATCAGTGCATGCAGTGACCGCTCATCCCAGGGACCGAGCGGTTGGGGCTGCTCAACGGGAGCAATAGGCACGTCGCTACGAAGTTTGGTGAGATCGTGATTCAACAGCACCTGGGACAGATGCGCTCGCAATGCCTCACCGGCCTTGCCGGGCACCTCATCAACATGCTGCACCAGCCCTGCCAGCGACCCGAATTGTTGAATCCATTTGGTCGCTGTCTTTTCGCCCACACCCGGGATTCCCGGTAAGTTGTCGCTGCTATCGCCTCGAATAGCCGCGAAATCTGCATACTGCTCTGGATTGAGCCCGTACTTCTCCACCATGGCCTCTGGCGTCATCCGCATGAGCTCGGAAACCCCTCGCTTGGGATACAACACCGTGGTGGACTCATCGACAAGCTGAAAGGCATCACGATCGCCCGTCACGATCAGCACCTGTTGGCCAGCGGCGACTGCTTGTGTTCTCCACGTCGCGATGACGTCGTCGGCCTCATAGCCTTCAATAGCGGCAGTCGGTATGCCGAGCACCTTCAAAAGCTCCCTGATAAGTTCTACCTGTCCTTTGAACTCAGCAGGCGACGCCGAACGTTGCGCCTTGTACTCCGGGAAAGCCTCGGTGCGAAAACTCTTACGCGAGACATCAAATGCAACGGCGATTGCATCGGGCTGCTCGTCGCGCAGTACGTTGATGAGCATCGACGCGAAGCCATACACCGCGTTGGTGGCCTGACCCGTGCTCGTCATGAAGTTTTCGACTGGTAGGGCGTAGTAAGCGCGATACGCCAGCGAGTGACCGTCGAGCAGGAGTACGCGATCCTTGGGCACCTAGTGATCCTAGGTACCAACGCGCGCCGTAGTCTGCGCCCATGTCTGGCCAAGGAAGTGAGCTCAGTGAACGCGTCAAGGCATCTGTGCCCGGTTCCCTCACCCACCGCATGGGCATCGAGATCCTTGAAGCCGACGCACAACGGATCGTGGGAACGATGCCAGTGGAAGGCAACACCCAACCCTTCGGTCTGCTGCACGGCGGTGCCAGCGGAGTCCTAGCGGAGACACTCGGCTCCATCGGGGCCGCGCTCCACGCCGGCCCCCAGGCGCGGGCTGTGGGCATCGAGTTGTCATGCACTCACCATCGCGGTGCACAGTCGGGCATTGTTCGGGGTGTGGCTACTCCCTTGCACCTGGGAAGAACCGTGGCTACCTACGAAATTCGTATCCAGGATGAGTCAGACCGCCTCATCTGCACGGCTCGCCTCACCTGTCTCATCAGGTCAGCCAATCCGCCCACGGACCGATGACTGCGACGCTAGTGTCAGAGATCGGACCGGTCGTTGCCAGGTCCGGAAGTCACCAGGTCACGCACACCCTTGGCGTGTCCAGCGGATGGGAGGGCCCGAGATCGTGAGCAGGCGCAGAACGACGCTGGCTGGTGGCGTCCTCTTGAGCCTGGCCGGGATTCTTGGGTTGGGCGCTCTGGCTAGCGCTGCTGCTGCCCAGCCGGCCCAGGCACCGACAGTGAGCACAGTGAACACAGTGAACACAGTTGGGACAGTGACCTCCGAGGACACCACAGGAACTGCCCTGGTCGGCAAGCTGACGGCACCCGATGGCTCCCCCGTGGCCGGCGTGGTCATCAACGTCACTGCAGACGGTTTCGCGGAATCGGGTGTTTCTGGCCCCGACGGCGCCTTTCGGATCGCTCTACCTGAGGGTGGCACGTACCTAGTCGAGATCGATCAGACGACCCTGCCAGAGGGCATCGCGCTGGCGAAGCCGGAGGATGCATCGAAGGAACTGCTCGTACTCGGCGGCGAAAAGAAGATTATCGTCAAGCTGGCGAGCGGGTCTGGTTCCGCGGATGGAGCAACCGGCGGCTCCAGCGAGGCCGGCTCGGGCAGTACCAGTCCTGCCATTCTGCAGCTCCTCGTCGATGGCATTTTGCTCGGCATCCTGATTGCCCTGGGAGCCTTGGGGCTCAACCTGATCTTTGGCACGACCGGCCTGACGAACTTCTCCCAGGGCGAGCTTCTCACCCTGGGCGCATTCACCGCGCTCATGATCAACGCACTGCTCGTCGGCACGGTGGTGCCCGGTCTCGCCTCGGCCTTGGGCTTCGATGCCGGTGGTCTCGCCTCGCTTGAGGTCGTCGCTGGAATTCTTGCGGCGGTAATCGCGGTGGCCTTCTCGGCAATCTTTTACGGATGGTTCCAGAATTCTCTCCTGTGGCGTCCGCTACGAAGGCGCCGAACCGGTCTCATCGCCAGCATGATCGTCTCGATAGGCCTGGCCATCACACTTCGCTATCTGATCCTGCTTATCTTCGGTGGCTCACCGCGTAGCTACCCGCAGTTCGCGGGGCAGGCAGGGCTGGAGATCCTCGGCGTGAGCATCACGCCAAAATCCATCGTGCTGGCAGTCCTAGCCATAGTTGCGATCGCTGCGACAGTTTTATGGCTCCAAAACTCCCGCATCGGCAAGGCCACCCGGGCTGTTTCGGACAATCCGGCCCTCGCATCGGCCACCGGCATCGACGTGGAGCGCGTGATTTCCGTGGTCTGGACTCTCGGTGCTGGATTGGCAGCCTTTGCGGGCATCTACCTCGGCATTACCCAGGACATCTCCTGGAACATGGGCCAGCGCTTACTGCTTGTGATGTTCGCTGCAATCACCCTGGGCGGTCTCGGGACGATCTATGGAGCAATTGTGGGGGCACTCATCGTCGGAGTGTTCATCCAGCTGACCACGCTCATCATTCCCACCGAGATGAAGACTGTGGGTGCGCTGTTCTTGATGATCATCATCCTGCTGGTGCGTCCACAAGGCATCCTCGGGCGCCGGGAGAGGGTCGGTTAGCTATGGACTTCTGGTTCGTACTCACGCAATCGCTGACCCAGGCCATTGGCGTCACGGCGATCATCTACTGCCTTGCCGCTGTTGGCCTGAATGTTCAATTCGGGTATGCCGGCCTTCTCAACTTCGGCCAGGTCGCATTCGTCGCCGTTGGTGCCTACGCGGTAGGCGTCATCGTGGTGAGTCTCGACTTGAGTTTGTGGCTCGCCATTCCCGTGGGTCTGCTGGCCTCAGTAGGCCTCGCGTTGCTTCTCGGTATTCCCACCTTGCGGCTGCGTGCCGATTACCTCGCCATCGTCACGATCGCGGCCAGTGAGCTATTGCGGCTCGTTGTGCGCAGTATCGCGCTTCGTGATGTGTTTGGTGGCGCCAACGGCATCAACGGCAAAATGGGGCAAGCGTTTCACGACCTGAACCCGCTGCCCCTGGAGTTCAATCTCCCATTCTTCAATTGGACGCGGCAGGACTTCTGGGTAGTCATCGTTGGTTGGTCGATTGTCGCTCTGTGCACCCTGGGGATTTGGCTCTTGGTCCGAAGCCCCTGGGGTCGGGTGGTCAAGGGCATCCGAGAGGATGAATTCGCAGTCGTTGCCCTCGGCAAGAACGTGTTCACGTACAAGATGCAAGCCCTGATCCTCGGTGGAATGATTGGAACTGCAGCGGGCATCCTTTGGGCTATTGCTAAGCAGTCCGTTCAGCCCGACAGTTTTGTTCCAGATGTCACCTTCTTCACCTACACGATCCTGCTACTCGGTGGCGCGGCAAGGATCTTTGGCCCCAGTGTGGGCGCCATCATTTTCTGGTTCCTGCTAGCGGGTGTTGGCGAATTCCTAGGCCAGGCAATTCAAGCGGGCTGGGTGGACTTCCTCAAGCCCACCGACATAGGCCCAATTCGTTTCATCCTCGTGGGCATCGGACTGATGGCGCTGATGATATTCAGACCGCAGGGCATCTTCGGCGACCGACGTGAGCTGGCGCTCGATGGCCGCTAATCAGTGCTCGGCTCAGGAGGGACGCGCATGACCGGTACCCGCAGACAGGCTGCGGTCGAAGCATTCGCCGCGGTCCCGCAAGTTCCAGGGTCAACGAAACCGGATCCCATTTTGGTCGCTGACGATGTCAAGCGTTCCTTCGGCGGCCTCACCGCCGTGGACGTTGATCATGTGGAGATTCAACGGGGTGCCATCACGGCTCTTATTGGACCCAACGGGGCCGGTAAGACAACATTCTTCAACCTCTTGACTGGTTTCGATCGAGCCGATAGCGGATCATGGACATTCAATGGTCAGTCAGCAGCAAAGCTGGCTCCGTACCGTCTCGCTAGGCGAGGCATGGTCCGCACCTTTCAGTTGACTAAGGCGTTGAGCCGCATGACGGTGATGGACAACATGCGACTTGGTGCGGCAAACCAGACGGGTGAACACCTAACAGCTGCCCTGCTCCCCTTCCTTTGGAGAGCGCAGGAGCGTCAGGTGACTAATCGCGCCATGGAGATACTGGAACGGTTCAATCTCGCCGCCAAGGCCAATGACTTCGCCGGTTCACTGTCCGGGGGGCAGCGAAAACTCCTGGAAATGGCCCGGGCACTCATGGCCAACCCCACCCTGTTAATGCTGGACGAGCCCATGGCAGGGGTGAACCCAGCACTGACCCAGAGTCTGCTCCAACACATCAAGGACATTCGCGAAGAGGGTGTCACCGTGCTTTTCGTTGAGCACGACATGGACATGGTCCACGACATCAGTGACTGGGTGATCGTGATGGCCCAGGGCAAGATCATTGCCGAGGGCCCGCCGGGTTCGGTGATGAAGGACGTCGCCGTGATCGATGCCTACCTTGGTGCCCACCATGACAAGGCCCTCACCGCCTCTGGACAGGCCCTCACGCAGGAAGGAGGGACGGGATGACGTTCACAGAACCTAGCGATCTGCCAAATCCCGGCAGCCCGGACGATCCAGCGGAGTTCAATCGTGAGCTAGACATTGGTGCGAACCAGGCTCGTACGGCCCATGCAGCTTCTCTGGAGCAGATGCACAAATCCGAGAGCGTAGGCGCGCTGATCCGCGCTGACGCCTTGGTCGCCGGTTACTTCCCCGGTGTGAACATCCTCAATGGTGCCGACCTCTACGCACGCGAGGGAGAACTCGTCGGGATCATCGGGCCCAACGGTGCGGGAAAGTCCACCCTGCTTAAGGCGATTTTTGGCCTTGTTCGTGTTTCTGAAGGGGCCGTGCTGCTCCGTGATGAGGACATCACCAATTTGCGAGCCGATCAACTGGTAAAGCGCGGGGTCGGATTCGTCCCGCAAACAAACAATGTCTTTCCTTCCCTGTCCATCGAAGAGAACTTGCAGATGGGGGCCTACCAGGAGCCGGACCGGTTCAAGGAGCGGTTCGAGAAGGTCGTCTCGCTCTTCCCCACCTTGGGTGAGCGCCGTAAGCAGCGTGCGGGGTCGCTCTCCGGCGGCGAACGACAGATGGTTGCTATGGGCCGGGCCCTGATGATGGAGCCAAGTGTGCTCTTGCTTGATGAGCCCAGCGCTGGGCTGAGCCCAGTCCTCCAGGATGAAGTCTTCATTCGCGTCCGGGAGATCAATGCGACCGGTGTAACCGTGATCATCGTGGAGCAAAATGCCCGGCGGTGCCTGCAGATTGTCGATCGCGGCTATGTCCTTGACCAGGGTCGCAATGCCTACACCGGAACAGGCGCTCAGCTTGCCAACGACCCGAAGGTGGTCGAACTGTATTTGGGGACGCTCGCCAAGGTTTGAGGTACGCGTGTAGGAAAGCGTTGCTGACCTACAAGCCTCCATCCATGAGTCGCTCCGTGCCCTAAGGGCTTTCGTTGACTGATCTGATCTGATCTGAGCTGATCTGAGCGCTGAATTGCTACGAGCTCACAAGGAGCCTAAAAGGCGCCCACAAGGCGCCGGATCTTCGGCTAGTACGGCAACAGTTGCGCCCCCGTCCAAATGGACGGGGGCGCAACGTGCCTCTGAGTGCACCTGCCTACGGCAGCGGCACCTCAGCGGTGACCTTGCCGGTCTCCGCGAACTCGGTGTTCGAGGTGTACTCGTTGATCGAAATCGTTGCCTGGGCCGGGTCGCCGTACTGGTTGAAGTCCAGCGGACCGGTCACGCCCTCGAAATCGATGTCCGTGCCAGCCTGCAGCAGTGCCAGGCAGTCGGCGTAGGTGGTGCACTTCTCGCCACCATTGCCAGCGACATCAGCGAGCTTGCCAGCGATAGCCGTGCCGTCGCCGCAGCCTGCAGCCTCGGCAGCCAGAGCGACCAGCATCATGGCGTCGTAGGACTGAGCGCCGTATGCGTAGTCGGTCAACTCGGGGTCGACCTCGAGCAGGCTCTCGTTGAACGCCGTCAGGTCGGCCTCGCCTGTCGGAACAGTCGCGATGACGCCCTTCATGGTGTTGGCCGGGAAATCACCGTAAGCGGTGGTGGAGATGTTGCCGTCGACCAGGAACACCTGGAGGTCGGCCGGGCCCACACCCTGCTTGATCATTTCCTGGAGCAGCTTCACTGACTCCTCGAAGCCAATCACCGTGACAGCCTGCGGGCCGCCAGCCTTGATCTCAGCAACCTCAGCCTCGAATGACGTCGCGGCCGGATCGTAGAGGATCTTGCTGGTCACCGTTCCACCAGCAGCCTCGAAGTCCTTCGCTGTGGCGTCGGCCAAGCCCTCTCCATAGGCATCCTGACGAGCGATGACTGCCATGGACTCAATGCCCTTGTCAATCGCGGTTGCCGCGATGATGGCGCCCTGGAGCACGTCCGAGGGAGCAACGCGCCAGTAGAGCCCGTTGTCCTCGTAGGTGGTCAGTGCCGGCGAGGTGTTGGCAGGCGAAATCTGGAGCACCCCGTTGCCAGTGATCTTGTCGATCACGGTGAGCGATACCCCGGATGAAGCTGCACCGAGGATGGCCTGAACACCCTGCGACAGGTGCGAATCAACCGTCTGGGAAGCGATATCAGTGCTGGTGTCGCCTGAGTCGCCCTCGATGTAGGTGACTTCGCCACCCAGCACGCCGCCAGCGGCGCTGATCTCATTCAGGGCCTTCTTGATACCGGCAAACTCCGGTGGCCCGAGGAAGGCCAGGTCGCCCGTGGCCGGGAGCAGCGAGCCGACCACGAGAGTCGGGTTCTTGCAAGCGTCCTCAGCCGGTGCCGATGCAGATGCGGCCGGCGCCGAGGACTCAGCGGCTGCAGAGGCGCTGGTGGCCGTTTCGCTGCTTCCACCGCAAGCGGCGAGAGCAAGCGAAGCAACACCCAGCACTGCGGCCGACTTGAGGACCGTAGTGCGCTTCATGTTTCTCCTTGAATACAGGCAAGCGACGGCGAATGCCGCCGAGGTCTACTGTATGGGGGTCGTGGTCGGGGCACTGCGGGGCCCCCCACTCGTAGCAGGTTCGTAATCGTTCCGTTACCAAACATTTCCCGGTCCGGGTGGACCTATGTCAACTGGTCCCCTGCTACCAAACTGACGGCCACTTCACTGAGGGTCACTCGCCGGTCCATGGCGCAGCGGCGCATCCAGGCGAAAGCCTCTGGTTCGGTCAGGCCGAGTTCACGTTGGACTCGTGCTTTCGCCAGATCAATCTGCTCACGCTGAGCCAGGCGCTGTTGGAGCGCCTGGCGTTCGCCGTCCAATTCCATGAATTCCGCCCACCGTGCGAAGGCGATTTCCATTGCCGCCACGAGATCTGATGCGGTGAATGGCTTGATCAAGTAGCCCATTGCACCCGCGGTCGCTGCCTGCTGAACAATGTCGCGCTGCGCGAAGGCCGTGAGCATGACAACAGGAGCGATCCGCAGGGCCCGGATCTCCATTGCAGCCGATAGCCCATCTCGTTCTGGCATTGAGATATCGAGAAACACGATGTCGGGTCCTAGTGCGACGGCTTGTTGCACTGCGTCTTCCCCATTGCTCGCCTGGCCCACGACACGAATGCCCTGTTCGGTCAGCATCTCGACAAGATCAAGTCGAATAATTGCCTCGTCCTCAGCGACCACGGCTGTTCGGGCTGCCGAGACAGGCGAGCCTGACGCCAGCCCGTTCGGCTCGTTGGTCTGGTTGGGCTGGGAGGCCACGCTGGCAGACTAATGCGGCCTACTAGGCTCACAACACGCCCCGGTACCCCAACCGGTAGAGGGAGCCGACTCAAACTCGGTCCAGTGTGGGTTCGAATCCCACCCGGGGCACCCACTTGGTTGTCGGTTCCCTTTCTGAGATTCATTCACTCGACTTGGCCCACCATCGACGGCCGTGTGGCCTTACCATCGGGGAACGTTCGAGCGTGAAGGGAGCTGGAATTGATCAAGACAACAGGCAACATCGCGATCCGATCCGCAGCGATTCGATCCGGGGCAGCGGCCGCAGGAGTCCTCGTGGCAGTCATGACGGCGACAGGCTGTGGCCAGATCGCCGAGCAGGCCACGGAACAGGCACTCGAGCAGGCCGCTGAGCAAGCTGGGGGTGGCAACGTCGATCTGGATCTGGATTCCGGAACCGTAACGGTCGAGGGCGAGGATGGCAGCATGGCCATTGGTAGCGACCTCGCACTGCCGGATTTCTGGCCAGCAGATGTTCCTCCATTTGATGGAGGTTCGTTGATAAGCGTGGTGGAAAGCGGCGAAGGTGCCAGTGGGACCTGGCAGGTCGAGGGGAATGTCACCGATGTTGCGGAGGCATACCGGGCAACCCTCGAAGGAGCCGGCTACACGATCGAAGAAGGCATGATCGCGGAAGACATGGTCACCTTCGCGGGAACGCAAGGCGGTACCCGCGTTGATGCCATCGTTGTTGGCGACGGCGGTTCGGGCACCTCAATCACCATTAACAGTTCAGTTGCGCAGTAGTTCGCCATGAAGTTGTAGGAGTAGCGGCAAGCGGTACGTGCTGGGTTCGGCTCACGGAGGCATGAATCTCACGGAGCCATGAATTCGGTACGTACCGCTTGACCATTGAGAGTCCCCCGGACCTGGGCCTGGGCACCGGTGATCTGGGTGTTCCAAGCAAGTTTCAGCCGACCGTCCGGCGTGTCAATGTGGGCGCGCATGTTTCCGTTGGAACGCCAGTCGATCACCCCGCTCACGGGCAGATCAGCAAAGACCCGGATGTTCTGCAACGTAATCCGGTACCCCGAACCATGGCTGGACTCCTTGAGCCGCCAAGTCCCTGATCGCAGTCCTAGCCCATCGTTGCGTGCACTCATGCGAACTCGATTTAGGACGTCTGCAACGGTGATCGCCGTGGCCTGTGGGGTGCCAAGAGCACGACCAGACCCGATGAAGCTCTTTGTAAGGCGCGGCTGAATCTCTATGCAGACTTCGTCACCTGAGGTCAAGGCAACCTCGGGTGACGAGATGAACTCTTCGATCAACCTTGTGGCGCAGGAATCCATTGCGCCCAGAGCCTGAACGTGAACGCCATTTTGGACAATAACGTGGAGGGATCGGGGGAATTGCTGCGCCACCATCTCACCTTCTGCTGCTGTGGTGATGGTGTCTAGCGACCCCGAGAACACCAAGGTCGGAATATCCGGATACGGCCCTGAGGTTGGTGGGCCGAAATCCCCCAACGGCAATACCGGCCAATTGAGGCAGAGGTCTTGAATCTGCCAGGCGGAGTTCAGATATTCAGAAATCCGGAATGGCGCGTACATATCCGAGTCTGTGACTTCTGCCTGCGCAACAGCACTGTCGAATTGCACCTGCCTCATACGCGCGCTGCTGGCCATGTCGAACAACTGCGGGTAGTCCTGGCAACTGACGGCGAGAAACTGTCCGTGGCTGTATTCCTGTATCGACTCCTCAGATGCCCCTAAGTACTGCTGCTCGGCAACCAGGCGACCGAGTGGCAGCGGATCCCCTTGCAGGAAAGCCCGCAGCGCTGGGTCAAGTTCGCGATACACGGTCGTACCGTAAGTACCCCCAAAGGCCACTTCCACTAGGGACGGCGGGTCAATGACGACACGGTGACGTCGTCCATCATCACCCGGCGCATTGATCGACACTGGCTTTTCCCTGAGCTGACGTAGCGCCGCTGACAAGATCTCCACGGTGTCCTGGTTTTGACCTGCGCAGACGACGTCTTGCCTGCACACCTGCTGAAGGGCGCTACGAAGCGCGGCTCCTTGGGTTGGGTACCACGCCGTTTCCCCGGAGACTGGATAGGCCCCATCAAGTATCAGACTTCGCACCAGTTCGGGGTGCTGAGCAGCAAGAACTTGCGCTGCGAAACTGCCGTATGAACCGCCATACACGTCGGCCTTCGAGAATCCGAGTGCACGAATGATCGCGGCCAAGTCATCCATGGCCGATGTAGTGCCGTAGTCGTCAATTGCATTTCCAAGCGATGCGCCGCACATGGCGGTCGAGCGATCTACTTCAGCTGGCGACTCAGCCTCTGAGTAACCGAAGCTTCGGCAATCGATCGGGTGCGACCGACCAGTCCCGCGCGCATCCATGAGAACCAATGCACGTCTGGACAGCATGGGCGCAAACATGTCGGTATAGGCCCATGCCGCCTCAATGGCGCCGTATCCGGGCCCACCTTCGAGCCCAACGAGAGCTCCACTGCGCTGCAGCTCGGCAATAGCGCCGCTATTCCAGGGTCGCGGAAGAATGACAGCGAACCGAATCGAGATTGATTGCCCACCGGTTACCAGGTCCGACTGGTCGAGGGGGCGCACTATGCGACCACACCAGGACCGGTACTCCTTCTCTACAACAACGGAGCACGCTCGCAGGTCGACATCGCCGAAGCGCAGTATCGATGGCTCGGCTCGTCCCTGCGGTACATCTGAATCAGCGGCACGAGCATTCGTGTACCCGAATACGAGTGAAAGAATTGAAATCGTCAGGGAAAGGGCCAGGCCTGCCGAAGTCACGCGCGACACCCGCCAAACTGGGCTCACCTCAGACTGCACCATGTGTGTTAGTGCACGATGTGAAAGTCCACGATGTGAAAATCCACGATGTCAAAGGTCACGCAAGTCCTGGTCCATCGTGAGACTGCGTATTTACGGCAAGCTCAGGTCCCAGACGCTTCAGTCCCGGTTGGTCCCTGGCGATGGCCGCAAGGACACCGTTGACGAAGGAACCAGACTCATCGGTCGACAAACTTGAAGCTAGCTTGACGGCTTCGGCTATCACCACGGCAGGCGGAGTATCTGGCTCATCGACCAATTCGAAGCAACCGACGCGCAGAATCGCCCTATCGACAGCAGGCATTCGTTCAATGCTCCAGCCCACTGAATGGCTGGCAATCGTTGCGTCCAGTACGGGTTGATTGGCGGCAACACCCCTGACCAGACGCTCAACGAGTGGGTTCAGGTCGGTCGCGGAATCCTGCTTCATGCGACTCTGCGCCTGGATCAGCACATCAGTCGAACTCAACCCCCGCATCTCGGCCTCGTAGAGGATGTCGACGGCTCGCTTCCGAGCCTTTCCGCGGGCCGACATAGTTAGTTCACGCGACCCAGATAGGACCCGTCTCGTGTATCAACCTTGACTCGCGTTCCCTGCTCGATGAACAACGGGACCTGCACGGTTGCTCCTGTCTCCAGCGTTGCCGGCTTGGTTCCGCCAGTGGATCGGTCGCCCTGCAGGCCAGGTTCGGTATACGTGATGGTCAGCTCCACTGACGCAGGGAGTTCAACGTAGAGCGCATTACCTTCGTGGATCGCGACATTGGCTGACTGGTTCTCGAGTAGGTAATCGGCGGCTGAACCCACTACGGCGTTGGGAACCGGGATCTGATCGTAACTTGTAGCGTCCATGAACACCCAGTCGTCACCATCCCTGTAGAGGTACTGCATCTCCCGCTTGTCGACGTTTGCG